>CAZTLX010000077.1:0-17264 GCA_964614575.1 uncultured Phycisphaeraceae bacterium | reverse complement strand
TGGGGGGGTGGGTGCGCTGGGTCGTAGGGGGTAGGGCGTAGGGCGTAGGGGTTGGGAAGTTCGTCGTTCGTCGTTCTTAGTTGGTAGCTCTGACCCTGATCCCTGAACCCAGTTCCCTGATCCCCGAACCCTGACCCCCCGTTCCCCACCTGCTCACCGCTAATCGCGGTCTGCGAGCGGTCGACGGAGGCGGATGGTGACGCGGGGGCCGGTGCGTTTGGCGACGAGGATGAAGGGGGGTTGGAGATCGGGGTTGGCGTGGCGGATGGCTTCGAGGGTTCCGATGGTGAAGGCGGGGTCGATGTGGCCGGGGCGCAGGTAAATGATGCCGATCATCGGCTGGCGCTGGTGGATGGCCAGGGTGCCGAAGTCCGAGTCGTGAGTCAGGACGGCGCGATGTTGCTGATAGGCCAGATGGAGGACTTGCGGTCGGGGCGGCCTTGCAGCCCGGCGCTGAAAATATCCAGTACATCGAAACCCGCATGACGCAGGTGCGCGATTACCTGCGGGTCGATGTTTTCATCGGTGAGCAGGCGCAGCCCGGTCACCCGGCCACCTCTTCGGTGAGCAGGACGTCGTGGCGAAGGGCGGCGGCGGCGTAGGTGAGGGCCTGCTCGACGCCGGTGGCGCTGAGGTGGGGATGGCGCTGGAGGATGTCGTCGCGCGTCGCGCCCGAGGCGACCCACTCGAGGATCATCTCGACGCTGATGCGTGTGCCACGGATCACGGGTTTGCCGCCCAGGATCGCGGGATCGCTGGTGATCTGGTCATACATGACGGTGCTCCGGGCGAAATGCCTTCGCCTCAGTTTAGCCGAATGGTTTGGGGTGGAATAGGGGGGCGGGGGAATGACGAATGTCGAGGTTGGAATGACGAATGGGGGGCGGGTGCGCTGGGTCGTAGGGGGTAGGGCGTAGGGCGTAGGGGCTGGGAAGTTCGTCGTTCGTCGTTCTTAGTTAGTAGTCCCGATCCCTGATCCCTGATCCCTGTTCCCCGATCGCTGACCCCTGTTCCCCATCCTCTCACGGCTTGCGTCTCCTCTGCGAGCTCTGCGAGCTTGGCGCGCAACTGTATGTTCAGTAAGAAGGTGCGCGCGGGGGTCGCCAAGGGCGCGGCGGGGCTGGGAAGCGGCGGGGCTGGGAAGTTCGTCGTTTGTCGTTCTTAGTTGGTAGTCCCGATCCCTGAACCCTGATCCCTAATCCCTGTTCCCCGGTCCCTGTTCCCCGGTCCCTGACCCCTGACCCCTGACCCCTGACCCCCTTTCCCCACCTGCTCGCCGCTCATCGCGGGGCGGCTTGCGGGGTGTGGGGGGCGTGGTCAACGGGTATATTGCTTTGCGATCGGCTCAGTGTTTGCGTCCGTTCCGAGTTATTTGGAGGTTCAACGATCATGCATCACGTCACGCGACGGCTGTTTCTGGGTCTGGTCCTGGCCTTGGCCCCGGTGGTGGGGCTGGCCGGTTGTGATCGGGGCGGGCCGTCGGACGCGAACCCGGCGGCGGAGGGCGGCGATGTGCGGCCGGGGGTCCGGCGGATCGCGGTCATCCCCAAGGGCACCACGCACGTGTTCTGGAAGAGCGTCGAGGCCGGCGCGCGGCAGGCGGGGGAAGAGCTGGGGGTCGAGGTGGTGTGGAAGGGCCCGCTCAAGGAAAACGACCTGAGCCAGCAGAAGTCGATCGTCGAGGATTTCGTCGCTCAGAACGTGGACGCGATCGTGCTCGCGCCGCTCAACCAAGCGGCCCTGGCGTCGAGCGTCGCCAACGCCACGGCGCAGGGCACGGCGGTGGTGATCATCGACTCGGCGGTCAGCGGGCGGGCGGGGGAGGATTTCGTGTCGTTCGTCGCGACCGACAACCACCGCGGCGGGCAGATGGGCGGGGAGAAGCTGGCCGAGCTGCTCGGCGGCCGGGGCAAGGTGGTGCTGCTGCGTTACGAGGCCGGCCACGCCTCGACCGGCGAGCGCGAGGCGGGCTTTGTCGAGGCGATCAGGCAGCACCCGGGCATCGAATTGATCGTCGATAACCGCCGGGGCGGCGCGGATGCGTCCGAGGCGCAGAACGCGGCGGAGAACATGCTAGACAAGCTTGAGGAGGCGGACGGCATTTTTGCGGTGAACGAATCGACGACCTACGGCATGCTGCTGGCGTTGCAGAAGCACGGGCTGGCCGGGAAGAAGACGTTCGTGGGCTTTGATGCCTCGCCGCCGCTGATCGCCGGGCTGGAGGCGGGGCAGGTTCAAGCGCTGGTGGTGCAGAACCCGACGCGGATGGGTCGGCTGGGGGTGCAGGCCGCGGTCGATCACCTCGACGGCAAGGGCGTGGAGAGCCGCATCGACACCGGCGTGGCGCTGGTGACGGCGGAGAACCTGGGCGACGAGGCGATCAAGGCGATGATCGGCACGCCGTGAGGGTTGCCCGCGCTGCCGGCGGCGCTGTCCGTGCGGCGGCCCGCGGCCGCGGTCGCGCGGGGCGGGCGAGTGATGGACGGACGCGGTATGCCCATGACCCCACCCCGCCTGGAGATGACCGGCATCACGAAGCGCTTCGGCGCGACCGTGGCGCTCGACGGCGTTGACCTGACCGCCTCGGCCGGGCGCGTGGTCGGGCTGGTCGGTGAGAACGGCGCGGGCAAGAGCACGCTGATGAAGGTCCTGAGCGGCGCGATCCGCGCCGACGCGGGCGCGATGCGGCTGGACGGACGGCCGTACGCCCCGGCCGACCCGCTCGCCGGGCGGCGGGCCGGGGTCGCGATGATCTATCAGGAGCTGTCGATCGTCCCGCACCTGTCGGTGGTGGAGAACGTGATGCTCGGGGTCGAGCCCACCACCGCCGGGGCGATGCGCTGGCGTGCCATGCACGCGGCGGCGCGCGAGGCGCTGGTGCCGCTGGGCCGCGGGGAGATGGACCTGACCCGCGCCGCCGGCCGGCTGAGCGTGGGGGAGCAGCAGGCGGTCGAGATCGCCCGCGCGCTGGTCGTGGGGGCGCGGGTGCTGGTCTTCGATGAGCCGACCAGCAGCCTCGGCCGGGAGGACGCGCTGCGGTTGTTCGGGCTGATCGACCGCCTCCGCGAGCGCGGCCTGGCGGTGGTCTATATCTCGCACTTCCTCGAAGAGGTGCGGCGGGTGGCGGACGATGTGGTGGTGCTGCGTGACGGGCGCAGCGTGGGCGGCGGGGCGGTCGATCAACTGACCGACCGCGGGATCATCCGCCTCATGGTCGGGCGCGATGTGAACGAGCTGTATCCCCGCACCCCGCGCACGCCGGGGCGGGTCGTGCTGGAACTGGACGCGCTGGCCGGGCGCATCAAGCCACGCGAGGCGAGCCTGACGCTGCGTCGGGGCGAGGTGCTGGGGATCGCCGGGCTGGTCGGCGCGGGGCGGACGGAGTTGCTGCGAGCGGTCTTCGGGCTCGACCCGATCGTCAGTGGTCGCGTGGCGCTTGCGGGTTTTACGGGTGCCGCGACACCGACGCGGCGCTGGCGGCAGGGCGTGGGGATGCTCAGCGAAGACCGCAAAGCCGAGGGCCTGGCGCTGGAGATGAGTGTCGGCGACAACCTGACGCTGTCGCGGCTCGAGCCGCTCGGGCCGTTGGGTGCGGTGCTGCCCGCGCGTCAGGACGCCGCCGCCCGCGCTCACATCGAGCGCCTGACGATCCGCTGTCGGGGGCCGCGGCAGGCGATCAGCGGGTTGTCCGGGGGCAACCAGCAGAAGGTCGCCCTGGCCCGTCTGCTGCACCACGGGGCCGACGTCCTGCTGCTCGACGAGCCGACCCGCGGGATTGATGTCGGCTCCAAGGCCACGATCTACCGGCTCATCGACGACCTGGCCCGGCAGGGCAAGGCGATCCTTCTGGTCAGCAGCTACCTGCCGGAGCTGCTCGGGGTGGCCGACCGCATCGCGGTGATGCGGCGCGGCGTGCTGGGCGCGGCCCGGGAGGTGGGCGCGTGGGATGAACAGCAATTGATCGCCGAGGCGATCGGGAGCGAGGCGGCGTGAGCGAAGCGGTGCAACTGGCCCAGCCCCGGTGGTGGACGCGGTATCTCGACTGGCTCGGGCCGTTGTTCGGCCTGCTGCTGATCATCGCGTTGTTTGGCGTGCTGCGTCCCGAGACGTTTTTGCGCTGGCGCAACTTCGAGATCATCCTGCTGCAGACGGCGGTGATCGGCACCGCGGCGGTCGGGGCGACGCTGATCATCATCGCCGCGGGCATCGACCTGTCGGTCGCGTCGATCATCGCGGTGACGGCGGTCTGCGTCGCGCGGTTCCTGAACCTGGGGATGCCGGCGTGGCTGGCGGCGGTGTGTGGCGCGGGGGTGGGCATGGCCTGCGGGCTGATCAACGGGTCGCTGATCGCCTTCGGACGGATTGCGCCTTTTATCGTCACCCTCGGGACGCTGGGCGCTTTGCGTGGGGCCGCGAAGGGCATGGCCGGGGAGCAGATGGTCGTCGTGCCCGAGCAGGGCTTTTTGGCCGGGCTGCTGCGGCCGCTGCGTGACGGCGAGGGGTGGATGCTCCTGCCGCCGGGCGTGTGGGTGATGGTGGTGATCGCCGCCGCCGCCGCGCTGGTGCTGCGGCACACGCGCTTCGGCCGACACCTGATCGCCATCGGGTCCAACGAGGCGACGGCGCGGCTGTGCGGCGTGCGGGTGACGCGGACCAAGCTGCTCATCTACGCCCTGGGCGGATTGCTGGCCGGCGTCGCCGGGGTGTTGCAGTTCGGCCGCGACAACGTCGGCAACCCGACCACCGCCCTGGGCTATGAGCTGGACGTGATCGCGGCGGTGGTCATCGGCGGCGGCTCGCTGGCCGGGGGGCAGGGCTCCATCCTCGGCGCGATCGTCGGGGCGCTGATCATGAGCACCATCGCCAACGGTTGCACGAAGCTGGAGATGAGCAACTGGGTGCAGGAGATCATCACCGGCATGATCATCATCGCCGCCGTCGCCGCCGACCGCCTGCGCCAACGCCGCGCCGGGTAGTGCCTGCGCCGGCCCACAACTGGCGGGGCCGGCAAGCCGCGGCAGGTTGTGAAAGCGCAAGTTTGAGGGCGGGAGAGCGGGGGCGTGAATCGGCGGCAGCCGGCGGTCCGCGACGCGCTATCGGGGCCGGTCGCTTACGGCTCAAGGCTCGCAACGCAAAGCCCCAAACGCATCGCACCGTGGTCTGGTTTGCAGGCGTCAAGCTGGCGGCTGCGAAAGGCGGGTGTGTGGTGAGTGTGGCAGCGAACGGTGATACGAATCCCAAATGATGGCCGTGCGGTCGCTTCGATGCAGACATATCGCGGAGAGGCGGAGGACGCGGAAGACGCAGAAGACGCAGAGTGCGCGGAGCCAAACGCTGCAGAGATAAATGTGGCGGGTTGGCGCAAACTTCCAGCCTCCGCATCCACCCTCACGCCGCGCCCGCCGCGATCATGATTTGCCTGATCGGTGCGATTTTCAATCGGTACATCCTTCCGCTTGTATTTACAGATGCTTACCACCCGCAGCGCTGCGCGACGTACGCGGCGGAGCCGTCGCGGAGCCAGGCGTCGAGTTGGGCGGGTTCTTTGAGTTGCTGGCCGCGCTGGCGATCGACGATGACGAAGCCGCTGCCGACCTCGGGCAGCGCGGTCAGGTCGCTCCAGAGCTTCTCGAACTGGGCGACGGGGTACACGTCCTCCTGGCCGTGGCCCCAGCGCTTCTTCACGTCCTTGAGGGTGAGGTAGGTCGGCATGCGCCCGGCGAGCCTGCGGATCGCCTCGGAAACCTTCGCCTCATCGCCCAGCTCGTCGCGTTGTAAGCCGAAGACGCCGAGCAGTTGATCGAGGTCGATCCAGGTGGTCATCGTGTTGTAGAGCGAGAGGTGAAACTCATCTTCCTCGCGCGGCATGGCGAGGCCCTCGACGAGGCGGACGCGGCCGTCCACGCGGGCGAGTCCGCCGCCGCGGTCTTCGATGCGGCGGGTGATGACCTCGAAGCTCAGCGTGTGTCCCTGTTCGATGTGCAGGCCCAGCAGCACCGGGTCCAGGTCGGCGCCGAGCGTGTCGATGTTGTGGAGCATGAGGTAGCGCAGCCGCGGGCGCTCGGCCAGCAGCTCGCGCAGCACGCCGTTGCGCAGCAGGTTGGGCAACTCATACCAGTGCCCGACCGGGTGCAGGCACTGCAGCGGGAGGTTGTCGGTGTAGTCGGTGGCTTCGCCGGCGTCGCGGGCCCAGTGGATGAGCGCGGCATGCAGCGAGTCCTGCATCTTCTGCGCCTGCTCGTCGAGCCGCTGCTGGGGCATCTCTTCCCACGCGAAGCGCAGGTCGCGTTCCATGGGGATCATGCGCAGCCCGACGGATCGTCCGGGCGAGAGCATCAGCGGGCCGTCGTATCCGAAGTTATCCGCGGCGTCGAGCGCGGCGCGGATGGGTTCGTGCGTGAGATAGCTGGTGGTGATCAGGTGCGCCGGCGCGGTGCCGACCTCGCGGCCGACGCGGGCGCTCTTCGCCAGGTGCAGTTCGAGGAAGCTGCGGTGACGCTCGCCGAACTTGCAGAACGGGTGCAGCGCTTTGACCACGCCGGCCCCGCCGGTCCACCGGCTGCCGGCACCCGCGGCCAGGCTGATCACGCCGACCTCCCCCACCTCCAGCGCCGCGCGACCGCGCTGCGCATAACGATGCTCCAGCCCCGCCCGCGCATCGACCACGTCGCCGGGTTCGACGTCACGGATCGTGCTTGATGCGGGCAGGCGGTTCTGCGCCAGGCCGATGCGCCCCGCCTTCATCGCCGCGCGCACCTGCTCGTGCTGCTCGCGGTCAAAGCCCAACTCCACCAGCAGCACCGCCAGGCTGCGCTCGCCGCCCGCCTCGTTCATGCGTCGCGGCACCATGCGCTCAAAGAGCGTACGGGCCATGGGTGCGAGGCGCTGCTCGTCGCGGTAGGCGCTGCCGAAGCGTTCGAGCTCGCGCCGCGCCGCCGCGCTCTGCGACGCGGCGTGGCTGCGCAGCCAGTCGGGCACGACCAGCGCGTAGTAGCCCGCGGGCATCATCGCCGCGTCCCCGGTCAGCAGCGTCGCGGTGGTGCCCCGCTCGTTGATGGCGAAGTCGTACACCACCGGCTCCATCGCGAACGGCAGCGCGTGTTCCAGCTCGCGCTTCACGTCGCTCATCGTCTGCGCGAGGAAGGTCTGCGCGTCTTCTTTCACGGACGGATCGACGATGAAACCCATCCCGCCGCCCGACATCCCGCCCAGCATCCAGAAGCCCCAGAACCGCTCGCCGAAACGCGCGGCGGTGCGCTCGATCAGTGTCTCGGTGAAGCGATTGGTCGCCCAGGGGATGATCGCCTGGATCGGCCCGCGGAAGTTGTCGGTCGTCGCCCGGCCAAGCTCGCGGATGTCGCCCGCGGCCAGCGCATCGAGCACGCGCCGCATCACCGCGATCGCCTCGGCGCGGGCCGTCGTCTCGCGCTCGGCGCGCAGCAGGTATTTCTCGGTGACCATCTCGAGGATCGGGCCGACATCCTGCGCCATCCCGCCATGCACCAGCACAAGGCTCTCGGCCAGGCGTCGGCGGGTGTCGTCGGTGACAACGTCGCGACCGAGCACGCGGTGGGTGGGCATGAGCCGGCCGCGGCTGATGCCGAACTCGGGGTCGCCCTCCTGAGCATGTTGTCCGGTGATGAGTTTGATGCCCGGCCACACGCCGCCCGAGTCCTGCCACCCGCCGCCGGACCCGCCGAGCCATTCGCCGAGGATCGCGCGGGCGGCGACGAGGCGGCGTTCGTCCTCTTCGAGCGGGCCGGTGAGGCTGGCGGTCTGCCCGGTCGCGCGCATGAGCAGCGCGATCAGCGACGCGAGGAGGTTGGTCGAGACCGCGAGGCGCGATCCCTTGGGGATGTCGCGCACCTGGCTGACGATCTCCAGGCCCCGGCCGGGGCCGATCATGCGCGCGAGCAGTTCTTCCAATGGTCGGCCCGCGCCCTCCAGCCCCGCGGGCACCACGCCCGAGGCGATCAGCGCCGACTTGAGCAGCCCCAGGTAATCGCGGGCGAAATCGAAGACCTCATCGAGTGATCTCACCTCCGCCCGCGCGCCCAGGTCGAGGCTGACTAATCGGATCACCGGCTCATCGATGACACGCAGGAACGTCGCGATGGGCGGGCGCGGTTCGGGGTCGCGGCCGCGCACCGCCAGGTCGATCGACACGTTGAGCACCTGCGCGCCCTCGGGGTAGTCCATGCCCAGAAAGAAGATGTCCGACCAGCCGCTGTGGGTCAGGTCCATGCGCACGGCGGTGGCTTCGGTGAGGATGGGCGACGAGCCGTCGTGCGCATCGCGCGCGAGCAGCTCGCGGCGGAGGCGCAGGGGCTGATCTGCCGGGTGGCCCATGCGGAACATCCACTGGTTGCCCCGCACGCTGCGGACCGAGCGGCGGACCTGATCGGCCAGCGTCTGGAAGCCCAGCTCGTGGTAGGCGCGGGCCAATGCGCTGCAAAGCCCGTCGCTGGGGCCTTGCGTCTGCTGGGCCGCGAGCAGGTGGTCGATCGCTTCCTGGAAACGGCGCTCGAGCAGGTGCTGATACGCCCCGAACGGCACCAACCCCGCCCCTACCCCCGCCCCCGGAAGGTTTCCCCCTGCCATCTCAACGGATAATCGCGTCGGCAGATGGAAGCGGTGGATCGCGTAGAGGAAAAACAGCGCACGGACGCGGAAGTAGAGGTTGTCGCAGCCGCGGCGGTAGGCGTCGAGCGCTTCGGCGTGGGCGAGCAGTTGCGCGGCGGTGGCGTCGCGGCACACGGCGTCGAGCGCGGTGTCGCGCAGCGCGGGGTCGTCGGATTCGATGATGTCGATTAACGCTCGGCTCATCGGTCGCGGTCCCACGGCTTGGCGGCCAGCAGCTCGGTGAACTGCGCGAGGATCTCGGCGCGGTCGTCGCCGGCCAGGCCCAGCGCGAGCTGCGCGGTGAGCAGGCCGTACTTCACCCCGATGTTGTAGCGCAGGCCCTGCACCTCCAGCGCGAGGTAGCGTTCCTTGCCGGCAAGCTGGGCGAGGGCGGGGGTGAGCGCGACGTTGATTTGTGCATCGGCCGCGACCGCCTCGGCGAGCAGGTCCATGACGCGGGGCGTGAGCACGTGCATGCCGAAGAGGCACAGATAATGCCCCGCGCGCAGGCCGGGGACGATGAGCGTCTGCTCGGCCTGGGTGGGGGTGGGTTTTTCCAGCAGGCGTTCGACTTCGTAGAGGTCGCCGCGGCGGGGCACGCGCCGGCCACCGATCGTGCCGTAATAGGGAAGCATCGCCTCACGCGTCGCCTGCACGGCGGAGATGGCACAGTCTTCGGCCTCGGCGGCTTCCACAAGCTGCTGGGCGCACCGCCGGGTCTCGCCGCTGACATAGAGGTGGTCGCCGACCAGGTGCAGGAAGGGGACGCGGCCGACGAACGACGCGGCGCGGGCCAGCGCGTCGCCGTAGCCCCGCGGTTGGTGCTGCTCGATGAAGTGCAGGCGGGCGGCGTGCTCGCCGGCGGCGGCGCGATACGACTCGGCGTCGCCGGGGCAGATGACCACCGCGATCTCCTCGACGCCCACCGCCGCGGCCTCGGCGAGGATGATCTGCAACGCCGACTTCTCCACCCCGTCACGATCGACCAGCCGCTGCAGCGGCAGCGTGCGCTGATCGGCGGCGGCCGAGGTAATCACCGCTTTGCGGACTTTCATGTGGGCCTCCGAGACTCCCGGGTCACGAACAAGTGCGAACAGCATACCGCCTGCGGGCCTGGGGCATCGGATCGATCAGCACCCGCAGTGGCGCTTCCCCTTGCGCCGCGTCGATCCGCAGGACCTGATCGATGCAGACATCACGCGGCCCGAGGCAACGGCCGATGGCCCCGCCACCCTCGCCGACGATCCACTCGCCGCGATCTTCAACCTTGACCTCGATCTGAACCTGGACAACGACCCCGGCAGCGGCACACCCGCCCCCGATCGCGGTCCCGCCAAGAAGCCTACGCGCGTGTCATCGCGCCTGGCTTGCTGCTAAACTCAGTGGGGTTGATGCCCGTGTCAAGCCGTCCCGCCCGGCGGTGCGTGGCGAGGTTCGCCGCGGGCTTGGTGTCGGGCTTGTCGAATCGGCCGGGTTGAGGGGTGAGTTTCTCATGAATGCGTTCCAAGTCTCTAAACCGATCGCAATGATCCCACGCTCTCTTGGCTTGCCCGCGCACCTGAGCAGAGCGTTGTTGGTATGTCTGCTGCTCGTCTCGGCGAACCCTCCGGGGGCGGCGCTGGCGCAGCTATTGCCCGTCCCCGATGCCGCGGCGCAGGCCGAGGCCAAGCGGCTGGTCAACGAGGTTTATGCCGACCTGGTCAACGCCAAGACCGACGACGAGCGGGTGGCGGCGGCGCGGGTGTTGATCATGCGTGCGGCCGAGACACACAACGCGCCCGCCGCGAAATACGTGATGTACGACACCGCGCGGTCGCTGGCGGTCGAGGCGGGGGACACCGACGCGGCGATGGACGCGATCGACGGGCTGCGGACGGGCTTTGAGGGCGACTCCCTTACGGTCGCGGCCTCATCGCTGCAGGACCTGGCGCGCAAGGCGCGGACCGAGAGCCAGCACGCGGCGGTGGCGCAGGCGGGGATCGGCGTGGCGGAGCGGATGATCGCGGCCGAGCGTTACGACGACGCGGCCACGCTGCTGGCGCGGCTGCGCAGCTCGGCGTTGCGCTCGAAGCGGCCGGAGCTGGGCAGCGCGTACAAGGCGATGCCGGAGGAGCTGCGGGTGATCCGCACCGAGGCCGATCGCATCGCGGATGACCTGAAGGCGATCGAGCAGAACCCCGACGACCCGAAGCTGAGCCTGTCGGTGGGCAAGTTCCTGACGCTGTACCG
This sequence comes from uncultured Phycisphaeraceae bacterium, assembly GCA_964614575.1. Taxonomy (GTDB): domain Bacteria; phylum Planctomycetota; class Phycisphaerae; order Phycisphaerales; family Phycisphaeraceae; genus JBGTLW01. The sequence goes on along the minus strand of CAZTLX010000077.1, from coordinate 6,413 downwards.
CGGCGACTGGGAGGCGGGGCTGCCGCTGCTGGCCCAGTCGTCGGATCAGGCGCTGGCGTCCGCGGCCAAGGCGGACCTGGACGGGGCGAGCGAGGCGAAGTCGCAGATCGCGATCGGCGATCAGTGGTGGTCGCTGGCCTCGGCGCAGACGGGGATCGAGCAGCAGGGTTTGGCCGAGCGGGCGCGGCAGTGGTATCGGTTTGCGTTGCCGTCCACGAGCGGCATCGAGCGCAGCGCCTTGGTGAAACGGCTGGCCCCGTCGGGCCAGGTGAGGTGGGGGGATTTGGTTTTGGAGCCGGGGATCCGGACGATGATCGAGGTGGACGGCGACACGGCCGAGGCGCGGCCCGGGCCGGTCGCGGCGGAGGCGAACTGGGAGTTTGCGAAGAAGCCGGCGGGGGCGCAGCGGCGGATCATCCTGCACTTCGAGGGCTATCTGTATTTCCCGCGTACGGCGGAGGTGGGCCTCAAAACGCTGTCCATCGCCAGCTCGATGAGGGTGGAGGTCAACGGCCACGCGGCGGTCAGCGGCAACGGCAACAGCGAGGCACCGGTGCAACTGGTCAAGGGCTACAACCAGGTGCGCGGGTCGATCACGGTGCCGGTGGTCTACATCGACGACCCCGAACGAACGCCCAGCGCGAACCTGAGCCTGAGCGAACTCGACGGCAAACCGATCGCCATCCCGGCCGACCACTGGTTCCACGACGCGACACGGTAGGGGGAGAGGGGAATGACGAATGTCGAAGTCGGAATGACGAATGAAGGAGGGGAGTATGCGGAAGAGCGGAAGATGAGGCTAACTGCTCAAAGCTAATCGCTAATCGCTAATCGCTAATCGCTCAACCCTTCGCGACCTTTGCGAGCTTGGCGTGAAAAGGATCTTTAGGTTCGCGCAGAGGACGCCAAGAACGCGGAGCAGGTGGGGAATGACGAATGCCGAAGCCGGAATGGCGAATGATGGGGCGAAGGCCGACTTCTGTCTTCTATGCTCTTGCCTGCTGATGCCTGCCTCCTGTCTCCTGACACCTGCCTTCGGCTCCCCGCTCCCCTCTCATCATCTGCGCCATCTGTGAAATCTGTGGTTACCAACTCCTGTCTCCTGCCTTCGGTCACTCCCCGGACCACCCCGGCTCACCCCCGGTCCCGCAGGCGGAACGGCAGGAGGAAGCCGCCGGCGAGGACCGCGGCCGCGAGGGCGACGGCCGGCTCGGGGATGGCGGCGGTGATCTCGAAAGCGGTGATGTCCAGCCAGTCGAAGGTTTCATCGACCGTGCTGAAACTCCAAGTTCCATCCCCTGCCGAGTCATCATTCACACGTCGGATCGCATTCTGGTATTCCGTGATGGTCATGCCGAATCGCGGGCCGTTGTATTGGGCGTTGGCGCGGATGATGGGGACTTCCCCGCTGGCGTCGATAATCTCGATGTGAGCCCCCGCTTCCGCGAGTTCGCTGGGCAGCTTTGATTTTCTATTGCGAATGCTTGTGTCGGGGTCGGTCTCGGCAGGGGGAATCCAACTCGGGTCGCCCTGGAAATCGATATTCAGGCCGAAGATCGTCTCGCCTGTGAGAGTACCCACATCCCCGCTCACGTCAAACTGCCCTTGAAACGCGATGACCTGGTCGCCGTTGTTGATAATGTCGTTACCGATTTCCGGTAGCAGGCTGAGCAAGTTAAGCATTCCCTGAACCGAACCGGTTGTCGCTTCTGCGATCGATACATCCGTGAAATTACTATCCGCGTAAGTCAATCGCACGACCGTACCCGCTTCGACGGCTTCGGTTGCGGTCCATACGGTGGCGGATTCTTGTGATGCCTTTGTGTACCAACTGCCACCGCCGCGGTAGCCGTAATCGGTGAAGCCGATCTGGGTGCCCACGCTCAGGTCAACCCAGGTCACAAAGGTGTAGGCACGTTCATTAAAGCTTGCGTCGGGGTTGTCATTCATATGGGGACCACTGGGCGGTGCCTCGATACTGAATGACTGCATCTTGGTCTGATACCCAATCACCCACACATCCCCCGGCTCCAGAGCGGTCGGGGCGGCGAGCGTGGGGGCGGCCGGCAGTAGCAGCAACAGCAGCAACAGCAACCAGGTCAACGGGGTGACGCAGCGGCCCGAGCGGTCAGCGGAAACTGGCATGAGGTGACTCCCGAAAGGCATCCACCCGGGACGCCCGGATTCAACTGGTAGTAAGTTAGCAAGACCTGCCCGGCGTGTCACTCTTTTTGTGGGGATTTTGTAAGAAAGCTTCTATTTGGCTAAATGGGCAAGCCTCGGGCCAGGGGTGCGGCGATGGAAAGCACAGAACCCGCCGATGGGGCCCTTGGTGCGTGCGGAGCACGCCAAGGGCGCGAAGCAAGGGCGGGAGTGGTTTGTCTGCTTTGCCCGCGGCGCGATTTACCGCGTATGAGCAGTTCTTGGACCAGGTCGTCGTTGAGACGCATGATGGGGCTTGGTGGGTCGTCCATGGTTCGCCGTTTGTCGCACAATGCTCACCGCACAATGCTCACGGCTATCCCGCACGACTCACACTCAAGGCAGACCGCCCGCTCCGGCTCGGGTGAATCGTCACCCCGGATCAGCCGACGTTATGCTCAGTGGGCCGTGTCCGTGTCCGTGGCAGCCGATCAGGGTCGTATTGAAAGTGAAGCAGCCCATCCAACTCATCATCACCGCGTCGAGCCCGGCGCAGGCGTCGGGTTATCGGCGGCAACTGGCGGCCCGCCGGGACCTGCTGCTCGCCCGCGGCATCGCCGGCTGGCGGGTGGTCAGCGACCCGGGCGGGCGACGCGTCGGCTCGGGCGGCTCCACGCTGTGGGTGCTGCACCAGATCGCGCAAGACCTGCGCAAACACGCCCCCGGCCGCACAAAAAATCTTGCCGATCTGTTCCGCGAACAACGCGTCATCATCATCCACTCCGGGGGCGACTCGAAGCGCCTGTGCAGTTACGCGGCCCAGGGCAAGGCCTTCACCCCGCTGCCCTGCGGCGCGACGCTGTTTGATCTGATCCTCGAACGCCTGCTCGCGCTGCCGGCCCCCGAGGGCGGGCACGTGCTCATCGCGGCGGGCGATGTGCTGCTGACCTTTGATCCGGCGCACGTCGATTTCGATCGGCCGGGCATCGTGGGCGTGGCGTACCCCGCGCCGATCGAGCGCGGCTCGCGGCACGGCGTGTACGTCGCCGAGCACGCGACCGGCGGTGCCGTCACCGATTTCCTGCAAAAACCCAGCGCCGAAGAGGCAAAGCAGCGCGGCGCGATCGACGCGGTCGATCGCGTGCTGGTCGATACCGGGCTGATCTCGCTGGACCCCCCGACGGCCGCGGCGTGGCTGGCGATGGCCGGGGCGAGACTCGCGCGCGGCGGCACGATCCGTCTGGTACCGGGGCTGCTGCGCGACTTGTCGGGCGCGGGTGACGCGGCCGACGGCCCGCCCAACATCGACCTTTACGAACAGATGCTCATGGCCGTGCCGCGGCGGATGACCCGCCGACGATACCTCGATGCGATGGGCGCTTCGAAGACGAAGCAAGCCGGCGGTACGGCGAACCGGCGTCGGCTCGAAGCGTTGCACGCGGCGCTGCATGGCACGCCGTTCCAGGTCAGCGTCCTGCCTTACTGCGACTTCTTTCACATCGGCTCCAGCCGCGAACTGCTGGCCAATGTCACCACGCTGGGGCGTACGGCGCAGGCGTACGGCTTTGCGAATTTCGACCGCGCGGTGGTCCGCGACCGGACCGCGACCGAAGGCGCGTTTATCTACAACAGCGTGATCGAAACCCCGCAATTCCGGGCCGGCCCCGGCGTGTTGATCGAGGCGAGCCACCTCACCGCGCCGGCCTCGCTGCCGGGCGGCAACATTGTCGTGGGCTGTCCCGCGGAAGTGGATGACTTGCGGCTGGGGCAGGGTGAGGGCGTTGTGGCTCTGCCGATCAAGGGTAAAAGCGGCGATGAGCCGTGGGCGGTGGTGCGCTTCGGCATCGATGATGACTTTAAGACAACACGCGCCGACGGCGGCACGCTGCTGAACCGGCCGCTGGATGAGCTTCTGGCGCGGCACGGCCTGACGGGGCGGGATATATGGGGACGCTTGCCGGAAAAACGGCAGACTTTGTGGGACGCCTGTTTGTGGGTGATCGGGCCGGTCTCGGAAAGTATGCGATACACAGACTGGATGTCCGACGCATCGGGTTCGGCGACGGCGCGGACTAAGGCGTTGCGGGCGTGGCGTGCGGCGGCGCGGGTGAGCCTGGGGCAGTTGATCGCGCGCGTCGATCACGCGCGGCTGCTGGGGCACCGCGATGGCCTGCTGCGAAGGGTGGCGCTGGCGACGCTGGGCCAGCGCGTGATGGATGAGCCGGACCTCTCGGCCGCGGCGGTGCTGGGTTGGATCGAGAGCGAGCGCGACGCGAAGCAGGCGGCGGCGGCGTTGCGTGAGGCGCAGCAACGTGAGGCCGACGCGCTGAGCCGGGCGCGGCTGGCGCGGCTGCGCGGGGCGATCGGCGAGGCCTGGCCGCGGGCGTTTGCGGCCAAGGCGGTCGCGGCCGCGGAAGCCGAGGCGTTTGCCGCGGTGTCTGAATCGGTGCAGCGGGAGATCGCGCTGCCCGAGCATGCACCCCGCGCGGCGATCCTGCTGGACCAGGTGGTGTGGGTCACCACGCCGGTGCGGATCGACTTCGCGGGCGGCTGGTCGGACACCCCGCCGATCTGCGCCGACCGCGGCGGGTCGGTGGTGAACGCCGCGGTGACGCTCAACGGGCAATACCCGGTGCAGGCGATGGCGAAGCTGTCGGATGAGCCGGTGATCGCGCTGAGCAGCATCGACCTGGGTCGCCGGATCGTGCTGCGGGAGGCGGGGCAGGTCCGCGGCGCGATCGATGCGCGGCAGTGGCAGGCGCTGCCGGTGGCGGCGCTGCGTCTGTCGGGGTTGCTGCCGGACGATCCGCGGGCGAGTCTGCGTCATCACCTCGAACGCTTTGGTGGCGGGCTCGATATCACGCTGTTCAGCGCGCTGCCCAAAGGTTCGGGCATGGGCACGTCGTCGATCCTCGGCTCGGCGCTGCTCGCGTGCCTCGGCCGCGTGACCGGGCGGGCGCTGGATCAGGAATCGTTGATCGCCCGCACCTCGTTGCTCGAACAACTCATGGGCACCGGCGGCGGTTGGCAGGACCAGGTGGGCGGGATCACCGGCGGGATCAAGCTCATACGCACCACGCCCGGGCCGGACCAGCGGCCTTCGATCCATTGGTGCGCGTTCGACCTGGCGGCGCACCCGGCGTTGCGCGGGCGATGCCTGCTCTACTTCACCGGCATCAAGCGCATGGCCCGCGACATCCTGCAGAAGGTCGTGCTGCGTTACCTGGCCCGCGACCCCGAGGTGCTGCGGATCGTCGATCAGCTCAAGGCCGGGGCCGAGCGGCTCAAGCGGGCGCTGGACGCGGGCGACCACGACGCGCTGATCGCCTCGGTTGAGGAGTACTGGCGGCTCAAGCAGCAGATCGACCCGGGCTCGACCAACCCGCAGATCGAGGCGTTGCTGCGGCCGATCAATCATGAGCTGGCGGCGCGGCTGCTGCCGGGCGCGGGCGGCGGCGGGTTCGTGTTCATGATCGCCAAAGATGCCGCGGCGGCGCAGCGTGTCCGCCAGCGGCTGGAAAGCCGGCCGCCGATGCCCACCGCCCGCTTCTTTGATTTCGCGGTCGATCATCAGGGCTTGTCCGTCACGACGCTGTAACGCGCCGCCCGCGGGCGTTGGAAGATGTTTTTCAATCGCGGCCCTCGGATGTCCGAAGAATGGGGGGATGAGCCGCGGCCCGCTCAACGTTATCCGGACCCAGGAGTGATTGATGGCGATGAATCCCAAACGCGCGCTGGTCACCGGCATCACCGGGCAGGACGGCTCATACCTCGCCGAGCTGCTGCTCGAGAAGGGCTACGACGTCCACGGCATCATCCGCCGCTCGTCCACCTTCTCCACCGAACGCATCGACCACCTCTACCGCGACCCGCACTTAAGCGGCAACAAGCTGCACCTGCACTACGCCGACCTCACCGACGCCAACGCGCTGTCCAAGCTCGTGCAGCTCGTCAAGCCCACCGAGGTCTACAACGTCGGCGCCCAGTCCCACGTCCGCGTCAGCTTCGACCAGCCCATCTACACCGCCGAGGCCACCGGCGTCGGTTCCATCAAGCTGCTCGAAGCGGTCCGCGATTTCCAGGACCAGTCCGGCTACCAGATCCGCTACTACCAGGCCTCCACCTCCGAGATGTTCGGCGGGTTCCCCGAAACCGCGCCCCAGGGCGAAGACACCCCCTTCCACCCCCGCAGCCCCTACGGCGTTGCCAAGCTCTATGCCCACTGGGCCACCATCAACTACCGCGAGTCCTACGGCCTGCACGCCTCCTGC
>CAZTLX010000076.1:11054-17353 GCA_964614575.1 uncultured Phycisphaeraceae bacterium | reverse complement strand
TGCTGGACCTGCACGCCGCGCAGATCCAGGGCTTCTTCGATATCCCGGTCGATCATCTCAACGCCTCGCCGGTGCTGCTGTCGTACTTCGAGGAGCACATGGCGGAGATGGAGCCGCTGTGCCTGGTCAGCCCGGACGTGGGCAACGTGAAGGTGGCCAGCGCCTACGCGACCGCGCTGAGCGCCGACTTCGCCATCATCGACAAACGCCGCAAGAGCGGGTCGGAGGTGGTCTCGGCGAACATCATCGGCGACGTGAAGGGCAAGGTCGTGCTGATGGTCGATGACATGATCTCGACCGCCGGCACGATGTGCGAAGCCGCGAAGATGGTGATGGAGCAGGGGGCGAAAGACGTGATCGCCGCGGCGACGCACCCGGTGCTCGTCGGCCTCGCGATGGAACGCATCAGCGAGTCGCCGATCAGCAAGGTCGTCGTCACCGACACCATCCCGACCGAAGGCGTGCGCTGCAACCCGATCCGCGACAAGCTCGTGGAACTCTCCGTCGCCGAGCTGTTCGGCGAAGCCATGCACCGCATCCACCACAACCGCTCGATCTCCAGCCTCTTCCGCAACGGCGGCAAAGGCGGCAAGCGTTAAACCCCGGCCGTGTCGGCCGCGTGCCGCACCGCCCGCCAACCCCCGCGATACACAGCGAAAACCCAGGAGCCCTTGAGATGACAACCCACGACATCCCCACCCTCGAAATGAACCCCCGCACCCGCATCGGCACCCGCTACGCCAAGCGCGACCGCGAGGCGGGCCGCCTGCCCGGCGTGGTCTACGGCCACAAGCAGGACCCGGTCCACGTCACCCTCGACGCCAAGGCCTTCCGCGACCTGCTCGAAGAGGAAACCCACCTCATCGCCATCAAGCTCGAAGGCAAGTCCGAGCACTGCCTGATCAAAGACGTGCAGTGGGACCACCTCGGCAAGCACATGATCCACGTCGACCTCACCCGCGTGGACCTCTCCGAAGAGGTCGAGGTCGAGGTCGAGCTGACGCTCACCGGTGAGGCGATCGGCCTCAAGGAAGACGGCGCGATCCTCGAGCACCCGGTCACCGCCGTCACCGTCAAGTGCCGCGCCGACTCGATCCCCGAGCACCTCGAGCACGACATCAGCGGCCTGAACGTGGGCGACACGCTGACCGTCGCCGATCTGGTCGCGATCGAAGGCGTCGCCTTCACCGACGACCCGGAGACCATCATCGCGTCGATCTCGATCGCCGCCGCGATCGAGGAGGAAGAGACGACCGAAGCCGCGGAAGCCGAGCCCGAAGTCATCGGCAAGGATGCTTCCGAAGCGGACGAAGACGGCGAAGAAAAGGAGTAATCGCTTTTCTTATATTCAACGCAACCCACGGCGTGCCGACTCCGAGTCGGCACGCTGTTTTCTAAACCGATTATCCTGTCCACCCCATGAAGCTTATCGTCGGCCTAGGCAACCCCGGACCCGAATACGCCCAGACCCGCCACAACGCCGGGTTCATGGCCATCGAACGCCTCGCCCAGCGGCACGGCATGGGAGCTTCCGGGTCCACTTCCGGGACCACTTCCGGGGCCACTTCCGGGGGGGGCTCCGGGGGCGCTTCCGGGGGGGTGAAGCACAAGTTCCACGCCGGCGTGCTCGAAGGGCGGATCGCCGATCACAAAGTGCTGCTCATGCAGCCGATGACCTACATGAACCGCAGCGGCCTGTCCGTCGGCGAGGCGGCATCCTTCTACAAACTCGACCCCGCCGACATCCTTGTACTCGTCGATGAGGTCGCGCTGGATCGCGGCACCATCCGCCTGCGCGCCGAGGGCAGCCCCGGCGGACACAACGGCCTGGCCGACATCCAACGCGCGCTGGGCACGCCCGCCTACCCACGCCTCCGCATCGGCGTCGGCCCCCAAGGCCGCGCCCCACGCAAAGACTTCGTCCTCGCACGCTTCACCGACAGCCAACTCGCCGAGATGCAAGGCGTGTTCGACCGCTGCGCCGACGCGATCGAATCCTGGCTCCGCGACGGCATCGCCAAAGCCATGAGCCTCCACAACGCCGACACCCCCGGCCCCTGAACCCCAGCACCTACGGCCATCACGGCACAGCGCGTCCGCCTTGGTAAGGCGCACAGTAGCGCCCGACACTCGCCGATCCGACAAACGCGTGGTCATCGGGAAGCAAAGCCGTGGCTGCAGGCCTTTGGGGTCCGGATGCCGGCCTTGCATCAAGACGATCCGCATCAACATGCCATAATGGGCTCAACGACCGATGGCCGTTAGCCGGCGACGGAGCAGAAAGGTGTGCGGCGACATGATCACCGGTTTACATCACGCGCAGATCACGATCCCCATCGGCGCGGAAGTTGCGGGCAAAAGCTTCTACTGCGGGACGCTGGGACTCGCGGAGATCACGAAGCCGGAGGGTTTGCAGGGACGCGGCGGATTCTGGTTGCGTGTGGGCGACCGCGAGGTGCATGTCGGCGTTGAAGATCATGTCGATCGCGCTTTGACCAAGGCCCATCTCGCCTATGCCGTGACCGACCTTGCCCCGTGGCGGGCAAAACTCCTCGGGCTCGGTATCGACATCCTCGAGGGTGTTCCCATTCCGGGTTTCGAGCGTATCGAATTTCGTGACCCGTTCGGCAACCGTGTGGAATTAATCCAGCCGATCGCCTGACCGCCACGATCTTAGCCGTGCCCCACGTTCACCCGCGACACGGGCATTTTGTGCCGCGCACAGAGCGGGTGGGGGTTATTTGCTTCAAGGGTTTGTACCGGGGGCGGTTCCGGGGGCGGGGGCACCGCCGTATTTCGCGGCCGTGTCGTTGGGGTGGTCGTACACGTTCCTTCCGCCTTTGAGGAACGGGACCGCCTGGGCCCAGAGCGAGCCGTCGGGCCGGAGGATGGGGTTGGCGCTGTATTGAGGCAGGTAGATGCGGCGCATGTTTTGGGTCTGGTTGGCCCCGCTGCGGTGGAAGAGGTAGCTGGAGAAGGCGACGACGGATCCGGCGGGCGCGATAACCGGATCGCCGGGGTCGTCGCCGGTGTAGCCGACCAGGTCGTTGGTTTTGTCTTGCTGCTCGTGGGTGAAGATGGTGTCGCGGGTGCCGGCGCGGGAGTGGGGCAGGACATAGACGGTGCCGTTTTCTTCGGTCACATCATCGAGCGTACACCAGCAGGTGAGGTAGGGCTTGTGGGTGGTTTTCGGGTCGCCGTGTTTGACGTAGCCCGAGTCCTGGTGCCACGAGAACGGCATGCCCTTCTCGGCCCCCTTAACGACCCACTGCTCATTGAAGAGGTACGCCTCGTCTCCGATGGTCGCGCGCACGATCTCGGCCATGAGGTCGCTGTAGATGAACTGCCAGAGGCGTGGGCTGAGGCGGGACTTGTTCCCGATGAAGTAGCGGCTGCCGCGGTGCGTGATGCCGAGGCTGCTCTTGCCCTGCATGTCCAGCTCGGCGTCGGCGTAGCCGAGAAAATAGCTGCACTCCTCGCGCAGCATCTGCAGCAGGTTCTCGGGGATGACGCGCTCGAGGATCATGTAACCCTCGGTGTGGTATTGCTGCATCTGCTGGTCGGTGACGATCGGGCTTTCGAGGGTGGTGGTCATGCGTGGCTCCGGGGTGGTGCGGGGTGGGGGTGGTTCGGCAAGGTTCACATGATGTACAAATGTGGTGGTCGATTCTTCGCACGTTGTGACAAGTTGTTATCATTTCATGCGATGCTGCCCGCAAACACGCGAGAACGGCTGGGGATCCCCGAGGCGCTCGCGGGGCGGGTCTGGCCGTGGACCGGTCCGCCGCCGCGTGGCCGCCGCTTCCACCGCCACGACGAGCTTGAGTTCAACCTCATCACCGCGGGCCGGGCGCGTTACCTGGTCGAGGATCGTGTCTTCGAGTTGTCGCCGGGCCTGCTGATCTGGCTCTACCCCGATCAGGACCACCTGCTGGTCAACGAGTCGGCCGACTTCGCGATGTGCATCGCGGTGTTTCGGCCGTCGCTGCTGCGCCGGGTCTGCCGCGGGGCCGAGCACCGCGCGCTGCGCCGTGCGCGGCCGACGCACCCGATCTGTCGTCGGCTGACCCGGCGCGATGCCGCGGACCTGGGCCGGTTGCTCGGCGGCCTCGCCGCGTTGCCCGACGCGCAGGCGGACCGCCTCAATGCCGGCCTCGGCCACGCGCTGCTCGAGGCGTGGGCGGCGTTTGAGAACGCGGAGCAGGCCGCGGAAGGCACCGATGTCCACCCCGCCGTGGAGCGCGCCGCCCGCCTCCTGCGCGATGAGGCCCGGCCGCAGTCCATCGACCAGCTCGCCGAGCACGTCGGCCTCAGCTCGGCGCACTTGTCGCGCCGCTTCCAGCAGCAGACGGGCGTGTCCATCACCCGCTTCCGCCAACGCTGCGCGCTCGACCGCTTCGTCGAGGCCTACGGCTCGGGCCAACGCGTCAACCTCATGGCCGCCGCCCTCGAAGCGGGCTTCGGCTCCTACGCCCAGTTCCACCGCGTGTTCCGCGAACACTTCGGCTTCGGCCCGGCCGAGTACCGCCGCCGCGTGCGCGACGAGGCGTGATCGCCGCGTTTTCAGATCACCGTGATTCTTTGAGCGCCAGCCATGTCGGCACATCCGCGCGCCATTGCCGCAGCGTCAGCGTGATGGCGACCTCTTCCGCGTTCGCGAGGATCAGGGCCACCGCGGTGACGACCGCCGGCCACAGCGGCCCGCCCAGCACCAGCACCAGCGCCGCCACGCTCACCATTGCCCAGCACGCCTTCGCCAGGAGAGTGTGATACGCGGGCAGGCGGCGGAACCGGATCGCCGCGACCGCGAGGTTGACCGCGTACGCCCCGCCCGCCGCGACCAGCCACGGCCACAGCCGCGGCGCGACCTCCGGCCGCAGCAGCAGCACGCCCACGCCCAGCATCACATACAGCAGCGCGTCGGCCAGCGAATCGATCACCGGTCCGATCCGGGTGCGCTGCCCGAGGCGGCGTGCCAACTGGCCATCGATCCAGTCTGTCGCCTGCGCGACCATGAAGACCACGACGAACGCCGCGGTCAACCCCTGGCAGGCGATCACCGGCAGCGTCAGCGCGAGCAGCGCACGCAGGAAGCCCAGCGAATTAGGCACATTGAGCAGACGCTCGGCGGGGGGGGCAGCCTCAGGCATCGCCCAGCCCCCAGCGCAGCGCGTGATAGAACAGCGGCGCGGTGAACAGCAGGCTGTCGCAGCGATCAAGCACCCCGCCCTGGCCCGGCAATAGATCGCTTGAGTCTTTCACCCCCGCGTCGCGTTTGACCGCCGACATGCTCAGGTCACCCAGGAACCCCGCGACGGCCAAGCCCACGCCCAGCCCCACGCACCCCAGAAGCACGGGCCAGCGCACCGCGGCCCCGACGGCCCAGTCCCAAGGCGTGAGCCAAGGCGCGACGATCACCGCAACCACCGCGGTGGTCACCACGCCCCCGAGCAGCCCGGCCCAGGTCTTGTTCGGCGAAAGCATCGGGGTGATCTTGGACCCGCCGAGGGCTTTGCCGACCAGCGCCTGAGCGATGTCGTTGAGCTCCGTGAGCAGCAGCACGAGGATGAACCAACCGGCCGGCCCGCCGATGGGGTTCGCGGCCGGCGGCGCGGTGTAGAGCAGCAGCAGGTGGGGCAACAGATAGCCGCAGACCAGCGTCGCCCAGCTCAGCCGCGCGACCGCGGCGCGGTATCCGAGGTCGGGTCGCGTGACCATGCAGACGAGGGGCGCACCGAGCAGCAGCGCGGCGGGCAGGAAGAACGCAAACGCGCTGGGGTGACCGAGCGTGGCGAGCCACACGCTGATCACAATCGCCAGAGCGAAGAGCGGGTGCGTCCACCGGGGCATGGCGCGCAGGCCGAGGAGGCGCACGAGCTCCACCCAGGCGGCGAGGCTGACCAGGGCGACGGCCGCGCCCAGCGCCCCGCGTCCCAGCGCGAGGCCGAGCACCGTCGCCGCGAGCATGACCCACCACACCGCCGCGCTGCCGAGCCGGCGGGCCAAGCGTTGGTTCGGGTTGAGCGCGAAACGGATCGCGCGGTACGACGTGCCTGCCGCGAGCGCGCCGACGATCCACCAGATCACCCGGCTGGCACCGACGGTGAGTCCCGTGTACTGCGAGGTGTATTCGATCACACCAGACAAGGCCTTCATTGTAAGGGCCTGCGGTGGCGGCGGTGCCGTGGCTATACTCTCGGCCATGCATGAGACGATGCCGATCTGGCCCGACGCTGCGCTCGCGGATGCGACGCTCACGCTGCCGGCGGGGGGCGGTGGCGGCGGTGCCGGCGCCGGTG
>CAZTLX010000076.1:550-11044 GCA_964614575.1 uncultured Phycisphaeraceae bacterium | reverse complement strand
CGGCTCACGCCTGCTCCGCGGCCTGGTCGCCCGCGGCGCCGGTGTGCTGGTGTTGCCCGGCGGAGGCTACGGCCGGCTGGCGGAGCATGAAGCCGAGCCGGTCGCCGAGAAGTTCATCGCGGCGGGCCTGGGCGCGGCGGTGCTGCGTTACCGCCTCGGGTCGCAGGGCCATCGGCACCCCGCCATGATCCACGATGCGCTGCGCGCGATCCGCCTGCTCCGCGCTCGGGGCTGGGACAAGGTGGCGATCCTCGGCTTCTCGGCGGGGGGGCATCTCGCTTCGACCGCCGCGGTCCACTTCAACCGCTTTGCCTGTGAACACGACGACCTGCGCGAACAACACAGCGCCCGGCCCGACGCCGCGATCCTCTGCTACCCCGTCATCGATCTGCGGGGCGAGCACGCCCACCGCGGCAGCGCCGACAATCTGCTCGGCCCCGACGCGTCCGACGAGCAGCTTGCGCTGCTGAGCAACGCCGACCACATCTCCGCCGACACCCCGCCGACGTTCCTCTGGCACACCAACCAGGACAAGGGTGTCCCGGCGGAGAACGCGTTGCGCTTCGCGCTGGCCTGCCGCAAGCACGGCGTGCCGGTGGAGCTGCACCTCTACGAGCGGGGCGGTCACGGCGTCGGGCTGGCGCACGGTAAGCGCGACGGCGGCGTGCTCGAAGAAGTGGCCACCTGGATCGATCTGGCGATCGCGTTTTCGCGGCGTCATCTCATCAGAACCGAGGACGATTGAGCGTGTGGGTATTTGATGGCCATCTCGATCTGGCGATGAACGCGCTGGTGTACGAACGCGACCAGACCGCGGCTCATGCGGGCCTGCGGCAGCGCGAAGCGCCCGGCGTCCAGGACGACCGCGGCATTTGCATGGTCAGCCTGCCGGAGATGCGCCGGGGGGGCGTGCGGCTGTGCGTGGCGACGATCCTCGCGCGGGCCAAGCCGTGGATCGATCCGTGCCGCGACATCAAGCGCAGCAGCGGCGACTGGCCCCGCCCCGACATGGCGCACGCGATGTGTCACGGGCAGCTCGCCTATTACCGGCTGCTGGAGCGGCGCGGCCATATCACGGTGTTGACCGATCGCGAGACGCTGGCCGATCACCTCGACCTTTGGGCCGAATCGCCGGATGACGCGCCGATCGGGGTGATCCTGACGATGGAAGGCGCGGACGGCATCACTGAGCCGGAGGAGCTGGACGCCTGGCACGCCGCGGGTTTGCGCACGCTGATGCTGTCGCACTTCGGCAAGAGCCATTACGCGCACGGCACGCCCTCGACGGATTCGGGCAACACGCACGATGTGGATGGGCCGTTAACGGATTTCGGCCGCGCGCTGCTGGAGCGGATGCTCGCGCTGCGGATGCCGCTGGACCTGTCGCATCTGTCGGATCAGAGTTTTGCCGAGGCGGTGGAGCGATTTTCCGGCGGCGGGGGCACGGGCGGGGTGATCTACGCCAGCCACAGCAGTTGCCGCACGATCGTGCCATGTAATGATCACGTTCATCCCATGCGGATGCTCAGCGATGAGCAGATCAAGCGGATCATCGCGGCCGACGGGATCGTGGGTGTGCCGATCTTCAACGCGTTTCTGGAGCCGGGCTACCAACGTGATACCGACCCCGATTCGGTGACGATCGATCGTCTGGTCGATCATGTTGACCACATCTGCCAGCTCTCCGGCGATGCGCAACACGTGGCGATCGGGTCGGATGCGGATGGCGGATTCGGGGCCGAGCACACGCCCGCGGGCCTCGACACGATCGCGGATTTTGGCCGGATCGCGGACACGCTCGCCCGGCGCGGCTATGGTGATGCGCAGGTCGCCGCGGTGATGCACGGCAATTGGATGCGGTTCTTCGGCCGCGCCCTGCCGCCACGCTAAGCGGATGCCGCCTACTGTTCCCTCCCCCTTGCCGCAGGATAATCATGCTTGAACGCCTCTTCACGGATAAATTGCTCAGCCCCAGCGATCTGGAACCCTCGCAGCCCGGGCTCAAAGTCATCGGCGTGTTCAACCCCGGCGTGGTGCGCTTCCACGACACGACTTACATCCTTGCCCGCGTCGTGGAGCAGCCGATCGAAACTCGCGAGGGTTACCACCCCTCGCCGCGGATGGTGGACGGCAAGCTGACGATCGACTGGCTGGACGACGACGTGACCGACGCCGACTCCGACCCGCGGAGCTACACCAGCACGCTCGACGGCAGCCTGCGCCTGCGGTTCATCTCTCACCTGCGCGTATTCAAAAGCAAGGACGGCCTTCACCTCGACAACGTCGGCAGCGCGCCGCGCATCATGCCGCAGGATTCTTACGAGACCTACGGCATCGAAGACCCGCGCATCACCGTGATCCATGGCGAGTCCGGGGCCACGGCGTACATCACCTACGTGGTTGTCTCCGGTCACGGGGTGTCCACGGCACTGATGTCCACGACCGACTTCGAGCACTTTCACCGGCACGGCATCATCTTCTGCCCGGACAACAAAGACGTCGTGCTCTTCCCCGAGAAGATCATGGGCGACTATGTGGCGATGCATCGGCCCATGCCGTCGATGAAGTTCACCCCGCCGCGCGTCTGGCTGGCCCGCAGCCCCGACCTCTACCACTGGGGCGCTCACCGTGAACTGCTCGACGCCTCGGGTGCCGATGCCACCGGCGGCGGGCAGCACCGCGACCGCATCGGTGGTGGCACGCCGCCGCTGCGCACCGAACGCGGCTGGCTGACGATCTACCACGGCTCGGACAAGAAGCCGGGCCAGGCCGGGGCCGGCCGTTACACCGCGGGGGCGCTGCTGCTGGACCTGCAGAACCCCGGCAAGGTCGTCGCCCGTACCGCCGAGGCTATCATCGTGCCCACCGAGCCGTTCGAGCTTGAGGGCTTCGTGGACAACATCGTCTTCCCCACCGCGGTGGTGGAGGACGGCGACCGCTACCTGGTTTACGGCGGCGCGGCGGACGAACACCTGACGGTCATCGGCTACGACAAAGCCGCGCTGCTGGCGACGCTGGTGTGATGATGCGCATCGCTGCACACGATTCGTACGTGCAACTTGAGCGATGGTGTGTCATCAATAGCCCGTGGGCAACGCCCGCGCGGAGCGCGTTCAAACAGCGCGGCACCAGAACCATGCTTTGACGTCGTAGCCCGGGCGATGCGCGTCCGGCCAAACGTGTGAGAAGCGTGACCAATCCCCGTGAAGGCCCGCGCGTTGTTCCAGATCCGCGACGTCGGCATCCATCGGGTCGCCCGGCTCATCAAACCCGATCAGGAGCAGACCCACCGCGTCACAGTCCTTGGGCGTCAGTGATTCAAGCTTTGCCAGATCGAGCGGGGCGGTGTGGGTCTTTGACGCATCAAGACCTCCGACCAGCGGGTGCAGAAGGTATGAGCGGTATATCCACAGGCCGCCCTGCTTGGCCCAATACGACCGCCACGCACCCTTGACCTCGATCCAGATCGATGCGTCGTCACATTGCACCACAAGGTCGCAGCGGGTCCGAGGCTTGGCGGGATAGGCCACCTCGGCGTTCGTGGGCATGCCCGCGTCGGTCAGCAATGCCGCCAGGCGGTTAGACCATTCGGGTTCCGTCCGGGGTTTCTTCAGGTCGGGACGCGCGTGGCCCCCATACCATGAGAGTCCGGTGCGAGAACCATTACGCACCGTGATCGCTTCCGTATCCATCTGATGCAGCGAAATGAATAACTGCGCCGCGAGCGGTTGGTAGCTCACTTCTTTCACGCGAGTTGATTGCCTCGGGTCTGGGGGAAGCTGACCTCCAGCCACGTGGTGCCGCCGGCGAGGTCGGCTTTGGCGCCGGGCAGGTTCGGCGGGAGGTAGAGCGTGTCGCCGGGGCCGAAGGTCACGGTGGAGCTGGCCCCGGTCTTCTCGTCTTCCGTGGTGATCGAGCCCTTGCCCTGGAGCACCATCCACACCTCGGGCTGGTTGAGCAGCAGCGCTTCGTGCGCGGCTTGGTCGGCGTGCAGGCGCTGGATGCGGAAGTACTCGCACTGCACCAGGCTGGTGCGGGTGCCGAGCTTGCCCTTGACTTCGTGGCGTAGTTCGTAGGCCTCGGTTTGAGCCGGGCCGAAGTCGATGCACGCCATCGCCTGCTTGACGTGCAGCTCGCGTCCGGCCTTGCGCGGACGGCCCCAGTCATAGACGCGGTAGGTCGTGTCGCTGGGCGTCTGCACCTCGGCGACCAGGATGCCCCCGCCCAGCGCGTGGCACGTGCCCGAGGGCAGGTAGTGGCAGTCGCCGGGCTTGACCGGCACGCTGACCAGCAGCGGCACGACATCTTCATCTTTGTTGCGCTCGATCGCCGCGGCCAACTGCTCCGGCGTCACACCCTCCTTGATGCCCTTGTAGATCACGCTGCCCGGCTCACAATCGACGATGTACCACGCCTCGCTCTTGAGGAATGCATCGGCGTGCTCGGCCGCGTACTCGGGCGACGGGTGTACCTGCACCGACAGGTTCTCCTGCGCGTCGAGGTACTTCACCAGCAGGGGGAACTCGCCGGCCCCGGCAGTTGTCTGATTCAAAGGCAGGTCGCCGAGTAACGCCTCGCCATAGGCGTCGATCACCGCGGCCAGCGTCTTGCCGCGCAGCGGGCCGTTGGCGATGCGGGAGCGTTCGGCCCCGCCGCCGCCGCCGGAGACGCTGGTGGTGCCCAGATCGACAAGCTCCCACGATTCACCGATCTTCTGACCCTCGGGCAGCTCGCGGCCGAGCTTCTCAAGCGAGCGGCCGCCCCAGACCTTCGGCTTGTAGATCGGCTCGAACTTCAGCGGGTACAGCGGGGGCAGGTCGGGCATGGCGGGTCCTGATGGTGGGGGGCTTCCGGGCGTCCCGGGATCGCGTATTCACGGGCAATATAGGCGATTTTCGCGGGCGATTATGCGGATGGGCATTGATATCCGGCCCAACCGTCCAATAATGTAGGCACAGGGGCGGGCGATGGGATCGGAGGCCGAGATGGCTTATGTCAAGAATATGGTGTGGCTCGGGGTGTTGATGCTGATGGCGCTGCCTGCCGCGGCCGAGCCGCGCGAGCGCGACTATCAGTCGGGCAACGCCGATCGGTTGATGCAGCAGCGTTACGAGCGGCCGACGCGGGTGATCCACGCCCGGCCGCTGACCACGGTCCGGGTGGATACCGCGAGCACGCGGGCGGTGGACCGCCGCCGGGCCGCGGAGTCGGGCGTGGTGGTGCGACCGACGCCGCGGGCGTATGTCGTGACCAACCCGCACGCCGAGCGTGATGAAGTGCAACGCCCGTCGCAACGCGAAGCGCGCTATCGGGCGACGTCTGACCGCGAGCGGCCCAGCGATCTGTCGCCGGTGCGCGTCCTCGTCGAACCGCGGCACCGCGGCTCGGCCGAGGCCGCCCGCTTCATCGATACGCGACCGGACCCCGTGACCGATCAGGTCGGCAATGTGCGGGCGCAGCCGCCGATCGCCCGGGCGCATGACAGCATCGAGCCGGCGAACCATCGCCGGATCGTGCATCACCGCCCGCGCGTCACTTACATCACGCAATACACCCGGCCGGTCCACGACCTGCACGTCGGCGGCTCGGGACACGAGCAGTGGCACACCCGCACCGTGCCCGTGCATGAGACCTATCCTCGCTACCGCCGCGGGTACGACTACCCCTGCGACATATACTTCATCGGCGGCTACGGCGGCACGGGTTATGGCTACCACCAGTACCGAGCGTGGCAGGGCTACGGGCCTTCCTATCGCATCAAGGCGAACTACCACGACAGCAGGACCCGCGTTGATCTGCGCGTCGGCGGGTATTGATACGCACATGACAATGAAATAGCCGGCGGGCTACGCACGCCTGGTTTTCACCAGGATCGCGTAGCGATCCGGCTATTGATCTATCAGTTTGATCGTGCTACTCCACCACAAACATCGACCCCGCGGCGAGGCAGTCGGCGAGCGCGGCGTAGGTTTGTTTGAGCGTGTCGCGGCTCGGCTCGGGGCCGGTCACCTTTGTGATGCGCGTGGACAGCGTGCCGTGGTCCAGCAGCCAGCGCAAGCGGCCGCTGTGTTCCGCATCATCGGGCAGCGTGCGTTCGAGCAGCGTCTTCCACAGGTCGTGTGCGGCGGTGCGTTTCGCGGACAAGCCCAGCGCCCGCAGCACGCCCGGCTCCGTGACCGTCGCGTCCTCGGCCAGGCGCGTGCAGTCCAACAGCACGCGGTGCAGCGGCTCGGTGGGCACCGCCTGCTGCTGCTCGTAGCTCGACCAGCGCTCTTCGACCAGCGCGCGGATCACCGCGACGAGAAGCGCCACGATCGCCAGGTCGGCGGCGGGGCATTCCTGGATGTCGATCACGCGGACCTCGATCGACCCGCGGCCGAAGCGCGCGATGCACCCGCGCGCGTTGGCCCATTCCTCTTGCAGGATGCCTTGCGGGTCGTGCGGGCGCAGGTCGTCGTACAACCGGCCGAGGACCTCACGGTGATAAGCCTCGGGCGTGAACACCGGCTCGGGGACGACCAGGCCGGTCATCATCGGCACATTACGCGAGTTGGTGCGGTACAACTCCATGCGGTGATCGGCGAACGCGGAGACGCGCCCCTCGACGATCGGCGAGGACGCGGCGAGCGCGGGGATCAGCGGCAGCACGAGCCGGATCGCCGCGTGCAGCCGACCGAATTGCTCGGCGTCGGCGAACGGCAGATTCAGGTGCGTCGATTGCAGGTTGCCCCAGCCGTGGCCCCGGCAGCCGAAGATGCGGTCGAACGCGGCGTAGACCTCGTTGTTTTCGTGCGGCCAGAGCCGAGTCTGCGTGTCCGGGTCCATCCACGGGTGCATCGCCCCCGGCAGCAGCCGCGCGTTGAACGGTGCGAGCAGCGCGTTGATCTGGCAGGTGTGCTCGTGGAAGCGTGCGGCTAATCCGTCCAGCGTCGGCTGCGGGTGCAGGGTCTTGAGCTCGGCGACATGCAGGGCCAACTCATTGGAGTAGCCGATCACGCCATCGGGGCCTTCGGGCTCGACATCGCAAGTGTCGCGCCCGGTCGCGGCGCGAAACAGCTCGTCGGCGATCGGGCGCACGTCGAGCGTGTCACGATCGACGATCATGTATTCGAGCTCGACGCCGAAGCGTTCGAAGAGGTTGTACGGCCCGAGTCGGCTCACGACCCGCGCTCCTCGAAGCGACGCAGGAAGTAGCGCATGATGGTTTCGTAGAGGTGGTCCCCGATGATCTGGTCTTCGACGCCGGCGTCGAGGTTCGGGTTGTCGTTGACCTCGATGACGATCGCCTTGCCGCCGTATTGTTTGAGATCGACGCCGTAGAGCCCGTCACCCATCAGGTCGGCGGCGCGCACGGCCAGCTTCACGATGTCCTCCGGCGCTTCCGCGATGGGAAGTGTGGTCCAGTCGCCCTGATCCTCCACGCCCCCGGCCCCGTGCTTGACGATCTGCCAGTGGTCCTTGGCCATCATGTATCGGCAGGCGTACAGCGGTTTGCCCTCCAGCACGCCGATGCGCCAGTCGAAGTCGGTCGGCGTGAACGCCTGCGCGACGATCAGGTCCGACTGCGCAAAGCAGCGGTCCAGGTGCGCCTCGATGTCCGCCTCGTTGTCCAGCCGATGCACCCCCGCGGAGAACGCGCTGTCCGGCAGCTTGATCACGCAGGGGAAGCCCAGCTCGCGGATGCCCTCGGCGGCGTTGTCTTTCGAGAGGATCAACGTGCGCGGCGTCGCGACCTTGTGCCGGGCCAGCGTCTCGGCGAGGAAGACCTTGTTCGTGCAGCGCAGGATCGAGCGCGGGTCGTCGATGACCACCAGCCCCTCGGCCGCGGCCCGGCGGGCGAAGCGGTAGGTGTAGTGGTTGACCGCGGTAGTCGTGCGGATGAACAGCCCGTCGAACTCCGCGACCCGGCCGTAGGCGTCCTTCTCGATCAGCTCGCAGCCGATGCCCAGCTTCTCGCCCGCGGCGATGAACTTTTTCAGCGCGTCGGGGCAGGAGGGCGACAGCGCTTCGTGCGGGTCGTGCAGGATGGCCAGGTCGTAGCGTGACGCGGCCCCGTTCTTGCCGACGCGCGGCACGCGGCGGAGGTAGCGGATGGCCTGCTCGATGATGAACGGGCGGTGGCCGTCGGGCACCTCGCCCAGGCCGATCACGCGGATGCTGGTCATCTCCCACTTGCCATCATGCTCGAATTTGGCGCGCATCAGCGGCGCGGGGAAGGCGTTGAACAGCGCGGCCGCGAGCTTGTCGTGGCCGGAGGCGAGGTTGTGCCCGAAGTACACGCTCAGCTCGAAGGTCGGCGACTTGATGCGCTTGAGGTTGGCCTGGATCAGCTCATCGAGGTCCTGCGAGACGATGCGGATCAGGGGGGTGAGCTTGAGGTCCTGGATCGCCGCGACCGACGGCAGGGGCCGATGCCCGCGCGCCTCGGCCAGCAGCGACACGTAATACCCCGCCGCCTGATAGCGGTAGCTGCGGCAGAGGTTGAACACCTTCCGCCCGGGTCCCTGCGCGAGCTCGGGGTCGGAAAGATACTGGTACGAGGAGACCAACTCGGCGCCAGGTATCTCCAGCGGCCAACGTTTGGGGAAATCAACCACCAGCAGCGGTTTCAACTTGCGGATTCCTTAGCGAAAGGGGCAGGGCTGCGGCGGTTGGTCGGCTCGATCACCAGCAGGTTCGCGTCGTAGGTCAGCACGCCGAGCATGATCGCCGGCACCAGCCGGGCCATCGAAACAGTGTAACTGCGGGCGGTAAATCCGGGGTTGTTCTCCAGCGGGTCGGCGACGGTGACGCGGCGGGTGCGCGCGTCGTAGCCGTGGAGCACCACGAAGTGCCCGCTGGGCAGTCCCCGGATATCGTCATAATCGTCGTTGGGGCCGTACTCCCTGGCGCAGCGGTAGAGGTAGGTCGCGCTGAGGCCGGTGAGCACCGGGATGCCATCGCGGATGAAGCCGGAGATCAGCCGGCTGGTCAGGTCGCGGCTGTGGACCTGCCCGCCTCGTTCGAGGAACTGCAGGTACGCTTCCGTGGCGACGCGGAACTTGCCGTCGCGTCCGCCCTTGGCCTTTTCCTGGGATCGCAGTTTTTCGGCCAGCACGTCCGGGGAGGTGTCGCCGGCGGTGTCGAACCAGGTGGGGTCGAAGACGTTGAGGTTGAAGGTGTAGAGCGCCGCGCGGTAGCCGCGCGAGAGCGCGTGGGTGCCGAGCATGACCGCGAGGGTGCCCCGGCCGACGCCGTCGAGCGTGAGGGTCGGCACGGAGTCGATGACCTGCTGGAGGGTGAGTTCCTCGCCCCAGTAGCGATAGACCGCGTGCAGGCACGTCGGGCCGCAGGTCTCGTCGTTGGGTTGCGGGAGGATTTCCAGCGGCAGCACCGCGGGGGGGCGGGCGTCGTCGGGTTGCTGACGGGCGGGTGGGGGCGTGGGGGAGGTGGGCATGGCCGCGTCAAGTAACGCGTTACGTATCCCGCCCAAGCTTCGCCCCCGGAAGAGGCTGCGCATGGGCGGGCTTGGGGGAATGGTTAGATGCTGTCCTGCTCTTCGTATGCCTCGAACTCGCCGCGCTCGGTCGCTTCCTTGACGTACTGGGCGAACTCGTTGTGCTTGTAGCTGAGGAAGACGAAGGCGTGGTGCAGCGTGAGCCATTCGATATCGGTCGGGTCTTTGCCGATGTCCTGGCGCATGCGGTTAAGTTCGGCGAGGAGGGGTTCTGGTTTCATGGTGGTGCGAGGGGCAGGGGGTAGGGCGTCGGTGGCAGGGGCATGTCTTCAGCGAACCGAGGCTTTATCCTACGCGCTACGACCTGCCACCTACAACCTTCCGCCACGCATCAGCCGGCGGAGGAGTTGATCTGCTCGACACTCGAAACGTTGACCCCGCCGATGTAAAGCGAGCGGCGGAGTTTGTGCGGGGCGTCGCCGGGCCAGAGGATCAGCAGGCTGTCACTGCCGTGGTCGTACGCCTGTGTGCCGGGCGGCAGTTCGTACGCCCGACCGCTGTTCATCGACATCTCCAGCGAGGTGGATCGCTCGGCATTAATCAGGGCAACCAGTTCATCAATATCCATCACGCGTCTCCGCACGGGGCCAGCGTCTGAATGAATGATCGGTTGATTCTAGGCCCCGCGTCTACTCTCACGCCGCGATCGCATCGGTGATCTTCTTCGCCGCGTCGGTCAGGTCGCTGCCGACGATCATCGTGGGGATGTCGGCCTTGGCGGCTTCGAGGATCTTCCGCGCCGGCTCGACGTTCGTACCCTCGAGCCGAACGACCAGCGGCACCTTGAAGCCGACCTGCTTGGCGGCGGCGACGATGGCGTTGGCGATCGTGTCGCACTTGGCGATTCCGCCGAAGATGTTCACGAGGATGCCCTTGACGTTCTTATCCGCGAGGATGATGCGAAACGCCTCGGTCACCGCTTCCTGCGTGGCGCTGCCGCCGACATCCAGGAAGTTGGCCGGCTCGCCGCCGTGAAGCTTGATGATGTCCATCGTCGC
>CAZTLX010000076.1:0-540 GCA_964614575.1 uncultured Phycisphaeraceae bacterium | reverse complement strand
GCCATCGCCAGCCCCGCGCCGTTGACCAGGCAGCCGATGTTCCCGTCGAGGCTGATGTAGGTCAGCCCGAACTTCGCGGCGTGGGCCTCGTCCGGGTTGATCTCGGTCGGGTCTTCGCTGGCGGCCAACTCCTGGTGGCGGAACATCGCGTTGTCATCGAAGGTGATCTTCGCGTCGATCGCCAGCACCTGCCCATCAGGGTGTTGCTCACTGGCGGGGGTGATGATCAGCGGGTTGATCTCGGCCAGCGACGCGTCGTTCTCGAGGAACAGCTTGACCAGCGCGGTCATGAGCTTCGCCGCCTGCCCGACCTGCTTGCCCCGCAGGCCCAGGCCGAACGCCACCTTCCGCGCCTGGAAGCCGTGCAACCCCTCGGCGGTGCTGATCGGCTCCTTGATGATCGCGTCGGGGTTGGTCTTGGCGACTTCCTCGATCTCCACGCCGCCCTCGCTCGACGCCATGAGCACGGCACAGCCCTGCTTACGGTCGATGGTCAGCCCGAGGTAGAACTCTTTTTCGATCTCCACGCCCGCCGCGATC
>CAZTLX010000075.1:11901-17682 GCA_964614575.1 uncultured Phycisphaeraceae bacterium | reverse complement strand
TCAGGTCCAGTTGACCACCGACGGTCTGAACGCCTATCTGGACGCGATCATCGACAACTTCGGCCCCTACGTCGATTATGCCCAACTGGTCAAGCTGTACGGCGATGACCCCCGGCTCAAGAAGGTATCGCCCAGCGCCCGCTACAGCCCCGGACGCTGCACCGGAACCAAGACCTACGCCCGGATCGGCTGCCCCGATCCCAAGCACATCAATACGTCCTACGTCGAGCGACAGAATCTCACGATGCGGATGGGGATGCGGCGCTATACCCGGCTGACCAACGCATTCAGCAAGAAGGTCACGAATCACGAGGCCATGACCAGCCTGCACTTCACTTACTACAACCTATGTCGGGTCCACCAGACCTTGCGCGTGACCCCGGCGATGGAAGCGGGCATCACCAAGCACGTCTGGACGGTGGAGGAACTGGTCGGCATCCTCGAAGCGAAAGAGGCGGCGGTCATCGGGACCGAGGCGAACAAGCGGGGGCCGTACAGCAAACGCTAAGCCATATCGATCCAGCCAGTACACCAATGCTCCGAATCGGAGCGAGAACCACCTAATTGGGGGAACGCTGCTATCGGCTCCTCGCTTGTTTGTAGTGCTTCAAGGTCATTGCCTGCGACACGATATGTACCCGGAGTCAATTTACGGCGGTAGCGCAAAGATTGCGGTGTGAAAGACATTTCTTGCGCCACAAACATTCCGGCTTCGTCTTCGGCGGTTGAAAGAAAAAAGACAAATTGCGTGAAATTACCGTTCATATCGTGATCCCCTGAGGTCGTTTGTTGTGAGTCCAGCCACGATTCATCGTTTGCCATTCAAAGCGTCGAGGTAGGCCGGGGATTAGGGGTATGGGCTGGCCAGGCGGTACTTGGATGTTTATTCCTTGAGGAGGAGCCGCATACTGTCGAAATCTCGTGTTTGTTTCGTAGAGATAGCCCCATACTCTTGATTCTACACATCCACCGATAAAACGAGCGTCTTTTTCGATTTCGTCTCCCATAAAAGACGACGAAATGAACGGCCTTCTAAGGCCAAAATCGTCCTCATATCGACGCAAAAGCGCGTCCAACGCTTGTGCCAAATCTCCATCCGCAAATCCAACATGCTCTGCTCCTAGTATTTCTGATGCCTCGTGCCTACCGATCATATGGTGATGCGAGTAATAGCTGGTGGTCAGTCTGGTCACCATTTCTTCTACCTCTTCGCCGTAGTGCATCTGAAGCAAGATACGTGCCAAGACTTTGATCTGCCGATGTGTCCTGTGGACATTACCAATGGCAAGCGGGTGAACTTGCGACAATAGCTGCTGCATAGGAGGCACCAGCAGTTGATAAGCGGTAGGATCTGTGTTCTCTTTTTCGATTCCTAGCATATCCCTTGCGAATTGCTGGTATGCGTTTACATCCTCCACGCTGATTCCAAGTCTGCTTTTGGGGTTTGCGGGATCAATAGGATTAAACTGGTTGCCAGTGGTGGGATCAATTGGGCTCAACTCCCCAATTGGAGTCATCCAAATCTTCTTTGCTCCCAATGCGACGAGCGTGCCACTGCTATGGCAGCGGAAAGGCACAAGAACCTCGAAATCGGCGTCGAACTCTCGGAGTAGACAAACGACGGGCCAAACCGCATTCGTATCACCGCCGCGAGTGTACAGAAGCAGATCGATTCCAGCGTCATTGCCTACCGTCTCCTTAAGGACACGGAATAGCGGCTCTTTCAATTCCGATGCAAACTGCGTGTTGAGACCCAGATTCCCCGGCTCTTCTGGGCGGTCGAAATTGCACAAGCAGATAAGCTTTCGATTCCGGATATCCTCGACACTTTGAATTAGCGCCTTGCGGTCATCGTAAGCCATTTTGTGAACCCGCTGAATGACGGTTTAAACTATGTGTGTCAGAGTCTACGGGGAATCGCAGCAAGGTGTCAATTTCAGACTGACCCAGCAGCGGAGCTTGGGCGGGATATCTCCTGGCACCACCCCGGATCATCCCTAACCCCAACTTCACCAGAAAACGCTTGGTCCCACCGTCCCGACGTGGTAATCTTGAGCAAGCGGGCAAGCCTGACTCCTATCACGCCCGCGGGGCACGATCCGCCCCGATTCACAAGCCCCACGCGCTGCGGTTGCCGGGCTCACGCGTGGCGGATAGTTCGGCCCGGCGACGACCGCTCTGGCTTTCAATTCTCCACGAAAGGATTCTGCATGTCCAAGGTTTGTGAAATCCTCGCCCAGAAGGGCACGGCGGTGGTGACCATCGGCCCCAGCGCCAAGGCCTTCGACGCCGCCCTGCTCATGAACGAGCACAAGATCGGGGCCCTGCCCGTTGTGGAATACGGCTCGTTGATCGGCATCATCTCCGAACGCGACATGATGCGCCGCGTCGTCGCCACCCGGCTCAACCCCGACGATGTGCCCGTCCGCGAAGTGATGACCCGGCCCGTGGTCACCTGCCGATCGGAAACCACCATCGACCAGGCCCGCGAACTGTGCCGCGCCCGACGCATCCGACACCTGCCCGTCGTCGATCCGCTTAACCAGATCATCGGCATGATCTCCATCGGCGACCTCAACGCCTGGCAGCTCGACGGCCAGGAAGTCGTCATCCAACACCTCCACGAATACCTCTACGGTGCCGCCTGACGCCGAGAGAAGTTCGGATTGAGGGGGTGAGGGGGCGAGGGGGTGAGAATCGTACGGGGGACTGCTTTCGGGGGATAACTCCGGGGGCGGGGGTAGGGGCGGGGGTATCTCCGGCACATTCGGGGGCTGTCTCGAAACGATCGGCCCACACGTGCCGACGAGGGGGTGAGTTCGCGAGGGACAGCCACCCGATGCGCCCGGAGAAAAAACCGAGAGAAAGACCCGAAGCCGCGGATGGCGAGCCGTCGGCTATGCCCCTTCCGCCGCTCGCGGGGCCGCGATCCACATGCTGTCCCCGCCAAGCCCGCCCATGCGCAGCCCCACGGGCGGAGCTTCAGCGGGGCTTGCGCCCCGATGCCTGTATCCCCATCCCCGCCGGTCATCAATTCCCCCATTGTCGCGGCCCCACCGCCCCGTACACTGAAAAGCACGCGGAACGATGTGTCACGGCCGGGGCTCGGCCGATAAGACCCCGCCCCCGCCACCGGTCGGCAACGACGTACAACAGCCGACCGTCTAAAACCTGCGCCCGCTAAGCTGGACAACACCCGCCCCGCACGCGCCAGGAACCTGCCGCCGACGCCGCGGCCTACGAATCCATCCACCCATCAAGGGGTTCCGATGCACCGCACCACGATCCGCCATTACCCGTGCCTCGCCGCCGCCGCCGCCGCGCTGCTGCTCGCCGCCCCGGTGGTCGCCCCTGCCGCGCACGCCGGGACCACCAGCACCATCGACTTCGCCTGGCAGGGAGATGCCCACTACCGCGCCCAGGGCCGCTTCACCTACGACAACACCGTCTCGATCATCGACATCGATGCCGCCACGAACATCGGCCCATTGGACGCGGTCTACGACCTGTCCATCGCCTTCTACGACCCGGCCGACACGCTGCTCTTCCAGACCGACGTCGTCACCGACCGCATGAACGAGTACGTCTGGCTTGAGCTGCACTTCGATACCGCCACCCAATCGTTCTTCGATCGCTTCGACATCGGTGCCGATGAAATGCCCGGCGACCACTACCTCGCCGGCACCATCGGCGGCAAGGTCTCGCTGATCGAATCGCTCAACCCCCAACCGCTCGACTCCAGCAGCACCGCCGGCTCGCTCACCGTCACCCCCGTCACCGACAACGCCGCGCAACCCATCGCCGCCCCCACCCCCGCCGCCTTCGCCGCCGGCGCCATATGCCTCCTCGCCCTCACCCTCCGCCGACGGCGGTGGGAAAAGTGACCGAAGATTTGCGGCACACCACAACCTCGCCCAGGACCCGGCCGCCCCGCGACCGGAGGCAGACGCACGCGTGTTTGCATCACCCTTGAATCAGACCCATCCCCAAAAACGATATGGGCATCGTCGGTTGACCGGATGACCGTGTGATCTTATCGCACCGGTCAGGCAAATCATGATCGCGGAGGGCACGGCGTGACGGAGGACGCGGAGGCTGGAAGTTTGCGCCAACCCGCCGTATGTATCGATCAGTGGCGAAGATTCCACGTACACGGCATGGGCCAACAATAAGCCGGATGGAAGCATCGGGGGCGGGCCTGCGCCTTACACCTCGCAAATCAGCCCTGCCGCGGGCTTCCCCTCGCCGGGTCTTTGGGATGATGCGTTGGATGTGTCGGTTGATGGCCGTGACCCGGAGAGTTTTTATCACGGCGTGGTCGAAATCGTTCCTGAGCCCACCTCGGCCATGCTTCTGATGCTCTGGGCCGAACTGATGCATGCCCGGCGTCGTTAGCTGGAGCCAGCCATAAGCACTCCGACTGCGAGCCCCGCCTGCCCAGGCGGGGCCGGTGCAATTTACGCCCATGGCCCCAAAGGGGGAGGACGGGCATTGCGGCCGGTCGATCGACCGCAGATCGAGGAGCCGGCTTGGCCGACCCTTTCGGGCCGGTGACAGACATGAATGCCTGTCCCAGCTCCTTACCCTCAAGGCCGGCCGCGGGGTCAATGTCTTCACCCTGCCCCCGTGCCGCGGCGGTTTCGCTAACATCGCGCTGCGCGATATGACCAGCCGTTCCGAAAAAGACCGTAAACCGCCGCTGCACCGCCTGCCCACCTACTGGGAGCGGACGCAGTGGCCGTTGCAGTGCTTCTATTTCCTGCTGCCGCTGCTGATCGCTTACGAGATCGGCACGGTGGTCTACGCGCCGAGCGGGTCGGGTCGTTTACCGGCGATCCTGGCCGAATCATTGCTCGGGCGTTTCTTCGAGTGGCTGGGGGTGACGGGCGTGTACCTGCCGGGCCTGCTGGTGATGGTGTCGCTGATCAGTTGGCACCTGCTGCGGCGGGACCCGTGGGTGCCCGAGCCCAAGCTCTACGCCGGCATGCTCATCGAATCGATCCTGCTCACCACGCCGCTGCTGGTGCTGAATCTGGTGATCAGCCGGGAACTGCCCGCGCTCGCGCTGCCCGCATCGCTGCATGACGCGTGGCCCCTCACCGCCCTGGCCGCGGGGCTCGATGGCTTTAGCTGGCCGGCACAGATGACGCTGTCGATCGGCGCGGGAATCTATGAAGAGCTGCTCTTCCGCCTGATCGCGATCGCGTTGCTGCACTTCATCCTCGTCGACGTGTTCGCGCTGCCGAGCAAATGGGGCGCCGCGTTGGCGGTGGTGATCGCCGCGCTGATGTTCGCGGTGTATCACCCGTTCGAGACGTATGTGCCCTGGCACTGGTCGAACGCGGACATCAACCGCTTCGTGTTCTACACGCTGGCGGGGCTGTACTTCGCGGGGGTGTACGTCTTGCGGGGCTTCGGGATCGTCGTCGCGGTCCACGCGCTCTACGACGCGGTCGTCCTGAGCCTGCGTCATCTGGAGGGGTGAACGCGGCGCAAAGCAGTTTTGGCAAGCAGACTTTATGGCGCGCAGAGTTCGCGGAGAACGCGGAGGGATTCAGGAAATCGGGTCACGCCAAGTGCGCCAAGATGCGCCAAGTAGAAATAGACGTTGACTTTGCTTTGCCTTCCTTGGCGCGCCTTCGCGGCCTTGGCGTGACAACCTGCCTTCTCTACCCCGCGCTCTCCGCGATCTCAGCGCGCACCAATATTTGCGCGCAGAGTACGCCGAGAACGCGGAGGGATTCAGGAAATCGGGTCACGCCAAGTGCGCCAAGATGCGCC
>CAZTLX010000075.1:0-11801 GCA_964614575.1 uncultured Phycisphaeraceae bacterium | reverse complement strand
GCCTTCTCTACCCCGCGCTCTCCGCGATCTCAGCGCGCACCAATATTTGCGCGCAACCGCCGTTCAAGGCAGCGCCGGCCAGAAGGCGCGCACGTCGCCGTGGCGGAAGAAGATTTCCGTGTCCTCGAAGCCGACCCAGCGCGTCGAGCCATCGACGCGGCCGGCGCTGAGGCCCGGCGGATCGCTCGGTTCGCCGACCAGGTCGTGCGCGAGGTTTTGTCCCACCATTGAGCCGCCGACCTTGATCACCGTCATACAGCCCCACAGGCTCACGCGCGGGTCGGCGGTGTTCGCCCGCGTGAGGTCCGGCTGCGGGACTTCCCAACGGCCCTGATAATTGAAGTACTGATACGTCACCCATTGGCTGGCGTATGGCGGGCGGAACTGGGCCGAGGATGTCGAGCGCAGCTCGATCAGGCGGCTGGGGCAGAACATCACATCGCGGCGTTCGCCGAAGTAAGGCTCGACAAACGTCTCGCGCAGGTCGGTGGTGGGGGTCGTCAGGTCCCAGGGCCACTGCGCGCCGTCGCCGCGGTAGGGGAACCAGCCGCGGTGGTCGGTGGCGTAGTTATGCGACGCGACGAGCAGCTGCTGCACCTGCGCCAGACACTGGATCCGCCGGGCCTCGTCGCGGGCGGCGATGAGCGAGGGCAGGAGGATCGCGATCAGCACGGCGATGATGCTGATGACGACCAAAAGCTCAATGAGGGTAAACGCGCTGGATCGCATCCTGGGCATGGTTCGGTTTCCAGAGAAAAGGCCGGGCGTCCCATGATGGAAGCGCCCGGCCGAAGGAGGATCGGGTTGCGTCGCCACGCGCGTGCGCAATCAGGCCCGCCGCGACCGGCCGAGCATCAGCAGGCCACCGAGGCCCATCAGCGCGAGGCTGGCGGGTTCGGGAACGGCGATGATGTCAGAGAG
This sequence comes from uncultured Phycisphaeraceae bacterium, assembly GCA_964614575.1. Classification (GTDB taxonomy): domain Bacteria; phylum Planctomycetota; class Phycisphaerae; order Phycisphaerales; family Phycisphaeraceae; genus JBGTLW01. The sequence continues at coordinate 10,880 of CAZTLX010000075.1, read as the reverse complement.
GCTGTTGGTGATGATAAATTCATCGAGACTGACCTCACCGCTGTTGAGGCTATGGCGAAAGAGAAGGCTGTTGTAAGCCAAAGGCGTGCCCGATCCTTCAAAGCTGCGCATGATGCCGAACCCGGTCGCGTCGGCTGCACCCAAATCGGCGAGGGTGGGAGTTGCCGACGCGGTGATCGTCGGGTTGATCCAGAGGTCAACGACATCGTAGAAGGTTTGATTGGGATTGCCCGATGTATTGATCCCGTTGTCATAGACAGAACGGACCACAACCAGATTGGCACCGGCGGATAGGCCCTCGGCCTCGACCATTCCCGCTCCACCACCCGCGCTAAAGGTCAGGGTGTTATTGGTGTGATCGACATCAAAAAAGGCATCGCGGTTACTGTCGGCGCTGGCCCCGGCCTGTAAGGTCAGGCGTGTGTTTGCCGTTGCGCTGCTGGAGTCGTTTTGAATCAGAAAGGCGATGTAGAAATCGCCTGTACCTGGGGCCGCGTAGTTGAAGCTGCGGCTGACCTGTTTTGCAGCACCCGAGTGAGAGCCGCTGCTCCGGAACGCTTCCAGGGACCCGCCCGAACTTGGGGCGTAGTTGGTGTAGGTGAGATTGTCCGTACGGGGTTGAAAATCGACGGTCGCAGCCAGGGCACCGCCGGTATTGGTCCAGTTTCCGGTGAATCCAGTAGCGGCGGGGCCTTGTCCTACTACGGTGGTATCCACCGTGTAGCCGGAAAACCCGTCATACACCAACGCCGCCGAGGCCGAGCCCGCAAACACCGTGGCCGTCGTCATCACCAGACCGTTGAGAAAAAGTCGCGTCATCATGGATGCATCCTCCGCAAGAGAGAGTCAGGGGAACGCTCGGCCCACAGTGGGCCAAGCCGTTTAACACTGCCTCAAGTATGCCCCCGCCCCACCCCCCCGACAACGAAAGAAGCTTGTTCGATTAGCGCAAATATTTGCTTGAACCGCGCATCTGGCTTGCACCGCCCCTTCGGCGGGGCGATAATCCGGGGATGCCTGCATCAGATAAACCTTTTCCACGCCCGGTGTTACGGCTGGCGGACTGGTCGTCGCTGGTCCTGTCGCTCAACTGGGTCTATGAGTCCCCCGTACCGCCCGACGGGCAGGGCAAGCGCAGCAACCCCGACCTGAGCGCCTGGCTGCTGCTGCGCGGCAGCGTCCGGGTCCGCTTCAAGGGCCGTGCGGTGTTGACCGCGGCGGCGGGGGACTGGGTGTTGCTGCCGGTGGGCGAGCGGGTGCAGAACTTTTCCGAAGACGCGGTGCTGCTCTCGGTCTGCTGGAAGGCCAACTGGCCCGACGGCCGGGCGTTGTTCGATCACGGCCTGCCGGTGGTCGTGGCGTCCTCGTCCTTCCCCGCCCTGCGCGAGGTGGCGGAAAAGTTGCTGGATTTTTCCCGCACGCAACTGCAGGACGACCCGCTGCCGACCTGGCGGCTGCGGGCTTCGGTCCGCGTCGCGGCCGAGACGTTTCTCGAAAGCAAACGCCTGCTGTTGGAGTGGCAGCAACAGGTCATCCGCGTCCTGGCTGCGCAACAGGTTTATCCCTCGCTGCACGAGGTGCCCGACGAGCGGGTGCTGCTGGCCCTGGAGCATCTGGACTATCTGCCGCTGCGTCACGCGGTGAAGGTGGACAAAGTGGCCTCGCAGGTGGGCCTGAGCACCAGCCAGCTCAACCGCCTCTTCGCCCGTTACCTCGGCCACACCCCCAAGGCCCACCTGCACCTTCGCCGCATCTCCGAGGCCCGGCACCTGTTGCAGAGCGGGGACATGCCCGTCAAGGAAGTCGCGTATCAGGTGGGCTTCTCGTCGCAGAGCGCGTTCTGCCACTGGTTCACCCAGCAGGTCGGCTGCACCCCGACCCGCTTCGCCAAGCAGCAGGCCCCGCCGGGCGACGGGTTCGTCGCGACGCAGGCGTGATCTCAATCGCGGTGAGGAGGTGGCCGCGGGTGTCAACCCGCGACCAAAGCACTCACGACAGATCACGGCCGGGCGGGCCAGTACGAGCGCACGCCGCCGGTGCTGTGATACATCTCCGTGTCATCGAACCCGACCCACCGGGCCGAGCCATCGACCCGCCCGGCGGACAGGCCGTCGGGGTCACGGTTTTCACCCACCAGGTCATGCGCGAGGTTCTGGCCGTTGTTCTTGATCACCGCCAGGCAGCCCCAAAGGCTCAGGCGCGGGTCGGCGCTATCCGTGCGGGTCAGGTCCGGCCGCGGAAACTGCCAGTTGCCCGCCTGGTAGTTGAAGTACTGATAGGTGACAAAGCGATTGGCGTATTGGCTGCTGTATTGAGGCGAAGACGGCGAGCGGACCTCGATGAGCCGGCTGGGGCAGAACATCACATCCCGCCGATCGCCGAAGTATGGCTCGATAAACGAATCGTGCAGGTCGGTCTGGCCGTCCATCGCCCACGCCCACGCCGCGCCGCCGCCGCGGTGCGGGAACCACCCGCGGAAGTCGGCGGCGTAGTTGTGCGAGGCGGTCATGATCTGCTGCACTTGCCCGATGCACTTGACCCGCCGCGCCTCATCGCGGGCCGTGCCCAGGGTCGGGAGCAGGATCGCGATCAGCAGCGCGATGATGCTGATGACGACCAAAAGCTCGATGAGGGTAAACGCGGTGGCTCGCATAGGTGGCGATCCGTCATGAAAATCTGCCGGGCGTCCCCGCAATGGAAACACCCGGCCGAAGGAGGAGGTCACATGAGCTGCCGCGTCGGGCTTTCACGCCCGCCGCGAACGGCCGAGCATCAGCAGCGAGCCCAGGCCCATCAGCGCGAGGCTGGCGGGTTCGGGGATCAGGCTCACCCGCATGGCATCCACGGTGAGGTAACTGGTGTCGGTGCTGGAAAGGTTGATGATGCTGGTGGAATCAAGCAGGAAGGTACCGAACGACTGCCACCCCGCTTCGGTTGCCCCATCGGGCCCGACTTTCTGGCTGAAGGTGGTCTCGTGTTCTACGCCGTTGGCGTCCACCACGGTCAAGAGCGCGCTATCGGTTCGGTTGCTGGCGCTCGTCCAAGTCAATTCCAACTCGTAGAGTGCTTGGGCCAAAGGAAAACCGGAGTATTCGGCTTCGGCGTTCGCGGTGTTGCTGATGCGATTACTCCCCCAGAGAGGACTGGCGCTGGTCGATGTGCTCCATGCGCCGTTAACTTCAGTGAAAAACTCGCTGCTGCTACCCACGGGCCCCAGGTTGCTGTCCAGGACAAAGGGGGTCACGCCGTCCGAAATCTGGGCAAAACGCACCGCGCTGGTCATGGCTGCCACGCCATCACCACCGCCGGTCGCACCACTGTTATCGAGGATCACGCTTGCGCTACCCGCGGTCAACGCGTAAGTGCCCAGCGACATCCACCCTCCCGCCCAACGCGCATTCGCGTCGTTCTGGTTGAGTCTGTACGACGTACTTTGGCTGCCTTGTACCACCGTCAATAAAGCATCCGGCGCGGCCACTCGGCTTGGCATCCACATCTCTACGCTCCAGATGCCTGCGGTGGGCAGGTTGACGGTGGAGGTGGCAGTCGCGGCATCCCCATCGAATGCGAAGTAGGTTCCCAAGTCCTGGTAGTAATTGGCGTTGGCATTCTTCCAGGGACTTGTTGTACTTGCGGATGAATTGTCATCCCGGAAGTTCCATGTACCGGTACGGATGGAATCCAGTTGGGACACGATCAAATCCGCGTGAGCCGCGGGCAGGAGCAACGCCGAGCTGACCAAAGCGGTGGCCAGCCATCGGGCGTGGATGGGGGAAACGCGGGGAGTGAGACGTGTCATGAGACCTCCTTGGTGAGATAAAGGCGAGTCGAGAATCAATCGAAACCCGAACGCCGGGCTTCGACTTAGAACTTCTCTACTCATAACTAACCGCAGAAGCCGGCCGGGGCGACCCAAAAATGCGTCAATTATTTCCTTGATTTTTGCCAGATGGCGTGACATCCTTACCTCGATGCGGGAACGGCAGGTCGGGCTCATTCTTTCCATGTTCACGGGGTTCGGCGAGGGGGTCCGCGAGGGGATCGCACGCTTCGGAGCCACCCGGCCGGGGTGGCAGTTCGTGCCGATCGCCATGCACCACCTCGACCAGTCTGGCACCCCGACGCTTGAGCCGCTCGACGGGTTGCTCGGCGGCATCGCGGCCGAGCCACGCCGGGCGGCGGTGATGCGTCAAGGCCTGCCCTTTGTCGAACTGATGCACGGCCAGCAGATGCCGACCTGCCCCGCGGTGTATTCCGATGAGCACGCCATCGGTCGGCAGGCGGCCGAGCACCTGCTGGGCGCGGGGTTCGAACATCTGGCGATGCTCCGGGCCCCGCAAGCCGCCGCCCCAGCCCACGCGACCCCGGCCCTTAGCAGCAGCGACCAACGTGAGGCGGGGTTCACCCAGGCGGTCCGCTCCGCCGGGCATGAGCCGACCATCGTGAAGCTTGATTGGCGGGACGCGGCCCCAACGCTGGCGGAGGTCTTGCGAAAGCTGCCCGGCCCGCTGGGGCTGATGTGCAGCGATGACAACCTGGGCAAGGTCGCGCTGCAGGCCGCGGCCTTGTCCGGGCGGCGCGTGCCCGATGATCTGGCGGTCGTCGGAGTCAACGATTCCATCCTCATCTGCGCGTTTTCTAATCCCCCCTTGTCCAGCGTGCGGCCGGACTGGGAACGCATCGGCTACGAGGGGGCCGCGCTGCTGCAACGGCTGATGACGGGCGAGCCGCCGCCGGAGGGTCCGCGGCTGATCCCGCCGCTGGGCGTGACGGTGCGGCAGTCGTCGGATGTGCTGGCGGTCGATGACCCGGACGTGGCCGCGGCCATGCGCTGGGTCCGCGACCACGCGCACGAGCCGGGCGATGTCGGCGACCTGCTCAAAGCCCTGCCGCTGCCCCGGCGGTCGATCGAGCGCCGGTTCCGCCAAGCGCTGGGCTACTCCCCCGCCCAGGCGATGCGGCGGGCAAAGATCGAGCACGTCAAACGCCTGCTGATCCACACCGACTGGCCCATGCCCCGCGTCGCCGCGCAAAGCGCCTACCGCGACGCCAAGGACCTGGCCACGCAGTTCAAGAAAATGACCGGCGAATCACCCACCACCTTCCGGGCACGCCACCGCACCACCGATTGACCCCACCCCGCGAGACACTCCCAGAACGGCTCGCACCATTTATTGCGTCTTGCGCCCAGAGTTCGCGGTGAGCGCGGGGGAAAGACAGAAGCGTGGTGGTCACGCCAAGCGACGCCATGCAAGACCGTTGGTAGAAAGAGATTCACACAACTTATTGCCTGTTCATCTTGGCGTATCTTCGCGGCCTTGGCGTGACCCCCTGCCTATCTCTCTGCGTTCTCCGCGATCTCTGCGCGCACCAACCGATCCACTCCCCTCACCGCTCCGCGCACCACTCGAACAGCGCCTGCCACTCGCGGCGTTGGAGGCTGACCAGCTCGGGCTGGTTCTTCTCGCCACGGCTGTAAGCCCGCTCGGCCCGGTCCACAAAATCGAACGGGTCGAACTTGCCGACGTCCGTCCCCGCGCCCGCGCCGCCCCCGGCGGGGTCGATGCGGCTGATCACCGCGTGCCGGCCGGCGCGGCGGTACCAGTACTTGCTGTTGGAAAAATCGCCCTCCCGGCGGTGCATGATCGCGTGCCAGTAAGAACCGGTCGGCGTGTCGATGCTCTGGCTCACCGTGTGCGAGCGGTCCAGTTCGTCGGCGTAGAGCCAGAGACCGGCGATCAGCGGCGGGTTGGCGGCGATCTCGGGGGCTTGGCTCTTTTCTTCGATCAGCGCGACCAGCGCCGCGTGGTCGGCGTGGTCGTCGCCCGGGCCGTGGACCACCAGGCTGCGCATCGCGTCGCGCGGCGGCAGCAGGTCAAACACGGGCTGGAGGATGCGGGCCAAATCGTCGGGCAGGTGTGGGGCCATGGCGGACTCACGATCGCGGGATCAGTAAAGCCGAATTCTACGCGCTACCCCCCGCCGAGGCACATCGGGGATCGGTGTTACCATGCACGGACGAATCCATGGCTGGGCGTGAACGAGGTGCGTAGGCTTCGCGGGCGTCGGGTCGGCTCCTCTTATCATAAGGACGCAACACGATGGCATTTACCCTGCAACTGGGCCAGAAAGCACCGGACTTCAAGCTGCCGGGCACCGACGGCCGCGACTGGACGCTTCGCGACGTGGCCGACGCCAAGGTGCTGATCATCAACTTCACCTGCAACCACTGCCCGTTTGTCACCGGCTCGCAGGAGCGCGTCGATGCGCTGCACGCGGCCTACGCGCCCAAGGGCGTGGCCATGATCGCGATCAACAGCAACGAAACGGTCAACCACCCCGACGACTCTTTTGATCACATGGTCGATCGGGCGAAGAAGCTGGAGCTGGCGTACCCGTACGTGCGTGATGAGTCGCAGGACGTCGCCCGGGCGTACGGCGCGCTGCGCACGCCGCACTTCTATGTGTTTGATGCCGAGCGCAAGCTGCGCTACACCGGGCGGATGGACGACAACCCGCGCGACGCTTCCAAGGCCACGACCCACGAGCTGCGCGATGCGCTCGACGATTTGTTGGCCGGCCGCGAGGTGGGCACGCCTTTGACCAACCCGATCGGCTGCAACGTGAAGTGGAAGGACCAGGACGCCCACTGGATGCCGGCCGAGGCGTGCGACCTGGTCTGAGCGGCTGGTGTTGCGGGCGGCGGATGAGCGGGCCACAATGCCACGATGGCGGTTCTCGAGTTGATCCCCCTGCTGCTGGTGCTGCTGTGTGTGGGCGGGCTGGTGTGGCTGTGGGTCGCGGCGCTGCGCCACCCGCCGGGCCCGGCGATGCCGGCGTGCGGGCGGTGCGGCTACGCGGTCAAGGGGCTGACCGCGCTGAGCTGCCCGGAGTGCGGCGGGGACCTGCGCGAGGTGGGCATCACCACGCCCCGCAGCCGCCAGAAGGTGACGCCGCTGGTCTTCGTGATGCTCTGGACGCTGCTGCTGCCGGTCCCGGCGCTGGTGATCAGCGCGGTGTGGGCGACGGTCTATGCGCCACGGGTGGACACGCTCAAGCAGACCATCCGCCTCATGGCCACGCAGGCCAACCACCCGGACGTGACCGTCGAGATCGACCAGCGCGTGACGAGTTGGGGCGGTGCAGCGGGGTACCACGTACATGGATCATCCGCCAGCATCCGGCCTCATGGTGGCGGAGCACTCACCCTCTCCGTCCCCGCCGCGTTAGGCGACACCCGCATCACGCTGCAGCCCCGGGCACGCTCAGCACCGCTCGTCTCCCCCCATCCCGCCGACCTGGAGCTGGATTTGTCCCGAAACCGCGGGCATTACAACGACGCGGGCGCGACCATTGCCGTTGGCGTCCCGCCGAGCGAGCAGGAGCTGATCGATTGGTTCAAATCGCAAGCGGTGACCACCTCGGACGCGGAGCTGCGGGCCGACGCGGCCGACCTGATCGCGATCATCCAGGCGATCGCCTCCGGCACCGGCATGGCGACCGTCAGCCGATACACCAGCGGCGGCGGCGGCAGCTCGTCGTCCAGCGGTCAGGCGGCGTGGTTCGGCGGGGTGCTGCTCCTGCTCTGGCTGCCGGTCTATGTCGGGGGTATCGTGATCTACTTCCGCGTCCGGCGACGCCGACTTACGCCCGCCGCGCCCAGCCAAGCACCCCCCGCCACCCCGCAACAAAGCCCCGCATCGTGACCCAACCCCAATCCCAAAACATCACCTTCCACCACGGCCAGGTCAAGCGCGCCGATCGCGCCGCGGCACTGGGCCAGCGCGGCTGCACCGTCTGGTTCACCGGTTTATCCGGCTCGGGCAAATCAACCGTGGCGGTCGCGCTCGAAGCGGAGCTGCACCGGCGCGGCAGGCACGTGTATCGGCTCGACGGCGACAACATCCGCTTCGGGCTCAACAAGAACCTGGGCTTTAGTGCCGAGGCCGACCGCGTCGAGAACATCCGCCGCATCGGCGAGGTCGCGAAGCTGTTTGCCGACGCCGGGCTGATCTGCCTGTGCAGCTTCGTGAGCCCGTATCGCGCGGATCGGGAGGTGGTGCGGGGGCTTCACCGGGAAGGGGTGGGAGAGCAGCAAACGCCGCACGCAGACCCACCGCCGCAAGCATTGGGCGTTGGGGAGGAGACTTCCGGGGGGTTGCCATTTTTTGAGGTGTTTGTGGATGTGCCGCTGGAGGTGGCCGAGGCGCGTGACCCGAAGGGGTTGTACGCGAAGGCGCGCCAGGGGCAGATCAAGGGGTTCACGGGGATCGATGATCCGTTCGAGGCCCCGACCGCGCCGCAGTTGCGGCTGCCGACGCACGAGCTGACGCTGGCGCAGTCGGTGGAGCGGCTGGTAACGATGCTGGACGCGGCGGGGGTGTTGCGAGCCGATTAGCGGGTGGTGCGAAGTGCCTCGTGTTTGGCGCTCGGGGCTTCGCGCGGCGGGCATGCCTCGAAGGGTTAGGAGCGTGTGACGGCTTCGCGAAGCCGCAAGCGGCGCGGGCGGCGGTTACACTGTGGCGATGCAGGGCGATATCGAACGGGTGATGATCGACCGCGACGCGATCAGCCGGCGGCTGGACGAGTTGGCGCAGCAGATCGCGGCCGACCTGGGCGGCGTCGCCGCGTCCGACCCCTGCGAAATCACGCTGGTCCCCATCCTTACCGGCAGCATCATCTTCGTCAGCGACCTGATCCGCCGCCTGCCGGTGAAGATGCAGATCCACCTGATCTCCGTCAGCTCGTACCCCGGCACGGCCACGACCAGCCAGGGCGCCCGCGTCGAGGCGGCGCTGACCCGCCTGCCCGAATCATTGGCCGGGCGCAACGTGCTGCTGCTCGATGACATCCTCGACTCGGGCCACACGCTGCGGCTGGTCAGCGAGGAGCTGCGCAAGCGCGGCCCGGCGACGCTGCACACCTGCGTGCTGCTGCGCAAGCAGCGCGACGCGGCCATGCACACGCCCGTCGATTACGTCGCCTTTGATATCCCCGATGAATTCATCGTCGGCTACGGGCTGGACTACGACGGCTACTACCGCAACCTGCCCGATATCGTCGCCCTCAAACGCCAGGTCTTCGCGTGAAGCGAGCGCAAGTCAAACATCCCGCGGACCAGTGCGAAGCCTTGAGCCGGCTTCCGGGGGGCGGGGGCCCGGATGCCTCACCGGACACCTACCGCGCGGCCGAGGGCGCTGCGCCCGATGACGCGGTCAACGGGCACGACCCCGCGCTCGACGCCCGGGCGGCGCTGCTGCTGCCCGCGCAACTGCTGCAGAGCGGCGAGATCATCATCCTCGCGATCAAGCCCAGCCCGCTGATGATCGTGCTCGAGCCGCTCAAGCAGTTGACCGTCATCGTGCTCGCCGCGGCCGTCCTCGCCACCGCCGCGCAATACCTTGGACGGCCCGAGCTGGCCACGCGCGTGCTGCTCGGCGGGTTGGCGATTGTCACCGCCCGCGTGTTCTGGGAGGGGCTGGAGTGGCTTAGCCGGGTGTATGTGCTGACCGATCGGCGGGTGATCCGCGTGGCGGGGGTGCTGCGGGTGTCGGTGTTCGAGGCCTCGCTGGAGCAGGTGCAACACACCGAGGTGCTGCTGTCGCTGCGGGAGAGGCTGTTCAACCTGGGCACGCTCGCCTTCAGCACCGCCGGGACCGGCGTTTCCGAGGCCTACTGGCGGATGGTCGCCAACCCGCTGGATGTCCACCGCACCGTCATCAACGCCCTGCGCCGCTACCGCCGCTGACCCCCGGAAGTTCTCCCACGCCCTCCCCCACAAGCCCGTCCATGCGCAGCCCCTCCTGGGGGGCGGAGCTTGGGCGGGATGACTGGCGGGGATTACCTCGACGTATCCCGCCGAAGCTCCGCTGCGCTGCGCCTCGGCGGGCTTGGGCAGTCACGGAAAAGCGGGCTTAGGGAATTTCCATGAATTACGGGTTAACCGCTATCGGACTTAGCCTTGATAGGCCGATAAAACGCAGGTGCCAGAATCACCCCCCCGCCGTGCCGTCCCCGTTCTGCTCACCCTCGGCCTGCTGCTGCCGCTGCTGCTGCCGGGATGCGGCAGCGCGCCGCCCCGCGACCTGCCCCGGCCGCTGATCCACCCGACCCTGACGCCCACCGCGCTCGACGCGCCCGAGCCGGGCAGCCTGCGGGTGCTCAGTTTCAACCTGCGTCGGCCGTTCATCCTCGACGCCTTCAACCACTGGAACCACCGCCGCGATGAGGTCGCTGCGTTCCTCCACGCCCAGGACGCGGACGTGATCGGCACGCAGGAATGCGTCGCCACTCAGGCCGACTACCTCCTGGCCGCCCTCCCGCAGTACGCGATGGTCGGCGCCGGGCGCGACGACGGGCAACGCGACGGCGAGATGTGCGCCATCTTCTACCGCCGCGACCGCTTCGTGCTGCGTGACCACGGCCACTTCTGGCTCAGCGACACGCCGCAGAAACCCGGCAGCAAATCATGGGGCGCACTGTGGACCCGCATGGTCTCCTGGGCCCAGCTTCACGACCACGCGACGGGGCAGGACCTGACCGTCTTCAACACCCACTTCTCCGTCGCCAGCGCCCGCGCCCGCAAAGAAGCCGCCAAACTCCTGCGGCAGCGCATCCATGAACTCGCCCCCACCGGACCCGTCGTTGTCACCGGCGACTTCAACGAAGGCGCCGACCAACCCGCCTACACCCACCTGATCCACAACACGCCCGGCCGGCCGGGACTCAACGACACCTACCGTGCCGTGCGCCCCGGCCAGGGCCCCGAACCCGGCACCAGACACGGGTTCTCCGGCGACACCCGCGGCCAACGCATCGACTGGGTCCTCGCCTCCCACCACTTCGTCACCCGACAGGCCGACGTCCTCACCACCCGCGTC
>CAZTLX010000074.1:0-17690 GCA_964614575.1 uncultured Phycisphaeraceae bacterium | reverse complement strand
CATGAACCCTAAAACCCTCTACTTCTGAATGTGCGGAAGACAGGGGGGATTACAAACATCGTTTCGCGAAAGCCTGCGACATTGTTATGCGCGGCTTAGCCCACGTCGGAATCATTGCCCTTGTTGATGAGGCCACCGGCTTTCAAACAGATCGCGCAAAGCGGGCCTTGGCCGAAATACTCGAAAAGTTTATCTCGGCTGAGCTTCGAAGGTGGGTAAAGACATTCCCTGACGACTATTTCAAGGAGTTATGCCGGTTGAAGGGAGTAGTGTTCAGAGCCGACATGAAGCTACCTCAATATTTCGGGACGCTAACCAATAACATCGTTTACAAGCGGCTAGCTCCGGGCGTGTTACGAGAACTTAAACAACTGACACCCAAAACCGTTTCGGGCAATCCAAAACATAAGCTGCATCAGCGGCTTAGCTCGGACATTGGGCACCCCAAACTAATCGAGCACCTAGGACTGGTCATCGGCGTAATGAAGCTGTCTGATGGGTTCGAAGACTTCAAGGAAAAGCTAAACCGGGTCGCTCCCGTTTACAAGGATGCTCCGCTATTCGAAGACGATCCATCCCGAATTGCGGCTCCATAACCCGCCTCAAACGCCGCCCTAAGCAACGTCATCCCCCGCTCGTCCACCTTCTGGACCCCCTTGGACCACTCGCCCAGGCTTCCTCGAGATCGGCGGGAAGGGGCTTCTCGTGCTTCTCAGTCGATTCGGCCACCACGCGGGCGGCGGTCTGGTTGGCATCTTGCTTCTGGCTCATGCCCACATTGTACGGGACGCCGGATCGGGGCCGCCAAGATTCCGAATCTCAAAGTGAACCACTACCGGTGGGCGACCCCGTCTTCAACTTGTGCTGGATCAGTGATTTCGATCAGGCCGTCTTACCCGCCACCGCCACCGTCACGCCACATCCGGTGCATCGTGCCCACGAGGGCAGGTCCAATCCCGAAGCGCAACACCGGGTCCGGCGTTGCGGGTCTCGGTCGGGGTGCGGGTCTTCGTGCCGCGGAAGTCGCGGGGGATGTTGCCGCGCAGATCGAGCGTCAATATCGTCGTCGCTCACGGCGATCCGGCGCTGAGGTTGTGTTCTGGAGCGGAGACCTCATGCTGTTGCTGGCCGGGTTCGAGGCAGATGCGCGAAGAACCCATGATCAATTGCCCGTGGAGCTGATCGGGCAGTGCGATGCGGCAAGTCAGCTGATCACGACGGCGATGGATGTGGACCGAGATGTCGCCGCGCGGGTGTGGGACCACGGCGTGAACTTCCCGCATAGCCCCGAGCAGAGGCCGGATGGTCACGCGCTTAAAGCCGGGGGCGCTGGGTCGTATGCCCGCGATACTGGCCGAGGCGTGGTAGAGGGGATGCGCGGACCAGACATGGCAATCGGAGCGGGTGGGCTCGACGGTTTCTGGGGTGGTGCGCAGGCCGCGGCCGGCGAACTGTCGCCATGGTTCGAGGCGTTGAGTGATCGCTTCGCCGCGTCCGCCGGCGTAGAGCGCTTCAATGACGTAATGGGTGAAGTAGAGGCTGGCGGGGGTGAGGTCGCCGGTTCGATTGGCGAGCGTATCGAGCATCTTCTGCCGCAAATCACACGGGACGCAATCCGTCAACAGCGCGAGGGTTAGCGACTGCTCGGTATAGGGACCGCCGTGGATGGTTTCGCGAAACGCTTGCGCCTCATCATCCCAGAAGCAACGGATCACGGCGGTGGCGTGTTCCGCGGCTTGTCGCGCGGCGCGCTCGGCCAGCCCTTCCTCGCCCAGGGTGCGCTCCAACCGTTCGAGATAGACCAGCCCCAAGACATACAACCAATTCACCGAGCAGGCGGCGTCCCGCCGAGCCCCCGGCGGGATGCCCTCGGCGAAGCCCGGCGCCCAATCGACGAAAGGCCAGCCGGGCAGCACGCCGATCAGCCCGTTCGCGTCGCGGTGCCGGCCGTAGGCCCCCATGATGGCGCGGGCCGTGTGCATTCGCTCGCGGACCCAGTCCAGTTCGCCGACCCACATCGCCAGGTCATGCAGCATGCCCAGCCAGAACGGGCAGAACGTGGGGATGACCTGCCGGGTTCGGCAGGGGTAGCGGGTCTGGATAAAACCATCGGGCAGCGCCGAGACGCCGAATAAGTCAATCACCTTCATCGGCAGTCGTGAGTCGCGGGTATTCGTGTAATGCAGCAGCGCCGAGATGCGGCAGTCGCCCAGGTAGGACAGTTGTTCGTAGTACGGGCTGTCGAAGAAAACGTCTCGCGAGGAGACTTCGAGCGTGTGCATGCACATCGGCATGGTCTCATCCAGGCCCCGGTCGCTGCTGGCAAACCGGGATGCGCGAAGCGTCGGGTACTGATGCGCCTCGAAACCAAGCTGCGTGATCTTCAGGGGTTGGTCGTCGGTGTGGATGCACAACTCGGCGTAGCGTCCGGCCCGCCACCAGAGCAGGTCGAGTTCACACGAGCGATCAGTCTGCAACTCGAAGCGGTCGCCCAGACCACGAAAATACATCCCCTCGACGCGGCCCCGGTGGGGCTTGGCCGGGGCATACACCGGATCGGGGTCGGGGTACAGCGTCTCGGCGAAGCGCAGACCCAGCCGGCTGCCGCGCCCCCCGGCCGTCGACAGGCGCGGCCAAACACACGCATAGCGATCGAAGTCCATGACGATGCGCAGGCTCGTGTGTGGGGGCACGACCAAGGGTCGATTCGCGCCGAGCAGGGCGGCCGCGTCGTCGGCGAGTGTAGGCTGATGAACCTCGGGATCGACGGGCCGGGTGGGTTCGGCCGCGGACGCCTCGGTGGTCGCGTATCGGATGCGAATACCGGTCAACGGCCTGCGATCCAGCGGCGGCAGCGGCGCGGGGGTCAAAGTGCGCATCGACAGCAGATCGGCCGGGCATCCCGACTCGGCTGCGTCGGCGTGAACGGCCGGGGCCCACCACGCCTCGCTGGTGGGGGCCAGCGGGTCCGGCGCGTCATCAACCGTGAGGGTGGTGCGTCGGCCGACGTAGGCCTCGAAGCCGGGCACCTCGCCACTGGTATCGTAGCGGTAGCCGGGGATCACGCGGGCCTGCCAGTCGGCGTGCCCGGTGCTCAGCCGGGTCAGCGCCGGTCCCTCGGCGGCTAACAGGAAAGCCGGCGATCGCCCGAGCAGCGCCCACGGCGCCTGATCGCCGGCGAACCACACGCGGGCGGTGAGCACATGCTCGCCGGGCGCGACGCGCAGGCGGTAGGTCTCGAAGTACCAGCGATTGAAGTCGCCGCGCTCCGGCCCCTCACCGACATGGTGACCATCGAGCCAGAGGTCGTAACGCTGGTCGGCCGAAACGTGTAACAGGCTGTTGTTCAGCGTGTCGTCTGCCCGCCAACGCAACCGAAAACCGAGCACGATCGGCATCTGCGCCGGCAGATCGGCGGCGGTGATCCACCGCGCCGGCCAGCGATCGCGGTTCCAGATCGGGCCCGCTTCCCGCTGATCGGCGAACGGCACCCGCCCGATCGGCGGCAGGCGACACAGCGAAGCACCGGTCCCGGTCGCTGACGCGTTACGGTTGAGCCGTGGGTGCTTGGCCATCAATCGCCTTCCGCATGCAGCGCGGCGAAGGCCTCAACCGGCGGGAACATCTCGCCCGCCAGCGTGTCGCCTGCCGCAAGGCCCAGACCATCGGTCACCGGGTGACTGGCGCCGGTGTATCGCGTTTCGGCCTCGATGAAAATAACCACGTGCGCGATGCGAGGCAGGTCCGTGGTGTTCGCGTTGGCCATGTGCGGGGTACGGCCGTGGTGGAAGGTCGCGTCGCCGGCCCGCAGCGGCCACGTCACCCGGGGCGACCAGGCCATCGCCGGGCAAAGATCGAAGAGCGTCGCCCCACCGGCGAGGTTTTTCGCTCCCAGATCGTCGCGGTCATGATAGCCGGGGATGAACGTCATGCAGCCGCGCTCGACCGGCACGTCCACCAGTGCGATCCAGCAGGAGATCGCCGTGCTTGGCAATTCATGCGGCCAGTAGGGCTGGTCCTGATGAAACTCGGTCGGGGCGCTGATGCCCGGCCGCTTGATCAGGATCTGGTCGTGCCACAGCCGCAGACGCTTGCCGGTGAGCGCCTCCGCGGTGGCGGCGATGCGGGGGTGGAACGTTAAGCGCCTCATCTCCGCGTCCTCGCGCCAGGCGTTGACGCTCTGGTCGAAGATGTTGTGGTCCTTGGCGTAATCGAGTTTCTTCATCTTGTCGCACGCCGCAAGCGTAATGGGCGCGTAGTGCGCCGCTTCGCCCGGGCTAAGCAGGCCGGACGCTTTGATAAAGCCGTCGCGTTGATAGTCACGGACCTGGGATCGGTCCACGGCGGGAGTGGCGGGGGTGAGGGTGGGCATCGTTGGCTCCTGTAGGGGGTTATTCCACATAATCATCACGCGTGGTCGGCGCGGCCGGGGACCTGGGTGGCGCGGCCCGCTTGTCCTGGGGCAACACGCCTCCGGCCGCAACAAAGAACGGCGTATTGGCGGTGGCGACCTTGCCCGAGTCGTCGGTGACGAATACCAGCAGTCGGTAGGCATCCTCGACCGGCGGGGTACGGAAGCGGACGGTATTATCTTGTGATTCGAGCACCAGCGCGTCCATATCGGCGTCGGTCATCGGGCCACCCTCGGGCCAGGCACGGTGGTTGCGGTCTAAACGCAGCATCCACCGGTAGGTCAGCGGCCGGCCTTCGGGGTCGTAAGCGTGGATCGTGGCGGTGAACTCGGCATCCGGTGCGACGACCGAAGCGTCGATCGGTGTTTCCAGGCGTTCGATCTTTGGGCCGAGGTTGTCCGGCCAGCGCCCGGTCCATTGGCGTTGGAGGCAGTCCACGATCTCCAGCGGCGCACCATCGGGGCGCATCAAGCTAAACCAGGTGTGGCTGGGGTTGGGCCGTTGCACCCAGTGGAAGGCGTAGGCACCGAGCAGCAGTGGGTTGTCATCGATCTGTTCACGAAAGGCGCGGGCAAACATAGCCGCCTTCTGTGTGCTGGTCTGCTCGAAAGGGTGGCCCCACTCGGTCTTGGGCGCTTCCCACGTGCCGCGGGCGCCGAACTCGCAGATCAGATATGGCCCGTCCCAGCCTTGCGTTTCGAGCCGCTGACGCAGGGTGAAAATGCCGCCGTAGGTATTGATGCCCCAGATGTCGATCGCCGGCGCGAGCGTACGCAGCCGCTCCCCGTAGCCCGCGTCGCCGCCGGCCTCGGCGGTGACGTGCATCGTGGGGTGGTTCGGATCAAGTTCCTTGCACAACGTGGCCAACGCGTTGAGGTGCGTCCAGTACTCGGGGGTATTGTTGCGGACCTCCGATTCGTTTCCGATGCCCCAGATTAACAAGGCCGGGTGGTCTTTTAATTTGGGCACCCAGGTGCGGATGCGCTCGAGTTGCTTCCGCTTGAGTTCTTCGTTGGTGTAGTCGCCGCCCTGGCTGCGGGCCTCCATCCAGATGCCGACGGTGACGGTCAGGCCCAGCTCATGCGCCCGATCGAGTACCGCGAGGGTCTGGTCGCCGACGCCCCACGTGCGGACGGAGTTGGCGCCAAGCGTCGCGAGCAGTTCGAGATTCTCAGTGCCGCCGACACCCTTGACGAAATAAGGTTCATCATCACGGAGCAGCTGCCAACTCCCTTCCGTCTGGACGACCTCAACTTTGATCGGGCCTGCTGGTTGCCGTGATTCGCCTCGAGCCGATGGGAGGCACATCCCCATGAACAGAAGCATCGAGATTGTCTTGAAAGTTTGCATCATGGGTTTGTTCTCGTGGTCTTCGGGTTTGGGGTCGAGCTTGATCACCCGTTCGATCAAGCTCGCTTCAACGATCGCCTGTTCAGTTCGTCGGGCGGCGTCGGCCATCCGTCGCGCCAGTCGATTGGCACCAGAGCAGGCTGGCACGAGGAGGCCTTGTCCGAATAGTCTCCGCGCGGATTCACAAAGACGGTCGACCACCACTCGCCCGTATGGTCGCGGAACAGATGACCATGTCCGCCGCCCATCAGGAAAGCTCGGCGTTCGGTGAACTGCCCACGAAGACCATCCGCTCGCGCCACCACCGAGTCGTAGCTCCACTTTCGATGTGTCCGGTGGACATCATCGGTCGGCGCGTAAGTGATGTGGCCCGTGGTTGGGTCGCGATAGGACCACGCCGCCAGAAACAAGTAGACGTGCGCTTCGTGCTCTATCACCGAGCTGCCTTCAAGGTAAGGCTCCGGCTGCCATTGTTTCTGACGCAAACGCCAAGGCTCTTCCGCGAAACCTGACGCATCAGGCAGGAGAAGCGCGCACTGGCCGCCCTGCCAGAGGTAGTAAATGCCGGTTGTGTCCCGGAACAGGGTTGAGTCGATCTGCTGAGACATCGGCTCCTGCCGCACGTGCTCGTACGGCCCCTCGGGACGGCCCGTCCTGCTGCGCAGCAACACCGTCCTGTAGCCGGGCACCCAATTGAGCGTGTAGGTCAGGTAGCATTCCGCCCCGATCTGATGGATCTCCGGTGCCCACGCCGCTCTGCGTATCGGCGGGAGCCGCTCACTGCGGTCACTGATCCGGTTGAACTCCCAGTGGTCTTCCGGCACCGGACGAATCTCCGCATCCCACGTCGCATCACGCTCGAACGACCAGATCAATCCGTGATCTTCCCAGTGCTTCAGGTCCGTCGAGCGCCACAGCGGCACCCCGGCATTCCACGCCCAGCAGTCGCCGATCTTCGTATCGCGCAGTGTTCCGGTGAGGTAGTACGCGCCATCCGTCGCCGCCAGAATGTATGGGTCACGCAGCCAGTCGATTGCGTGGATCGTGCGCTGGGTGCGTGCGATGGCTGATGTCGGCATGGTTCGTCTTACCTCGGCAGCGTGTTCGGCTTCGCTCGTCTCGCCGTGGATCGGCCCGGCCTCACCCTGCTGCGCGGCCGACGCCGAGGCAACGACTGTGCCGATGAGGCAGGCAGCCAGCGTCCAGACGGCGCGTGCGAGGTGAAGAGAAGATTTCATCGGGTCACATCTCGGTTGAAAGTCATGGCCGTTTGTGATCATCGCGGTCCGTCGGGCTCGCCACGCAGGTAGATCACGGTTGGTGAATCACCGCCAGCGGCTGGTCGGCCTGTCGGTCCGACGTTTCGATCCGCATACCGCTCGTCGGGTTCATCTGAACCTCCGATGGATGATCTGCTGCGTCCGCATCGTCCCGGACGCGAAACGGCACATTGATCGTCGCCACCTTCCCGCCCGGGTCGCTCGCCCACGCGAACAGGCGGTAGTCCCCCGGTTCATCCGGCGTCGTCACATTTACGTTTACTCCCGTGCCGTCAATGAGCTTTCGAAACTGTCGGGTGATGTCGTCTTCCTCGCCGATGCCCTGGCCTTTGCGTCGCACGCTGGACTGGATCTCCCACTGCACGGTGAGCGGCCGGCCTTCCGGATCGAACGCTTCGAGCTTCACCGCGTAGGATTCACCGGCACCGACTTGCTGCATCGCCAAGTCGCTGTTGAGGCTGATGATCTTCGGTGCCAGATCGTCCGGCCAACTCCCGCGCCACATCCGGTGCATCGTGTCCACGAGTTCCGTCGGGCGACCTCGCGAGAACATGCTGAACCACGTCTCGGTGGCTTCGTGCTTCTGGCCCCACAGGAAGACGTAGGAGCCGAGGCACCGCGGGTCGGCGACGATGACGTTTTCGTACAGCCACGCGTATTGCCCCGCCTTTTCCGTGCTGCTCTGCTCGATCGCCGCGCCCCACGGCGTGCGCGGCACTTCCCAATGGCCGCGCGGGCCGAACTCCGTCACGATGAACGGGCCATTGTAACCGCGCCGATCCAGCCGCTCGCGCAGCGTGAAGAGCCCCGCGTAAGAATTGATGCCCCAGATATCGATCGCGGGGGCGTGCTCGGCGAGCATCGCCTCGAAGTTGCCGCCGATATCCGCGGTCACCGTCATGGTCGGGTGGTTGGGGTCCAGTTCCTTGACCAGCAATGCCATCTCGTTGAGCAGCGACCAGTACTCGGGCAGGTTGTTGCCTTGCTCGGTCTCGTTGCCCAGCGCCCAGATCAACAGCGCGGGGTGGTCGCGGTATTTGAGGACATCGGCGCGGAGCCGATCCAACTGCTTCTGCCGGACCGCGGGGTCCGCGTAATCGTTGACGGGGTTGTCCTTCGGTCCGCGATGCGGGAGCCAGAAGCCCAGGGTCACCGACAGCCCGTGCGCCTGGGCACTGTCGAGCTTATCCATCGTGTCCTCGTGGATGCCCCAGGTGCGGAAGCCGTTGCCGCCAGAGGATGCGATCATCTCCTGCTGCACGCCGCCGCCCGTGCCCTTGATGAAAAGCGGCTCGCCGTTGCGGATCAATTGCCAGCCATCAGCCGTCTGCTCGACGCGTACGAGCGAGGGCTCGGCGGCGCTGGCACACCCCGTGCCCAGAGCCCCGGCCGCGACGAAAGCGATCAGAGCGGTTCGTTGTATGGCATGCCATCGATTCATGATTGTCCTCATCATCGCGCTCATGGGGGAGGTTAAAACGGCACGTACCGCGCCGGGGTCAGGCCGGTGCGCAGGTGATAAACCCAGCCGACCACCAGCCACAACACGGCCGAGGCGAGCCCCGCGGCGATGATCGCCGCCATCGCGGGCTGCGTGGCCTGCATCGCGCGGATGCCGCCAAAGTGAAGCACGCCCGCCTTGATCGCGAAGCCCAGCAGGAACGAGAAGCCCAGCGTCACCAGACCCCAGTTGCCCAGCACCAGAAACATCGCGGGGTGGATCGGCCAGCCCGGGACGCGCAGGCGCGCCATGGCCGTCGCGCCGACCACCAGCACCCCGATCACCGCCGCCGTGATCGCCCCGCCTTGGGGTCTGATCAGCGCGGTATGCAGGCGATCGCTCGGGAAAGCGGATGCGCTAAGCGTGCCCCTTGCCGCCATCTCCTGGACCGACCGCTGGACCATCGTCAGCGGCGCGGCGCTGCGGCTGTGGTACACCACCTCGTCGCGTGTATTGAAGCCGAAGTGGTATTGCAGCGCCAGGGTCACCACCAGCGCGACCGCGAAGCCGGTGATCATGGTCAGCCCCATGGCCGGGGCAAGCCGGGGACGCAGCGTTTTTTCACGATCGGTCAGTTGCAGGGCGCTCAGGGCGAAGGGGGTGACGGCCTGGCCGACATCGGTGGTAAAAATAATGCTGGCGATCGCGATGATCAGCAGCCCGGTGGGTCCGATGGCCTCGTGTCCGAGCACCCCGGTCACCACCGCGATCGGCGCGAAGCAGAAGCCGATGCGGTAGAGCCCGGTCTCACAGACGATCCGGCCGACGACAAGCCACGTCATCAGGATCAGGCCGACGGTCACGGCCGACAAGGCCGGCGACAGCCCCGCGGCGTAGAACAGCGCCATGGCCGCGATCAGCAGCACAACCATTGACCGGAAGGCCGTAGCCATCCGCCATTCCCGGCCCAGGTCATCGTGGCCGATTCCGATCGAGGCACCCAGCACGCTGAGGTAGTGCCGCCGACCGCTGTAAAGGATCGTCGCGCAAAACGCCACAAACCCCCCGAAGGTGAACATCGACAGATAGCCCGGCTCGGCTTCGGGTGCAGTGACCATCACGCCTTGAGCCATCAGCAACGCCGCGGCGAACACGAACACCGGCGTCGCCATGCCGAAGGAGAACGAGACCGACCGCGGCAGAAAGAACGCAAACGCAACAGCCGTGGGCACGATCGTCGGCAGGAACAATCCGGATGCGGCCCACAGTCGATCCGCGTGTGGGAACAACTGCCGCATCGCCCCGAAGTCCAGCATCAGCGGGATGACCGGTCGCTGCGCCAGCCACACGCCCAGGCCGTTGATGCCGAGCACCGCGAACGTGACGAGAAACGCGCCGCGAAAAGCGCGTCGATAGGTGACCGTCGGCAGGAGTCGATGATCGCGCTCAAACAGCAGCGAAAGCACCCGTGGGATCGGATACGCCAGCCGTTCCCGCTGCGCCCACTGCGGGTGGACGATCCAGGCGAGGCAGAGGCTCGCCAGTGACAGACACAGCGCGATGCCGCCCCAGATCAGGACCGGAGCCGCCCAGGCGCGCCAGGGCACTTGCGTCAGAGAAGGCAGGCCGTCGTCAGGCGTGGGCGCGATCAGCGGGTCCATCGTGCGGTCGTCCCATCGGCCATTCATCAGTAGCACGCCGGTGCCGCGCGGTGATGCGCGGACGAGGCCTTGGGTCAGCGTGACGATCTGCTCTCGTGCATCATCGTTGCCTTGCAGTCTGGCGGCGGCGACGGCGCGGTTCAACGACCCGAGCATCAGGTCCTGATCGCTGCGCGTCGGTCGCCAGCCCGAGCTTGCCGCCCTTCGCCAGGCCGCGGCGGCCCCGGGGTCTGATTCGGCCAGGATGCGCTCCGACCACGCAGCCTGCATCGGCTGTGGTGCGATGACCAGCATCGCCAGCGCCGGCCAGTCCGCCACCTGCCCGTGCGCGATCCGCTCCGAGCCGGGCACGTAACCGAGCACCTGCTGGGCCTGCCAGTCGGGCCGGGTCATCTCATGCCGCGCAGGCATGGCCACCATCGGTGAGAAGTAACGGAAGAAGCCCGACTCGGGGAAGGTGCAGGCCACTGCCCCAAGCGCGAAGGCCACGGCCAGCTCCGCGGCCGTCAACGGGCGGGCACCGCGTATCAAACGCAGCAGCGGGTTGATCAGCACCGCCAACCCCAGCAGGGCCGCACAGATCAGCAGCGGCAACTGGCTGCCGACCAGCGGCGCCTGTAAGGCGACGTGGTTGTTGAAGTAGCACAGGGCGCAGACCGCGATCGCGAGCAACAGGCCAAGGGTGATGGAACGACGCGACATCGTCGGGGGTCACTTTCGGTGCGTGAGCACGGCCGGGTTGGCGCTGACGCGTTCGATGTGCGGCACCAGCGGAGCCGCCTGCGGTTGATCCGCCGGCCGCTTGAACGGCTCGGGGGTGGCCATCAACTCGTACGGCCGATCCCATCCCGGCGGCGGGTCGAAGCGGTATCCCGCGGGCAACGCCTGCACCGCATCGATCAACTCCTGTGAGTCCTGATAGAGCAGCCCCCGATCCGGGTCTTGCGGGAACTGCGGCGGTGTGTACTCGACCCACCCCGCGTCATCGGCGGCCGCGACGTAGCCGTCACGCGCAAACCGCTCGTGCATCAGTCGGCGGAGTCGTGACTGGATGCCCGGCTCGGTGTGATAGGGATCAAGCAGCACCTCCGTCTGCTGCCCGCGCTCGTCCGACACGCGGTAGAGCCATTCGCGACGATCCGCCGCCGAATACACCAGCTTGTGTCGGCCGTTTGTCGCCATATACAGCGCATAACGGCCCTGCTGGTACTGGCTGAAGGTGTAGCGCCGGTCGCTGCGCTCCGTGGCGATCGCGTACAGGTCGTCCCCGTCGGGGTGGACCTGGGGCTGATCGTCGCCCGCGGCAGCGAGCGAAGTAGGCAGCACGTCCAGCAGCGAGACCGGCCGACTCACACGCCGGCCGCCGCAGAGTCGGCTGCGCTGATAGGCGATCAGCGGCACGCGGGCCGCGGCCTCGTGCATCGACCGCTTACCGACACAGCCGTAGTCCCCCAGCAGTTCGCCGTGATCCGAGGTGAACAGGATCAGCGTGTCATCCATCAGCGGGCCCATCGCTTCAAACAACCGACCGATCTGGTGATCGATGAACGAGATGCAGCCGTAGTACGCCGCCTGCCTCAGTTGCGCCAGGCGGCGGTCGGTCCCCGCGTCGGCGTACTTGTATCGGTTCTGCACGCGGTTCCAATAGGTCCACGTCAACTCCTGGTCCGCATGGGTCGTCGGCCCGGGCATGCCCGCGGCGCGGTAGAGGTGGCTCCACGGCGTGGGGCTCTCGAACGGGGGGTGCGGCTTGATGTAGCTGAGCATCAGGAAGAACGGCCGCGTCGCGTCGCGCCGCTGCACGAAATCAATAGCGCGATCCGTCGCCCAGGTCGTGTGGTGCAACTGCGGGGGCAACTGCGCGGGCTGCGGGATGTAGTAGTACTCGCTGCGCAGGCCGTGCGGCTCGGTGACATGCCCGAAGCCCCGAGCCCGGAGCCAGTCGCGGTAATCATCTTCACCCTCCGCGATCTCTTCCGAGCTGTCCCGGCTCTCAAAGCCCCAGAGCCGCCGCGGGTCGGGGGTGAAGTGCATCTTCCCCACGCCGTGGGTCTGGTAACCGCGCTCGGCCAGCCGGCTCATCAGGCTGGGGGCATGGCGGGGCATGCCGGCGTTGTCCACGCAGCCCGTGACATGCGGCGGCATGCCGGTCAGCAGCGCGCAGCGCGAGGCGACACACACCGGGCAGGGGGTGTAAGCCCGCTCGAAGCTCATGCCCGCGCGGGCCAGGCGGTCGAGCGCAGGCGTGCGGATCGTCGCGTTGCCCAGCGCGGCGATGGTGTCGAAGCGTTGCTGGTCGGTGAGCAGCAGCAGAATGTTGGGGCGTCGTCGGGGCACAAAAGTCTCCGGGGACGGCTGAACAGAAGGCCCGGCCAGAACAGAACCGGACCGTCCAAGACCGGGGGGGTAACGCGCGGGCCTCACTTGGCCGGGGGCGCGATGAAATCGGTGTTGTAGTCCTTGTGCCAGTTGAACCCGAAGATCGTGTCGCGCACGACGGACCGCGCGCTGCCGTCGGCAAAGGACATGTTGACCGTGCGATTGAGGTGGCGCTCGAGGTACCAGTCGATGAAGTGATTCTCGCGACCACGCACCAGTCCGGGGTTGTACGGGTCCATGCCGCCCCAGTTGGGCACGCCGACGTTGAATGACTTGGGTGCCCCGGCGATCCAGATGCTGTCGCCGGCAAACGGGGTCTGGCTGGGCTGGAGCATGTTGTCCATGCCCTCGAAGAGGTAGATCTCCTCACCCGGCGTGACCCCGCCGCCAACGTTGACGCCCGCGAAGGTGGCGAAGCTGCGGTTGAGGATCCACGAGTTGTAGCCGTAACTGCCGTCGGTCGTCGTTTCGTTGGCGGAGAACGGGCCTTTCTGCCAGGCCAGGTCGCCCATGCCGAACCAGCTATTACCCTGCGGGTTGAACGCGACCACCCGGGCGCCACGCGACGCGGCGTCGGCCGAACCCGCCGCCTTCTCGGTCACCGGGCAGAACCCCACCTGGTGGCGATTCTTCGTCAACTCGATGTATTCGCCTTCGATAAACAGGTCCATCGGCCACCAGGGCAGCGGCTCGTAGCGGTTGTCCACCGACCACGCCGCGAGCCCGATCCCGTATTGACGCTGATTGCTGAGGCAGATGGAGTTGCGCGCCGCTTGCCGTGCGGTGCCCAGCGCCGGCAGCAGGATGCCGATCAGCAGCGCGATGATGCTGATGACCACCAGAAGCTCGATCAAAGTGAATGCGTGATGCGTTTTACGTGATGTGGGTTGCATGATTTGCTCCGTGGATTATACGGTTGACGACTGGTTAGACCCCACCAAATCAGGCCGAGAATCACCCCCTGCCGTGTCTCCACGACGGGGGTGGTTTGGGTTGTGCGATCAGACGGTCTTGCGACGCCGCATCCCCATCAACAGGCCTCCAAGCCCCAACAGCGCCAGCGACCCCGGCTCGGGGATCAGGCTGACGGAGTAGTTGTCGAATTGGTGGAAGTTGCCGTTGCCGCCGAACACCGCGAAGGCATAACGACCGGTCGCGCTGACGGGGTCGTTGGGCGCGACACCGCCGGCGGTTTTTTGGTTGTCACCCCACGTGAACTCATCAACAAACGGGTTGTTGGGATCGAAGGCAAACGGGGTTAATGTCTCGCCTTGTCGGCCGATCAACACCTCGAAGTTGTTGACCGCCCCGCTGGCGAACAGGTTGCCGGTCTCGGTCTCGCTGATGACGATCCTGACCGTGTACCAGAGGTCTCGCTCGAAGACCAGATTGGTGTCTCCGCCGTTGATCGTACGGGCTTCAACATAGTCATCCCAGGTCTCCTGATCGAAGATCGCCTCCGTCAGGCTGCCCGGGATGCCTCCGGCCACCCCGACATAGTTGCCGCCGCTGTCAAATCGCTTGGTGACCGCCGTGCCGCTGTTGCGGGGCAGCACGGAGAGGCGGAGGTCGGCGTTGTTGTTGAACAGCGCTGCGCTACCACCGATCGCCGCCGTCGAGTTCGTGTCCGAGAGACCCAGGCCGCCCCAGTCACGGCCAAAAAGCGCGTCGCCCGGGTTCAGGTCGTACTGGATGATGATCCCACCTGCGTCGATCGCAGCCTGGGTGGCGAGGTTGACGTCATGGATGGCGCGGCTGAACTGCATCACGCCCCGACCCTCGGCGACATAGTCCACACCAAACTCGTCGGCACCCGCGACACCGACGTACGATCCGCTCAAGGCGCCACCCGAGCCGTTGTTGTTGGTCCCCCAGTCTGAGGCATAAGGCCCTCCCTCCGGGGCCGATCCCGCGGTGCGATTAAAGTCGTCGCTGAGCAGCACGTTGGCGGCGGCAGGGCTCAGCCCGAGGACGACCGTGCTGGCGGTCAGCAGGGCCAGAGCCGGATAAGTGTGGCGGTTGAACTGGGGACGATCCATGGATTTGCCTCCATCTGAGGGTGAAGCGGCCGAAGAACAGGCCGCCATCGATTTCGGGCCGATGCGAATGCAACGTGCCCCGCGAGCGTCGGAGCCGAGCACGCCTCGGACTCCGAGTTGATCCCATCGAAGGCTTAGAGTTACCGATGGTGATCAATGATTCACTTGACTCAAGCCATGTTATCCCCTCAAATAGCATTAAAAAGGTCCAAATTGTGGGATCATGGTTCATTATGTGACGTGATTTGCAGATACGGCGATCCAACGCAACCCCGGAGCGCAGGCCATGGCCAAACCCGCCTACTCGATGATCGATTTCGTCTGGTTTCGCTTGCCCGCCCATGTGCCCGGGTTCGCGACCCCTTTCTACCTGGGCCGGGGCCTGGCGCACGACATCCGCTACGACTCGCGCACCAATCCGCAGATGGCCAAGGCCGGGTATTACGTGCTCAAGATCGCCCTCTCCCGCGGCGGACGCTGGGGGGCAGGCGAACGCAGCGGTGAATTGGCCCCCGGACAAGGGGTGCTGAGGCAGTGGACCGATCACACCACCTGGGACGGCTACAACCCCAGCTCCCGTGAGGCGTGGGAGTTCTTCGGCCTGATCTTCCACGGCCAGGCCGCCGCCGATTTCGCACAAAGCCTCATCGAACGCTACGGCCCGGTCTTCGACTTCCCAATCGACTGCGTGCTCGGTCGGCATCTCCTGCGGCTGGCCGCCGAACCGACGCACCACGTCGAGATCAGCACCGCCGACGCCTGCCGCCTGGTCAACGACACCCTCGCCACCCTCCTCCAGACGGCCGAACAGCAGTTCCGCACACGGCAACGCCTCGAACTGCCGCAGGCGGTCGAGCAGGCCATCGTTGAACGCTTCCGCGACGATCTGTCCGTCGCCGAACTCGCCCAGGACCACCAAGTCTCCCGCGAACACCTCACCCGCGCTTTTACCCAGGCGTATGGCGTCCCGCCTCATCAGTACCTGATGGAGTTCCGGGTCCGTGAGGCCTGCCGCCTGCTCCGTAAAACCGAACTGCCCGTCAAACAGGTCATGCGGCAAGCCGGGTTCAATTCTCGGGTCACGTTCCTGCGCGTCTTCCGCCGCGTCGTCGGCATCACCCCCACCGAGTACCGCCAGGGCCACAGCGATTAAGACGCTTTGACGATGTCGCTACGCTGCGGCCGGGGAATGGTGCGCGAGGTGCGTTTGAGCCGGGCGATTTCATCCAAAGCCGCCGTCAACAGCCGTTTCAGCTCGGCCACTCCCGCCCCTGATAGCGCGATGCGGACGTCCTGGTCCATGCCTCCCATTTCGGATCACACCACCGTGTGGTCACGCACACGAAGTGCCAGCTTGATGTGATGACCAGCGTGACAGCCTGATGTGATATCGAAGCAGCCGGTCGGACTACGCGTCCGTGTATGCGACCGCTTCACGCCGGGCTTCGCTGCCCCCGGCGTCGGCGCTGGTCTGAGCGTGCTCGGCCAGTTCCTGCCGCGTCATTTCGCGCAGGTGATGGGTCGTGCGCCAGACGTGGTACGCCAGGCGGTCAAGCCAGCGCTGGGCCGACAGGTCCTCAAGGGCGCGGTCGGGGTCGATTTTTCGTGCGGCCGTGGCCTCCAGAATCGCCGGGCGCGCGTTGCGCCGCTCATCCGCGAGGTGCAGGCTGAATGCTTGGGCGCGTTCGACATCGGGTTCCAGGTGCATCCCGCGGACCTGCGGGGCCAGCAGGTCCAGCAGTTGCGAAAGCTCGTGGCAGGCATCACGCAGCCCGCCCTCACGCAGCGCCTGCTGCAACTTGCGAGGCTCCTGGGCTTCGGCGGTCAGCCGCTCGAGATGGTCGATGGCGTGCATCGTGCTGATCTGGCGATGGAACTCGTAGCCCTGCGTATCCGGCGGGGGGATGCGCACGAGGAAACGGCGGGTTTCCGCCAGCGCCTGGTCGAGCTCCTCCAGCAGGGCCGGGCCCGGCAGCCGTTTTTCGTTTCGCAATTGGGCGGCCAGGTAGTCGAACAACTCGGCCCCCACCTCCTTGAGCGTGCGCCGCGCGGCCTCAATGGCCACCGGCGGCACACCGATCAGCGACGGATCAAGGTTGCGGGTCAGGCGCGGGCCTTTGAGCTTCACAACCCGCTCCACGACACTCGAAAAGCTCTTCAGGAAGGGCAGAAAGATGATCACGCCCAGCACGTTGAAGGCGGTATGAAACGCCGCGGTGGTGATCGCCCCGTCGGTGAACACGCCCGGCATCGCCTCGACCAGCATCAGAAACAGCGGCAGCACGGCGAACGCGATCACCCCCGTCGCCAGGTTGTAAAGGATGTGCGCCAGGGCCGTGCGCTTGGCCGCGGTGCTCGCGCCCACGCTCGCGATCCCGGCCGTGACCGTGGTGCCGACATTCGCGCCGATGACCACACTGGCGGCCTGACCGAGGTTGATGGTGCCGCCCGCGAGCGCGGCGAGAGTCGTGGCGACCGCGGCACTCGATGACTGCATCACGACCGTCATCCCAAAGCCGATCAGCCCGAGCAGGAGGCGGCCCCCGAAGCTGGCCGCGGGGAAAGTTTCCGGGCTGAACGCCTCCGCGAGGCCGGCCATCCCGCCCTGCAGCACGTCGATGCCGACAAAGATGACGCCGAAGCCGGCCAGCGCCATGCCGATCTTCGCGGTGCGCCCCTTGCCGATGAGCTTCATCATCGCGCCGACCCCGATGACCGGCAGCATGAGCTTGCCGATGGAAAGCTTGAGCCCCAGCAGGCTGACAATCCAACCCGTGCTGGTGGTACCCAAGGCTGCGCCGATATTCACGCCAACGGCATTGCTAAACGGAAGCAGCCCGGCCGACACAAAGCCCAGCGTCGCCAACGTAGTCGCGCTCGATGACTGCACCAGCGCGGTGATGCCCGCGCCCGCCCCTACGGCCGACCAACGGTTCGTGGTGTAACGCGAAAGGATCGACCGAAGGGCATCACCGGCCAAGGCCTTAAGCCCATCGGTCATCAGGATCATGCCCAAAAGAAACAGGCCGACCCCACCTATCACATTCGCAACCACCGTGAACATGTGCGATACGATAACCGGCCTGACGACGCAAGCGCAGATCGCGCCCACCCCGTACCTGCAGCAG
>CAZTLX010000073.1:0-17746 GCA_964614575.1 uncultured Phycisphaeraceae bacterium | reverse complement strand
GAGGGGGGGGCGAGCCAATCACGACGGGTGGGGGCGAGGCCGCGGTTGTGCGCACAGCGGGTGTGGGGGGCCGGGTTGGCGGAGGATTTTTTCGGTCACGGCAAGCCCGGTCGCGGCAGCGGGTTAGGCGCGGGGCGGGCGGGGGCGCGCGCTTTTGTGCGCACGAGGCCGGGCGCGCGGCCCCTGGTAGAGAGCCGTCTTCTTTTGCCCATGCGATCCGCCATGCCCGACGCGAAACGCGCCATCTCGCCTCAAGTCTTCCTGCTCGAAGCCCTGATCCGGGGCGAAGATGTGCTGGAGCTCGCACGCAAGCACGTGGGCTGGAGCATCACACAGGTGCTGGACTGGTTCAATCAGCCTTGGGTGCAGATGCACGTTCAAGGGGCGCGGGAACTCGAAGACGTGCGCTTCGACTTCGTGCTGGCACGGGTGCGGGGGCCGATGACGCAACGCCTGGCGGAGTTGGCCCTGACCGACGGCGTCGCGCTCGAAACCCAACGCAAAGCGGCGGAGGAAGTGGCCCGCACCCAACGCGCCCGAGACCGACGCACGCAGACCACCGCAGCGGCCGCGGCAACCCCCACAATCAATAAAACCCATCCCCCACCCCCGCCCCCGGAAGTAGTGACCCCGGAAGTGATGACCCCGCAAGCGGTGACCCCGGAAGTAGTGACCCCGGAAGTTGGTGCCCCGGAAGTGGTGGCCACGGAAGTTGCCGCCCCGGAAGCGGTGACCCCGGAAGTGGTGGCCCCGCAAGTTGCCATCCCGCGAGCTGCCGCCCCGGAAGTGGTGACCCCGGAAGTTGTGCCCGCGCGGGATAGCGCCGGCGCGCAGCGCGGCCGACACCGACAGATCGCGAACCGAAAACAGTCGCGGGCGCGGCGGTTGCTTTCGCCGACAGGCGCAAAGCGGTCGGCTTCGCGCGGCAGGAGGTGGGCAGCGGGTCGCCCGGACCCAGCCCAGTCCTCCACCACGAACGCCCGGCCACCGCCCGACGCGCCGCGGTGATCCGCCACGCCCACCGCGACCCTGACCCCCTTCGGCCTGGCTTTCGCCCAGCATCTTCCAAAACAATCTCCGGGGCACAGTTCCGGGGGAAACTTCCGGGGAGAACTGCTGGGGAGAACTTCCGGGGAACTTCCGGGGGAAACTTCCGGGGGGGGTCAGGTTTGTTGTTCGATGGGTTTGATGGGGCGGGGTGCGGTTTCGATGACTTTGACTTCGCCGGGCGCGGGCAGTTCTTTCTGGGAGCGGGCGCCCAGGTCTTCGAAGCGGCGGGTCTGGGGCAGGACGTTTTGTTCGACGGAGCCGACGAGTTTGTTGTAATGGGCGACGGTGGATTCGAGGGCGTTGCCCAGGCGGCCGAGGTGTTCGATCGCGGTGCCGATGCGTCTGTGCAGCTCCTGGCCGAGGTCGGCGATGCGCTGGGCGTTCTCGGCGACCTGCTGCTCGCGCCAGCCGGCGGCCACGGCCTTGAGCAGCGCGATCAGCGTCGAGGGCGTGGCGATCACGACGTTGCGGTTAAACGCGCGTTCGAGCAGATCGACATCGCGCTGCAGCGCCGCCTGCAGGAACGACTCGCCGGGGATAAAGAGCACGACGAAATCGACCGGCCGGGGCAGCTCGGCCTGATACGCCTTGCTCGCAAGCTCGTCCACCTTGTCCTTGACGTGGCGGACGAATCGCCCGAAGCATTCTTCGCGCGACACGTCGTCGGACGCTTCGAGCGCGGAGAGGTAGGCGTCGATCGGCGTCTTGGCATCGACCACGATCTGCCGGCCGGCGGGCAGGTGGACGACCATGTCGGGGCGCAGGCTGGGGGTGAGCGCGGCCTGCTCGGTGAAGTCGCAGCGGTCGATCATCCCGGCCAGTTCGGCGACGCGGCGCAACTGCATCTCGCCCCAGCGGCCGCGCACGTCCGGCCGACGCAAAGCCTTGACCAGGTTGGCCGTTTCGCCGCGCAGGGACTTCTGGTCTTCGAGCATGGAGGTGAGCTGCTGGCGCAGGCCCTGGTACGCGCCCTCGCGCGTCTTCTCGATGTCGGTCACCGCCTTGGCGTGCTTGTCGAGGCTCTCGCGGATGGGTTTGAGCAGCGATTCGATCGCGATCTTGCGCTGCTCGAGCGCGGCGGTGGCGTCTTTCTGTTCGCCCTTGAACTTCTCGTGGGCGAGCTGGAAGAAGCGTTCGTTGGTCTGGTTGAGCACTTCCTGGGCGAGCGACTTGAACTTGTCGTCGAGCCCTTCGAGCTTGCCCCGGAACTCGGTGAGTTGGATTTCTTTCGCGTGCAGCGCGGCGTCGCGCTCGGCGAGGGTGGTGCGGTGCTGGTCGATCTGCTGGAGGTAGCCTTCGATGGCCTGCTCGCGCGAGGCGAGGTCGGTGGTGAGCCGGTCGCGGTCACGGGTGACGGCGAGTCGGGAGGCATAGAGGTAGGCCGCGGCGGCGAGGGCGGCGGCGGCGAGCAGGGACAGGACGATGACCGCATAGAGCATGCAAGGATTCTAACGCGGTCTCCCCGCCAAGCTCGCGGCGCTCGCATGACGGGGCTTGGCGCATGCCGGGGCTTTGAGGTCAGGCCTGGATGTCGAGGTGGCGGTAGAGGGGGGTGGGCTGCGGGGGGTGGTGCGGGTCGTAGAGGTGCAGTTGGGTCGGGTCGGGCGCGGGCTCGGCGTCGGCCGGCTGATCGTCGGGCTCCTCGCCTTCGCCTTGCCAGAGCTTTTCGTAGAAGGGGGTGGGCTTGTCGGGCATCTCTTCGTCGGCGTCGCGGGTTTCGCCGGCGGAGGAGAGGTGGGCGAGGAAGGCGAGCTGGGCGTCGCGTTCGCTGTCGGCGCGCTGACGAGCCTTGGCGTCGCCCTCGCGGGCGGATCGCTGGGCGGTGTGGGTGGTCTGCGCCACGCCGGCGGCCACGCTGGTGCCGATTGCGCTCATATGGGCTTTATCGGCTGAGTCGAACACCCGGCTTTGATGTGTGAGCGGGGTTCAGGGTTGGTGCTTAGCAGCACGATCCCACCCAAGCTCCGCTGCGCTACGCATGGGTGGGCTTATGACGCGGGTTTGGTGGAGCCGCCCAGGGGGATGAGGCCGACGACGAGGGCGACGAGGATGATGAGCACGGCGAAGGCTTTGGGCATGGCCCAGAGCAGCACCGGCGAGCCGACGAGCACGGCGATCACGAGGCCGGCCAGGGCGTAGCGCACGGTGATGAGGCGGCCGAGTGTCGGCGGGACCTCGGCCGCTTCGCCGGGCTTGGTGTCGGGCGCGAGTACGGCTTCGAGGATCATCATGAGCAGCAGGCCCAGCACGAGCGCGACGACGAGCACGGCGGCCCGCTCGAGCTGGCGGCGTTGGCCGTCCTCGATCTTGGCCGCGGCGAGCATCTGGATCTCGTCCAGCCGTTCCTGCACATAATCGGGCGTGACGTCGATGCCCTCGACATCGGCGAGGAAGCGTGCTTCGGCGTCTTCGCGCTCGGTTTCGATGGCGGTCAGGTCCGGGCCGTCAAACACCGCGCGGTAGCCATCGGGGGCGAAGCGCCCGAGCACCGTGGGTCCCGCGAGCACGCCCAGCAGGATGCCGGCGACGATGAGGTACACGTGCGACGCGTTGGGGAACGGCGGGATGCGGAGGGTGGCGTTGGAGATGGGGTGATCCTTTGGTAATTGCGGTGACTCAAACTGATCTATGCAAGGGGGCAAGCATGGAGAATGACGAATGACGAAACCAGAATGACGAATCAGTCACCGAGCATCGGGTTCCGAGACGGCCAGTCGCGTTTGGGGATTCTTTCGTCATTCGGGCTTCGTCATTCGACATTCGGCAGAGCACGGTGGATCGTCATCGGTCCGTTTGTGATTTCGGACGGTAACAGGATAGCCCACGCCCGGAGGGCGTGGGCGTTCCTGAGGAGGTTTTGATGGCTGGAACACCTTACGGGACCAGGAAGCTGTCCTGGGTGTCGGCGGGGGTTTCGTCGCCGGTGTAGGTCGTGATGCCGCGGACGGTCCAGATGTTGTCGGCCTCGCCGCCGTCGGCCCGCTCGATGATCGGCCGCACCGTCCAGGTCACGCTGCCGTTGCCCAGCAGCACGTTCTGCCCGCGCTTGCCGTGGACGACGCTGGGCGCGGCGGTGGTCAGATCGACCCGCGTCGCGAACCGCCCGGGCGTGATGACGAACAGCGGGTTCTTGTCGGCGAGGATGGCGACCGCCGCGACGTGATCCAGGCGGATCGGCTCGCCGGACTGGTTCTGATAGCTGAAGGAGACGGCGCGGTGGTTGGCGTAGTCGAAGTGCCGGGCGTTCATCGCGCCGGCGTCGGGGGCGTCTTCGTTGGCGGGGCAGTTGAGCAGGTCGGGGTCGATGTAACCGCCGCGGACCAGCAGGTAGAGGTTGGCGGAGTTGGACGCGACCGGCCGGCGCTCATCGCCCTGCCCGACGCGCCACCAGCTCGGGGCCTGCTGGGCGTAGCGCGGCAGCTCACCTTGATGCGAGTTGGCGAAGCTGCCGAAGCCCGCGCCGACCGCCTGCAGGTTGCTCGCGCAGGCCGTGCGCTTGGCGTCGGCATCGACCTTGTTGAGCACCGGCAGCAGCAGCGACAGCCCGATGAGGAACACCGCCGCCGCGGTCATCACCTGACGCCAGGCCACGCCCATCGTGCGACGCGGCTCGGCAAAGATCGCGACCTGCTGCGCGAAACGCTGGCGCTGGCGTTGCTCGCTCAGCGCGTCGAGGGTGCGGGTGGTGAGCTCATCGAGGTGGTCGTCGGTGATCTGGTCATCGTGCTGATCGCCGGCGTGGTCGAGCAGGCCGAGCAGGTCGCGCACGCGCCGGGCACGCTCGGCCGAGCCGGGCGGCAGCGGGCCTTGGGCGCTGCCCGCGGCGCGGGCTTCGAGCATCGCGTCGAGCACCGCGGCGTCTTGCGGGCACAGCGTCGCGGGGGTCGGTTCGGTTTGGTCGGGGTCGATGCGGGTCATCTTCGGGTCTTCCTACGCCTCCGGGTCCTCGTCGGTTTGCTCACGGTCTTCGGGCTCGGCGTAACGGGCCTTCCAGAGCTGGGCGAACGTGCCGACCGCGGCGTGCAGCCGACTCTTGACGGTCCCCAGCGGGATGCCGAGCGCCTCGGCGATCTCCTTGTACGGAAGCTGCTTAAAGTACGCCAGCAGCAGCACTTCCCGCAGGTGGTCCGGGAGCTGATCCACCGCTTCCCGCACCCGGCCGGCCACTTCCGCGGCCTCGACCCGGTCGCCGGGCATCGGCAGATCGGCTTCCATCAGATCGACGAACGCCGGGCCCTCGCCCGCCCCGTCGATCGTCGCAGAAAGCGGCATGGCCTTGCGACGCTTATTCCTACGCAGGTAGTCCCGCGCCTTGTTCGCGCCGATCGTAAAAAGCCACGGCTTTAACCGCTTGGTCGGGTCGAACGTATCGATCGAGTTGTGAATCTGGAGAAAGGTTTCCTGGAACACGTCGTCGGCCGCGGCCCGGCTGCCCACAAACCGCAACAGGAAATGGAACATCTCCCGCCGATACCGCTCCAGCAAGACCTCGAACGCCGGCACCTGACCGGCCCGGTAGGCCGCGACCAGTTGCTCATCGGTCATCGAGGCGAAATCGTCCGTCTGCTCCGGCATGGGCTGAGTTTAGCGGGTTGGGTGGGGGGCCGGGGCTTCTCCCGCCCTTCGCTGCCGCTCAGGGGCGGGCGTTTACGGACAGCGCTCATCACGCCCGGCCCTGAGCGGCAGCGAAGGGCAGGATCAAAGTCCAAACCCACCCCCTCAATCCAGCGGGTTGATCACCAGCCCCGTCGCCAGCTTGGGGTAGAAGTACGTGCTCTTGGGCGGCATCACCTCGTCGGCCGCCGACACCGCCATCACCGATTCCAGCGGCGTCGGCTGCATCAGCACGCCCAGCGACGGCCGCTTGGACTTGGCCTCCGCGCCAAGCATGTCCATCAGCGTGTTCACATCCGCCGTGTACTTGAATCCCAAAGCCTGACCGCCGGACCACGGCCCGAGCACCTGCCCGATCAACAACTCATGCAGGATCGCCACATCCAGCTTGCGCCAGACCTCGGGCTTCTCGGCATGGCTTTCGGCCAGCGGGTCGTCGCTGAACGTCACCGTCCACACCCGCTTGTCCTGCGGGCTGTACAACCCCATCGCGTGCGGGCCGATCTCGGCCAGTTGCCCCGGCAGGCTCGGCAGCTCCTCGCGGGGCATCTCGGTCACCGTCAGCCGCAGGTCCTTGCGCTTGCGCACGCTGTCCGCCAATGCCTGCATCGTGAACCCGCTGAGTCCGGTCACCATGCGGTGCGTCGGCAGCACGATCATGCCCGGGTCTTCCGCCGCGACCAGCACGAACAGGCAGCCCTCCGCCCCCGGAAGCTTGCGCCCCGTCAATTGTTCGTGGCTCTGGGAGAACTCCAGCGCGGTGGTGTAGCGGTGGTGGCCGTCGGCGATGAAGACATCGGTCTTCTCGAAGAATTGCGCGATCGCCTCCAGCTTCTGCGGGTCGCGCACGATCCAGCAGCGATGCTCGACGCCGTCGTTCGGCGTGGTGCCGAAGTAGTCGGGCTCGCGGCCTTCAAACGCCTCGTCCAGCAGCCCGGCGACCTTGGCCTGCGCGTCGGAGAAGATGCCGAAGATGGGCGAGAGCTGCGCCGCGGTCGCGGCCATCAGCTTGGTGCGGTCGCCGATGCCCCCGGCGATGGTCATCTCGTGGCGGAAGATCCCCCCGCCGCGGCGGTTGAACTGCTCGACCTTGAGCGTCGCGAACAGGCCCCGGCGGCGGGTCGTTCGGCCGTGGAGCTCGTACACCTGCTCGTAGGCCACGAGGGCCGGCTCCGCGTCGCGTGAGAGCACGCCCTCACCGAGCCATTGCCGGTACAGCTCGCCCGCCGCGGCGTACGCCTCGTCCGGGCCGACGGTCTTGGGCGGGGTGACCGGCAGGTCGATCGCGACGATGTTGTGCGCGTCCTTGGCCAGCAGGGCCCGCTTGGGGCCCTCGTCGAGCACGTCGTAAGGCGGGGCGATCTTCGCGGAGAGGTCCGGCCGCGTGAAGTCGCTTTTCGGGGGGAGGGAATAACGGACCGGCGTGAGCGGGTTGAGTTTGGGCATGGGTTTAAGACGGGTGTGCGGGCGGTGTCGGTCGGGTCGGTCAGGTCGGTCGAGTCGGTACGGGTCGGGGGGCATAACTTACCCGGCAGTGAAGTTCGATGCGACCACCGACCGATGATGAGATGGCCTGTCTTAAACCGGGCGGGGCCACACCGCCGCCGCCCGCACCGTCACGCTTTGCCACACCAACCAGCCGCCGGGCGCATCCCGGCCACGAGGGGCTGCGATATGAACGTGCCTGACCCGTCAACCCTGAAAACCCCCGACGCCCGCCGAAACAAAGCCCGGTCGCTGCTCGCCCGCCTGCGCGACCGCCAGCTCCGCCTCGCCGTCAACGGCAAGGTGGCCGACTCGGCCCGCTACGCCACCCGCGCCACCCGCGTGCGCAGCGTCTGCTGCGCCGCCTAAGCGCCGCCTGAGCCACGACGTCACACCGCCACCGCTTCGGCCGCTTCGACGGGGGCCCGACGCGTCGCCATGCGCGAGCGCACCCACTTGCGCATCGCGTCGCGCTTGCTCGGCCAGCCGCCGCCGGCCCGCTGGGTGAGGAACGTGGTGTAGGCCTGGTCCAGCGCCTCGGCCAGCTTCAGCGCCAGCTCCAGCCGACGCTCGATCAGCTCGCGCGGCGTCGCGGCCTCCTCGATCTCCGGCAGCTTTACCGACGTGACCACCCGCTTGTCCGCCTGCAGCATCAGCTCCCACTGCGCCTCGCCATCCGACAAAATCAACCCGGCCTTGCGCGGCCACTTGCCGGTCGCCAGCGCCTCGCCCGCCTCGGGCAGCCGCGTCGGCCCGCCGCCGACGATCTCGCCCCGCAGCGTCTGCTTGCCCCGCACGCCCCAGGCGCAGTCCATGTCCAAGGCCGCCACGATCGCGACGAACAACCCCGTATCGTCGATCACCCCCTCCTCGGTTTCCGTCAGCCACCACAGCCACGTCAGCCACTCGTTGCCCAGATAATCCTTGAGGTCCACCGACTGCGCGATCCACGGCAGTTCGGGGATGTTCAAGTCTTTCGGTCCATCAGCATCGTCATGGCGCTCGCTCGCTTCCGGCGGCGGCGGGGTGAAGGCGCTGGGGTGGAGGTCTTCGTAGTCGCGTTGCCGGCCGTTGGCGCGGAAGAACTCCCCCGCCGCGACACCGGCGCTTAAGTATTCCAGCTCGCACGAGAAGCTCTGGCGGAAGAGGCGGCTGAGGTTTTCGATGACGGTGTTGCCCGCCGCGGCGCAGTAGAGCCGCTGGTGTGCCAGGTCCCAGAGCAGTTGGATCGCTTTGGACTTGCGGAACTTGCCCGCGGCCAGGTCTTCCTGCATCTGCCGGGCGGCGACTTCTTTGGCTTCGCGCTTCTCGGCTTTGGATGCGTAGCCGGTGGGCGAGTCGGCGGCCGCGGCCTGCTCGTTGATCTTGCGGTAGGCCTGCTTCACGTCGGCGGGCACCTTGTGCGTGTCCATCCGCATCGACAGCAGTGCGGCGGTGCCCGGCATCCCGCCCACGCCGAAGGCCAGCTTCTCGAACGTGAAGTCGGTATCGAGCAGGTGCTCGGCGGTGACGAAGCCGACCTCGACCTCGTCGGGCGCACCGATTTCGGTTTCGCGAAAGCGGTGCTCGGCGAGGATCGAGAGCATCGCCTCATCGACGGTGGGCGGCGCATCGCCGGTGACTTTGAAACAGCAGAACGAGACTCGGCCTTGCGTAAATGACATCGTTTTCCGGGGTCAGGGGTCAGGGGTCTGGGGTCAGGGATCAGAAAAACTGTTTAGCGGGTGGCACGAAGTGCCCCTGCCTTATCTGCCTTGGCGTCCGCGTCTCACGCCGCGTCGTCGCGCGATTGTACCGGCGCTTCGATGAAGCGCGGCGTGGTCTCGACGATCACGCGCAGGGCGGCGAGGACCGCCACGATCGCGATGATCCACGCCGAGCCCCCGCCGATGAAAAACCACCAGCCCATCGGCACGCAGATCAACGCCCCCAGCACGAAGATCGCCCGGCGGGTGCGTGGGTTGGTCGGCCGCAGCGTCGGGATCATGCACAGCCACACGTACGCGGGGAAGATCAGCCCGTAACACAGCAGGAACAGGCGATAGATCACTTCCCCGGTGGTCAACGCAATCACTTGCGGGCTCGTGCGGCCCGTTTCGGCGGCAACCCCATCCGGGGAAATAACTTCCGGGGGTGCGGTCACTTCCGGGGGTGAGGGGATGCCGACCCACCAGCCGATGAGCAGTGCCGCCAGCGCCAGGCCGATCATGCGCCATACCCCCCCCGCCGCGCTGCGCCTGGCGACCTCGTGCGCGTGGATCGCCACGGTGAACGCGAGTTGGATCGTCAGGTGGACCGAGAGCACCACGTCCCAGGTCTGCGGCAGCTCGAAGGGTTGACGGCCCAGCGCGGGCAGCAGCAGCCCGGCGTACATGAGCGTGCCGACGATCATCGCGAGGAACACCACGCCGAAGCCGAGGATGAACGCCGCCATGCCGGTGAGCGGCGCGGTCGCCATGCGGGCGCGATGGAAGGTGAGGTCGAGGTAAGGGCAACAGAGGAAGCCGAGCAGCGCGGCGGGGGCGAAGAGGATGAGGTCGAGCGTGCCGAGTCGGGGCGTGAGGGCGTTTTGTTCGCGGAACACGCCGACCCACGCGTCATCGGGCGCCAACCACCACCCGCCGCCGAGCCAGACGAGCGACGCGAGGGTGACGATGACGGCGACGACGCCGGCCGAGCGGTCGCCGCGGATGCGCGAGTAGAGGATGAGGATGACGCCGATGGCCGACGCGGCGATCCACAGCCCCCACAGCCGCATCATCAGCCAGCCGAGCACGAAGCCGTGGTACGCGATCGTCACCTCGCTGAAGCGCAGCGCCATGTCGTGGTGCTTCTCGACGACGCGGGCGCTCCACCGCGGCTGGCCCAGCACCACGCCCATCGCCGCGGCGCCGATCACGTTGGGCACGGCAAAGATCACCCATCCCCACGGCCCGTAATCGCGCAGCAGCAGCACCGGGAACACCATCCCGATGATCCACGTCCACGAGCAGCCCAGGAAGCACGCCCAGAGCACCGCCGGCACCACGCCGCGCTGCGGGGGATCGGGATCGGTATCGTGAGCGCGGCGCATCGGGGCAGTTTAATTCAATCCGGCCGAATCAACCCGCCGGACCGCCTCCGCCCTCATTTGCTCGGGTTCTCGAACCAGACCACCGCGAAGAAACTCTTTGCGTTCCCGTCCGGGCCCTTGTCGTAGTGCTCCTCGACGTTGCCGACCAGGTCCAGGTCGCCGTCGCCATCGACATCCACGGGGATCAGGTGGTCCCACTTCTCGCCGACCCAGGTCTTGCGGCTGTTGTAGCCGTCGGACCACTTGATGACCTTGAATTCCCAGCCATCGGCGTCGAAGGGTCGGCCCAGGTTGCGCAGCCAGAACACGCTGGCGCGGTCCGCGGGCAGCAGGCCGTCGAGGTGGATCGACGCGGCGACGATGTCCTTCCACCCGTCGCCATCCATATCCGCGATCTTGATCGGCCGGCCGATCCACTGCACCCAGTCGGGTTTGGTGATGTTGGTCTTGGTGAAGTAATCGTCGGGCACTTCGAGGTGCTTGCGATAGACCTCGACGTAGTTCTGGGTATGCGTGGCGATGTCGGGCTGACCGTCGTTGTTCAGGTCGCCCACCGCGATCTGGGGCTTGGCGTAGAACTTGGCGGAGCGCCAGATCTTGTGCTTGACCCACGGTCCTTTCGCGGCTTCGGGGGTCCCGCCGTGGCCGCGGGGGCCTTTGATCGTGGGGTTTTCGTACCAGTGCAGTTCCTGATCGAACTTGGAGGTGTCCCAGTCGGCATCGCAGTTGAAGAGGTCCAGGTCGCCGTCGCCGTCGATGTCGTGGAGCACCAGCCCGTGGCCGGACAGCGCCTCGCGGTCCACGTAATGCGTCTGCCAGCCGGACAGGTCGCGCGGGTCGGCGTCGTCGGTCTGCCCGCCGCGGCTGATCCAGCGGATGCCGGCGTACGCTTTGGTTTTGGGGTTGCGCCGGCCGCCGACGAGGATGTCCGGCTTGCCGTCCATGTCCAGGTCCGCGACGAGGCAGTAGAGGTACTGCTGGCCCTCGGTGCCGGGGATGTGCCCGGCGTTGATCCACGCGTCGGGGTCGTGCGCTTTGTCCGGGGCCGGACCCCACCACACGCGGACGCCGGTGGACAGCCCCTTGGCCATGTCGTCGCCCTCGACGACGATCAGGTCGAGGTTCCCGTCGCCATCCAGGTCGCCGAGGCACGAGTACTCGGGGTTGCCGGTCTTGCCCAGCACGACGCGGGGCCAGGGCTTGCGCACGTCGCCATCTTTCCCGGGGTGGAAGATGATGGTTTGCAGGCCCTGCCGCTCGTCAATCACCGCATAGTCCTCGAACCCGTCGCCGTTGACATCGCCGGGCTGCAGCGAGTTGGCGATCAGAAAGTCATCGCGGATGTGGTGCATTTTCCATGGCTCGCCCGCCTCGGCAGGCCGGGTCGGGGCCTGTCCCAGAGCGGGACCCGTGATCAACAGTGTCAATAAAACTAGCGCAAGGCGTGGCATGGGCATCGTTCCGGGGTAGTCCATCGGGGGGCAAGCGGGTCACGTCAGACCGATCGCGGATCGCGGGTGAGCGATTTTTGCAGACGCGTCGTTTACTCCGCGTGGGCCGCGGCGGGGGAGGCGTTGAGGCCCAGGACCGCGGCCAGCTCCCAGTCGGGGCTGCGGTCGCCGGGGTTGTCCGGGCCCAGCACCGCCGAGTAGTTGCTGCCCGAGTAGTTCCACATCGACCGCGCGATGCCGTGCGTCTCGAACGTTTCATTGATCGCTTTGAGATAGCGCAGGCGGTCTTCGCGGGGGCAGTCGTCGAGCGCACCGTATTCCCCGATATGGACCCGCCGATCATTCTCCTTCGACCATTTGGCGATCAACGCGATCTGCTCTTCCATGTGTTCGCGGGTGCCCAGGCCTTGCTTGACCATGTCCCGCAGCACGGCCGCGGCTTTGTCCTTCGCCTTGTCGTCCTTGAGCTTGGCGATGGTGTCCTCAAGCTCCGCTTCGGTCATCGGCCAGGGCACCTCGTTGAGCGGGCGGTACCAGTCGCGCATCCACACCGCGCCCTGGTGGGTGAACTGCGACGGCTCGTAGTAATGCACCGCCCAGATCGTGTTGCGGTCCGGATGCGGCGTGACGCGGCCAAGCTCCTTGACCAGCATGTACGCCCCGCCGCAGATGATGATCGTGTGGTCAGGGGCATTCTTGCGGACCGCGGTGATCAGCCGATCCTGATAAAACTCCCACGCTTCGTTGGCCCAGTACTTCTGCCCGCCCGGCTCGTTGAGCAGTTCGAGCAGCACCCACTCCGGGTCGGTCGTCTCCGCCATGTGCTTGGCGAAGTGGCCCCACCAAGGGATGAACGCCTCGCGGACCTCCGGCTTGTCCGCCATCGCCTTGAACGTACCGCTCTTGGGGTGGACATCGACGATCACCGCCAGGCCGTGCTCCCGGATCATCGCGATCGCGCGGTCCAGATCGGGCAGGTGCGTGTCGATCAGCGAGCCGTCGGCGGCCATGAGGAAGGTCGGATCGATCGGCAGGCGGATGTGGTCGAAGCCCATCTGCTTGATCATCGCGATGTCGTCGGCGGTGATGTAGCTGGCGAAGAACTCGCTCTCGAAACCGCCTTTCTTGCCGTTGACCTTCTGGTTCCAGGGCTGGCAGAACCAGCCGTTGATGTTGATGCCGTGCATGAACCGGCCGTAGCGCTCGTCGCTGACCGCCGGTCCGTAGGGCTCGGCGGGGCGGTACTGGGCGCGCTGCGCGGCGAAGTCTTCATCGGTGATCTTCTCCAGCCGGGCCTCGGCGACATCCAAGCGACCGGCTTTCACGCCGTAGAAACCCAGGCGCAGCATGATGCCGTCGGCCTCGGCGTTCACCGGCACCTCCCGCGTCTTGGTCACCCAGCCCTCGCTGGAGCCGGAGAGGTTGCCCAGGTCGATCCAGTTGCCAAAGTCCTTGCCCGCCTTGGTGAAGCGCCCCTGCACCTTGCCTCGCTGATAGCCCTTCTCGCCCCCCTCGACACCTTCCCAGCGGTAGGTCACCGACAGCCGCAGCTTCTTCGCATCCTCGGGGATCTTGGCGATCTGCTGGATGAAGCTGTCCTCGCCCGGCTGGTTCACGCCGATGCGTACCATCGAAGGCTCATCGCCGGCTTTGGCGTGGGCCTTGACGTAGCCTTGGCCCGCGGTGCGGTGATCCCATCCGGCGGGCGCGGCGTCGGCCGGCCCTTCTGCGAAGTTGCCGTTGGCAAAGAGGTTCGTGGGCTCTTCGGCGCTGGCCCGATCGGTGAGGCAAAGCAGCCCGCACAGCGCGATGGCGTAAATCCAAACAGCCCATCGTGTGTGACGTGGGTAGAGCAGCATGTTCATCCTTTCTAAAACAGGCACCAAGTTGGTCGGTCTGATGAGCCGAATGTACTTCGGCCATTATTCGTAGCGGCAAGTCAGCGTTTGGCGCTTATTGCCAGAAGCTCTGCGGTGTCTCGTTGGGTCGCAGGTTGCGTGTAAGGATATTTTCGTATTCGCGGCTCTCGCCGTGCAAGTCGGCGAAGATCATGTTGGCGATGGGCCGCCCTTCGGTTCCCCACGCGCCGTCCTCGCGGTAACGCGGCCGGTATTGGATCGAGGTATTG
Organism: uncultured Phycisphaeraceae bacterium; assembly: GCA_964614575.1. Lineage (GTDB taxonomy): Bacteria > Planctomycetota > Phycisphaerae > Phycisphaerales > Phycisphaeraceae > JBGTLW01. The sequence goes on along the minus strand of CAZTLX010000073.1, from coordinate 3,945 downwards.
GCGGCGGTCGTCGCGTCGATATTCAGGCCGAAGTTGATCGGGTCGTCGTTGTCGGTATCAGCGGGGTTGAACTTCTTGCCGAAGATCGCGCTGGGATCGAAGCGGCCGTCGGGTGCGGTGTCGCCGTTGGTGCGCCACTGCACACCGTCCATGAACAGGATGACCTCGCTATCCCGGCCGATCGCGTCTAGCGGCAGCGGGCGGATGCTGTTGATATCACCGGATTGACACTTGCGCATCACGCCGGGGTTGGAGGTGTAGTGCAGTCCGCCCTTGATAGTTGCGCTGGGGCACTTCCACGCGCTGGTCCCCGCCATGTATTCATTGACCCATCCTCGCCAGTTGCCCTGCTGGTTGTATGGTGATTGGTTGGCGTAGCTGTTGGAGGTATAAGCGTGGGGCAGGCGGAAACCCCGGTCTTGGGTCAGCAGCATCAACCCGAGGCCGACCTGACGCTGATTGGCAAGGCAGGCGATGCGCCGCCCCGCCTGCCGGGCGCTCTGAAGCGCCGGCAGCAGCAGCGCGATCAGCAGCGCGATGATGCTGATGACGACCAAGAGTTCGATGAGCGTAAAACCATGTCGGGGGTTGCGTGCGGTCATGTCGAATCTCCTTGCCGCGACCCGCGGCCGTAACCCCTCGCATGCGGCCCGGAAGAATCGGCCGGCTCACCCTTCCGGGCGAGTGGCCGAAGGAGGTACCCGCAAAGTTACGCCTGACGCCCCCGGCCCCGGCCGAGCATCATCAGGCCTCCAAGCCCCATCAGCGCGAGCGACGCGGGCTCGGGGATCTGATTCACGGTGATATTGGAGAACGTGCCTTCCAGCGAGCGGTTGCGCTGGCTCGTGAGCACGCCGAAGACATTGTTGTTCTCCAAGCCGGTGATATCGGCATTGGTGATGGTAAGCGTGTTGCTGTTGATGCCGTCGGAAAGCAGGAAGCTGATATCGACCTGTGTCGCAGTGTCGTAGCTGACACTGATGTTGAAGAAGTACGTAGGCGTCGCGTCCTTGTCGAGACTTGCATTACTGCCCGTGAGGAAGGTCTCGCCAGTCTCTGCGGTACCGTTGCCTGCGAAGTCTCCGACGTAGCTCAAGCTGGCACGAGGCACATTGGTGCCCACGCCCAGCCGCTGGCCGCCGTCATAGTTGCTTCGGCCTTCCGCGATATTCAAACTGGCGAAGACACCGGTTTCATTGTTCGACGTATCGCCAAACAGGGTGACCGCGAACAGGCTCTGCCGGTTGGTTGTGGTTGATGAACTGCCCAGATCATTGTTCGTGATCGCGAAGCTACCCGTGACGGTGAAATCCAAACCCGCTGTAAAGTCGGTCACAGCGGTCAGGGCGCTCTGGATGGGGGCGGGTGCCGTGTTGCCGACGTTGGGCCGGGACATGCCGATGCTGGTCCCACCACCATCAGACCATACATCCGATGCGGGGTCGATCGTCATATCGGCGAAGGTGAACGCATTGTTCACCGTCGCTGCGGATGCCGATCCGGCAAACAGCGATCCTGCGGCGAGAGCGGTGGCGAGATGGGTGATTTTTCGAGTCATGGCGAAGCCTCCTGTAAAAGGGAGAAAGAGAAAAAGTCAACGATGCAACGGCCCCCACGCGGTGTGGCCCGGGTGGAAGGCGTCTTTGAGGTGCCGGGACGCACACGCGTCGCGGCCCTTATCCAACAGGTCGATCATCATCGCCGCCGCGGCCAGGCCCATGCCGTAGCGGTCGAACTTCACCCGCGTCAGCCCGTTCCAGTAGCGGTCGAGGTGGCGGGCGTCGTCGGGGGTCATCAGGCCGTAGTCGTAGCCCGGACGCTTGCCGAAGCCCTCGGCCAGGGTGCGGACCTTGCGGGCGCCGTAGAGGCTGTCGGCGATGACCAGGCAGTCGCGGTCAAGCAGGTCCAGCAGTGGCCGCACCGACGCGAACTGGCTCAGCGGCGTCTCGGGGTGGATGATGAGTTCGATGCCCCGATCACGCGCCACGCTCGAGAGCGCGGCGAAGCGCTCCTCGCTGCTGTAGTGCTTGATGCGGCCGTCGTCGGGGTAGGAATACCAGACGGCCTTGCGGTAGCCGAGGTTCGCGGCGGCCTCGGCGATGAGGCGTCCGGCGTGGCGCTCGTCGCGGCGGATGCAGCACACGTCGCGCCAGACGTTGGAGTCGCACCAGACGGCGGAGGGGATCAGTTGCTCGAGGCGTTGCTCGACTTCCGCGGGCATCGAGTCGAGCACGATCATGCCGTCGATCAGGTGCTCTTCAAAGACGCGGGACTGGTCGGCCAGGTCGCCTTTGACATCATCGATGCGGGCGAGGGTGACGGTGAAACCCGCGGCGGCGAGGCCCTCGTTGATGCCCAGGATCGTCTCGTAGGCCAGCGGGTGGGTGTAGCGGTTGCCGGGGCTGTTGGGCACCAGCACGCCGACCTGCTGGGTGCGGCGGCTGCGGACGGCACGGGCGGCACCGCTGGGGCGGTAGTTAAGCTGCTCGGCGATCTGCCGGATCTGCTCGGCGCGGCGGATCATGCTGGGCCAGGTCTCTTTGCGCTGGCCGTTGAGCACGCGGGACACGGTGTCCACCGAGACACCGGCTTTCTCCGCGATTTGCTTCAGGGTTGCCACGAGCGTGCTCCGAATCGGACGAATCCAAGAGAAGCGGGGCCAAGCGAGCGGTTGCCTGCGCGGCCAACGCGGATCGCGTTAAGCGAACGATCAGAAATAGCGATCGTTCGCTAATTAAGCCAAGTATAACTCGCCTTGAAGGGATGTCAAGCCCCAAAAGCGATCCGAGTGGTTAAAAACACCGCCCCCGGGAAGGCCGGGGGCGGTGGGTGACGGCGGGGTTCAATCGCGAGGGGTCGGATCAGGGCCGGGCCGGCTTAGAACTGGTCGGCGATCTGCTTGAGCGTGGTTTTTTCCAGATACGCGCGGACGCGGGTGCCCAGCGCCGCCCACTTGGGCAGGATCGGGTGGTCCTCGTCGGTGATCCCGGTCTCGACCTCGTCGAGCACATCCGGGCCATCGACCGCGGCAACGATCTCGGCCAGGGTGATCTCCTGCGGCTTGTGGGCGAGGGCAAACCCGCCGCCCCGCCCCTTGGCCGAGAGCAGCAGCCCGTCGCGCACCAGGCCTTGGAAGATCTTGGCGACAAAGTGTCGCGGCAGGGACGTGTCCTCGCACAGCTCATCCATCAGGAGGTAGCCGTCGGGTCGTTCGTGCGCGAGGCGGGCCAGGGCACGCACGGCATAAGTACAAGCGTTCGAATACAACATCTCATCACACTTTCAAAAACCCGGTCATACTGTTGAATTGTCCGGCAACCGTTTACCTCCCGAAAGCCGGACAAGCGTACATTCTAATCACGTTAAATATCGTGATGCAAACGTGGATTTCGCGCGCGGTGTCGCGCCTGATTAACGACTGTAGCGGTCATCGAAGCCAGATCAAGGCTACCGAATAATCCTTTGTTCTCAACATGCGGGAATCCCCTACGCCGCGCAATCGGGGGTGATGATCGAGGCGAGCCGCGATCAAAAGATCGCCGGGCTCCAGGATTGACCGGTGGTTATCCGAGCGTGGCGAAGGGCGGCGCATAGCACACCCGGCCGGGCGGCAGCGGATGGTCCATGAAGCAAATTACCGCAAATGCATCGCCCGCCTCGGGGTAGTCGCTCGACCAGCCACGCGACGCGGCCGGCACAAACCCCAGCCGCGCATACCACGCCGGGTCGCCCAGCACGAAGAGCGCCCGCACCCGCGCGTCGCGGCACTGGCGGATCGCCTCGCCCACCAAGGCCGTGCCGATCCCCCGCCGCTGCAGCCCCGGCTCCACCGCGATCGGCCCCAGGCCCAACGCCCCCCGCCGGCCCGGCTCCGCCGCGTGCGTCATCTCGCTTAGCAACACGTGCCCCACCACCCGGCCGCGGTGCTCGGCGACCACCGAAAAC
>CAZTLX010000072.1:0-18416 GCA_964614575.1 uncultured Phycisphaeraceae bacterium | reverse complement strand
CCCCGCCCCCGGAAATGACCCCGGAAGTGTTCCCGGAACTTTGGTCACGCAAGCGGACGATGCGAACCGTAACCAAGGCTCGGGCTCGGTTGCCGCGCTTGCCGAAGCCGCCAGCGACGACCCCGGGGCCGAGACTGCGCTGAAGTTCGAGGGCCAGACGCGGGCCACGGCCGCTCCCCTGCGTCGCGAGCCGCGCTCGCGTGTCGGGCTGATTGTCGGTGCCTCGGCCGCCGCCGCGGCGGTCCTCATCGGGCTCAACGTCGCGCTGTTTGTCACCTCCAACCAGCACAACCGGCAGCTCCGCGAGCAGTTGGCCGCGTTGGAGCAGCCGCCTGCCGCCGCCGTGGCCTCGGTCTCCGCCGTGGATGATGCGAAGGTCAAAGCTCTGCTGGCCGAGATCGATCAACGGGTCTCGCGTGAGGCCGAGGAACAGTTGGCACGCGACCGCGTGCTCGGCGACATCCTCGCGGCGGTCTCCGCCAAGCCGGACGCCGAGCTCGCCCCCAAGCTCGACGCCATCCTCGCCCGCATCGAAACCCTGCCCGATCCGCGTGGCGAACTGACCGCCCTCGCGGAAGCGATCGAGAGCCAGCCGGATGTGACCGGCCGGCTCGACGCGTTGGCCGCGGCGATCAAGGACCGCCCCGATTACGCGAGCCAGTTGGAAACGCTGGCCAAAGCGGTCGGCGAATTGCCGGACTACTCGGCCGACCTCGAAGCAATGGCCGGCGCGATCAACCAGTTGCCCAATCCTTCGGAGCGCCTGGCTTCGATCGAGAAGACGCTGCAGGCCATCCCAAAGCAGCCGGGCACGATGCCTCTGCCCGACGACCTGATGAAGCAGATCGATGCGCTGGCCAAGCAGTCGCGCTCGAACGCCGAGGCGTTGGCGGCACTCGACGCGAAGCTGGACCAGGGCGTCCGCACCGACACGCAGACGGTGATGGCCAAGATCGACCAGACGCTGGGCCAGATGCTCGACGAGTTGCAGGCCGAGCCCGCGACGCCCGCGGCCGACGACCCGGTGATGCTCGCCCTCGCCGCCAGCCGCAAGCAGACCGATGCGCTTTTTGATCAGGTGCTTGAAGAGCTCAAGCAGCGCCCGACGAGCGAGCAGGTCGTCGCGCAACTGCGGGCAGAGCTCGACGGGGCGGAGGGCAAGCCCTCGAAGAAGACCGAGGCGTTGTTCAAGGACGTGCTGGCCGAACTCAAACGGCAGCCGAGCGTCGAGCAACTGGCTAAGGAGTTGCGGGAAGCCGAGGCGAAGGACGGCACCAAGAACACCGAACTGCTGGCCAAGATCATGGCCAAGGTCGAAGCGACCGAGAAGCTTGAGCCGAAGCTCGATGAACTGACCAGGCTGGTCGCGGCCAAGCAGAGCGACGACGCGGTCGAGCCGGTGCTCCTCGACATGCTCGCCACGCTCAAGAAGGTCGATGAACGCACCGCGGATAACGGGCCGTTGCTCGCGGCCCTGGGCGACCTGCGCAAGGCCATGCCCACCGACAACACCGCCAAGCTGGAGGCGGCGCTGGCCAAGCTCGAATCCGCCCCGAACGATGAGGCGCTTAAGTCGCTGACCGAGGAGGTGCGTCAGCTCGCCGCGGCGCAGCGCAAGAGCCTGGAGACGCAGGCGTTGCTGGGCGAAGTGCTGGCCGTGGCCGACGCGCGGGACGCGACCACCGAGAAGCTGGCCCGCATCGAGGCGTTGCTGGCCGATCAACCGCAGACCACACGCGATGCGCTGGACACGGTGCTGGCGAAGCTGGACGAATCGCTCAGGAATCAGCCGGGCGATGAGGCCTTGGCCTCGGCGATCGAGGAGATCCGCGCGACGGTGCGTGGCGAGGTCCGGGCCGAACTGCGGGCCGAGCGCATCGCCGCCGAGCGTACACAGCAAGCGTTGGCCGACGCGAGCGCGACCCCGCCGAGGGCACCGATGCCGGCTCAACCCGTCACGCCCCTCAAGGCACCGACGGGCAACGCCATCGACGGCCTCTCGGACACCGAGCGCGCCTACAAGCTCGCCTTCGAGTCGGGCAAGCCGGTGCGGATCGGTGGCAACAAAGTGAACTCCGCCACCGGCCGCGTCGCCGAGGGCCGCACCATCGACCCCGCCGCCGCCCGGGCTGCGGGCATCAGCGACTGGCGCGACTGGTACCTCATGGACGATTTCGCCGAACGCATGCGGCTGCAGAAGCAGGCCATGCGCTACCTCTCCGATTCGTCCGATGACTCGGGCATCGTCGGCCTCCCCTCGGCCGACCCCAACGTCAACGCCTCCATCGACAACCGCCGGAACTGATCCAATCTCAAGCTTCGTTCCCACAAACGCCCACGGCCCCGGCCGTGGGTTTTTTCAACCCCCATACACCCCAACCTCCGTCACCACCACATCCATCGCCACATCATGTGGTTCGGTCGGCAAGGCATCGACCAACTGCGCCTCGTAACCCAACCCGACGATCAACGCGTCCGCGTGATCGACCAGAAACCGATCGTAATGCCCCTGCCCCCGCCCCAGCCGCGCCCCGTCGCGAGTGAAGAGCACACCGGGACAGATCACCACCTCCAAAGCCTCGGTTTCCGGTTCGATGCGCGCGGGAACGGGGATGCCCCAGCGCCCCGGCACCAAATCACGTCGTGACCGCAGTTGCGCGGCAATCATCCGTCCCTGTTCATCGACCACCGGCAGGCTCACTCGCTTACCCGCGGCCAGCAACGCATCGATGAGCGGAACGGTACCGGCTTCTTTCCCCATGCTCATATAACAGCAGACACACGCCGCCGCCTGCACGCGCGGCAGCGCCATCACGCGCATCACGATACCCGCATCAAACCGCAGCCGCTCGTTGTCGGCCACGATCGCTCGTGCCGCGGCCCCGGCGGCGCGTAAGGTTTGTTTATCCGGTGTCATGCCTGAGTCGTCGGGCCCATCCCCGCTTCTTCCGCGTCCGCGGCGTGTTCGGTGATGGGGTTGATGCGGAGGTACGGGCTTAGCAGTTTCACGGCCAGATAGATCACCGGCGTGTCGAGCAGCGCAGCGGTGAGTTTGAAGACGTACCCGGTGAGGATGAACAGGCCCAGCACCTTCCAAAGCGCCCAGCCGGTCGGCTCGGGGTTTTCCGGGGTGCCGACGGGCAGGGCGTGGGCGTAGAAGTGGGTGATGAGGATGACGGCGACGGTGTCCACCGCCTGGCTGATGAGCGTTGAGCCGTTGTTGCGCAGCCAGAGGTGCTTGCCCTTGGTGAGGCGTTTCCAGAAGTGGAAGACCTGCACGTCGACGAACTGGGCGGCGAGGTAGGCGATCATGGAGGCGGTCACCGCGCCGAAGGCGAGCGTGCGGACCTCGAAGAATACCGGTGCCCGGCCGTCCGTGATGACCGGGTTGCCCGCGGCGTCGAGGTCGCCGAACCCCGGCAGCACGCCGCCGACCCAGAGGATGAACATCACCCAGACATTGAGGATGAAGCCGACGAGCACGACGAAGTTGGCCCGGCGGCGGCCGTAGAACTCGCTGATCAGGTCGGTGCAGAGGAAGGTGATGGGGTAAGGCAGTACGCCGACGGCCACGGCGAAGATGTAAGCATCGGGACTAAAATCCGGCTTGCCCCAGACCAGGCCCATCTCCCCGCCGGCGCTGGCGAGCACGATGAAACGGCTGATGCCGAGGATGTTGAGCATCGCCAGCGTGCCCAGGAACAGGCCGGCCATGACGAGGAAGACGCGTTCGCGGCGTTCGTGCAGCGCGGCGGGGCTGATCGGCGGCAGGTGGTCGAAGGTACGGGACATCGGTGCGGGTGTTATGATAATGACGGTTTCGATCGGCGGCGCTGCGGCTTCGAAGAGCCCGTGCCCCGATACGCTTCTTGCTCGAAGGGTCGCCGGAATGACAACGCAGACACAAGGACATATTTACGACGGCGGGCTCGACCGCGTCATGACCCAGTCGCTGGCTTCAGACAAGCTGGTGATCGTGCCCGACGCCAAGCCCACCCCCGAAGCCGACACCACGCGCCGCCTGCGCATCATGTGGGGCCACCACCTGCTTGATGATGTCGTCGCCGGGCGTTACCGCTCGATGGTCTGCGCGGTGAACCCCGAGGACAACGACCGCGGGATCATCGGCCGACTCAATGATCTGCTGCCGACCAGCCACTGGTCCACCCGGTCGATCACCGAGTACGCCAAGCAGTTCGCGACCCAGCAACGCGTGACGGTGCTGCGGTACGACATGGATGTGGTCGAGGTGCTGGCGATCTTGCGCCCCGCTGGGCAGGACCACCTGTCGCTGGACAACCTCTCGCACGGCTTCCAGATGGTCAGCGAGATGATCCGCCGCAAGACCGATCGTCGGCCCACGGCGTCGGTGTCGTTCCTGGGCTCGGCGCGTAACCCGCTGGTCGAGTCGGCGGGCGGCGAGGAACCGAGCTACGAGACCGTGCTGCGGACGATGCACGAGGCGGGGTTCTCGGGCGATGTGTACCCGGCACCGTGGATGTGGGAGATGGGCGATACGGCGTTGTTCGCCCGCTACCCGTTCCCGGCAAGCCTGGCGAAGATGCGTGAAGGCGGGTACTAGCCCCCCCGTTTAGCGGCGGGGCCCGCCCCACGCGTTGGCAAGCGCAACCACGACCTCAACCCCAACTTTCGGCGCGGGAATCAAGGTCGATCCGCACGCCGACAAGACGCCTGCACGTCCGCCGGGCGATGCGTATAATCCGGTGAACCGATGCGACTCGCTCGGTGCCTGCCAACGAATAAAGCATGAAGGCTGGATGCAATGCCGGCGACCGACCCCCAAGTCGTGGAATTAACCAAGATCGCTTCCGGGACGCCCTACCCCCCCGACGCTTTTGTGTTTGTTCAGCGCGGGTTGGATTTCACCGTCCGCACGATCCACGGCGAGCTGGACGAGGCCGCCGAAGCCGAGTTGGAGTCGGGGCGTGACATCCCCTCACGCCACATCACCGGGGCGCAGTTGTGCGACGGGCTGCGGCGGTTCGCGTTGCAGGAATACGGCTTGCTGGCCCGGACGGTGCTGCGGCGCTGGAACGTGCTGCGCTGCGAAGACTTCGGCCAGATCGTCTTCACCATGGTCGAGGCAGGCATCATGCACAAGACTCACGATGATCGCATCGAGGATTTTCAGGGGATTTTCGACTTCGGCAGCGCCTTTACCGGCGACCTGCTGATCCAGGAAGCCACGTGACCATCGAGTTGGCGGCGTGACCCGCCGATAGATCGAAGCCGCAAACAAGGATCAACCGATCATTTGACAGGACGCATCGTTGGCGTCCGACCAAACGGGTCTGAAGCACCGGCCCGATCCACGCACCGCTCACCCGCGGGAGGTCACGGATGGCCGAGGGGCAATCCCACCGTAATACTGCCGCATCACCCGACCCGGCCGACGCGGCCAGCCCGATCTGGCGGCGGCGCTGGTTCCAGTTTCTGCTGGGGGCGACGGCCGTTTTCATCTTCCTCTCGTTCGTGCTCCCGCCGATCTTCGGTCTGATCTACGCGGTGCGCTCGGTGCTGACGCCGGTGGTCTTCGCGCTGGTGCTGGCGTACATCTTCAATCCGCTGGTGACCTGGCTGGACCATAAGTTGCGTCTTCCGCGTTGGGGCGGGACGGCACTGATCATGGGCCTCGGGACGCTGGTGTTGCTGATTTCGCTGGTGGTCGCGGTGCCGGTGCTGGTCGAACAGGGGTCGTCGCTGCTATTGAAGCTGCAGGAAGTTTACCCGAGGGTCATCGCGCAGGTCCTCAATGAGGAGTCGGCGGAAGTCGAGCCGGTGCCGCTCCTGCCGCCGCCGGACGCGACGCTTGATTCATCGGCCGTCAATGAAAGCGGCGCGGCAGAAATCGAGCTTTTGATTGAGGCGGAGAAGGATAAAGCCCGCACCAGGTCCGCGGAAGAGGCGTCCAAAATGGTCACCGAAGCCGCCGCGGAGGCGGCCGAAGATATCTCGGCAACGGTGACCGGCGAGCACGAATCGTCATTCGGGCAGTTGCTGCGCTCCGAGCCAATCCGCCGCATGATCCAAGGCTCGATGCAATTCCTGGCCAACCTCGAGTTGTCCGCGTTGACCACGGCGACGGTGCAGACGCTGGATATCGGCACGGGCGTGGTCGGCTCGGCGATCAGTTTCACGACCTATTGGCTGGTGTTCGTCATGGTGGCCGCGTTCAGCTTCTTCTTTTTAAGCTGGAAGCTCGACGCCTTCATGATGTGGTTTATCCCGTTTATCCCGATCGACCACCGGGAGCGCACGCTGCAGATCCTCGGTCGCATGGACCGCACGGTCTCGGCGTGGCTGCGTGGCCGGCTGGTGCAGGCGCTGCTTTTGTCGATCATGCTCACCGTGGGCTGGGGGATCGCCGGCGTGCCGTACTGGTTCCTGCTGGGGGTGGTCAGCGGAGTGCTGGGGCTGGTGCCGTATCTGATCATCATCGGCTGGGGTTTCGCGATCCTGCTGGCGACACTGGATGCGCTGTCCAACAACACGTTTTCGTGGTGGGTGCTGCTGTGGCCGACTTTGGTCTATGTCATCGCGCAGACGGTGGACGGCTGGGTCGTCGAGCCGCTGCTCCAGGGCAAGGCCACCGAGATGAGCACGCTCACCGTGCTGCTTGTGGTGTTGATCGGCGGCACGCTGGGGGGGCTGATCGGCCTATTGATCGCGATCCCGGTGGCGGCGTGTGTCAAGATCCTCTGTGTCGAGCTGGTGCTGCCGAAACTGCGGGAGTTGGCGGCACAAAAGTCGCTGTTATAACCCTCGCATGTGGCAGGAACGGGGCGGCCGGGCCCGATTCTCGCTGATTTTCCCTTTAATCGGCCGTGTTCGGCGATAGAATCAGGGCAGGTAAGGAGTGTGACCACGATGGTTGAGCATGTGTATAACCCGGAGACCGAGGTGTTCGAGCAGTTGGAGAGCGCCACGGTCGAGGCGGCCCGGCTCCGCCGTAAGCTGGAAGACCTTGCCCATGACAACGACCGCGCGATCGTCCGACGGCAATTGACCGAGACCGAGACACGGATCAAGGCGCTGCAGCGTCGCTTGCGGCATTAATCCTCGCCCCCTCCCCGCTGCCGCGCCCGTGTACGCCTGGTGGCTGGAGATTTCCAAGGGAGTTTTGAGCGATGAACGCGATGCAGGATGTTCGGATGTGGTCGTGTCTTCTCGTCGGCGCTTTGGCATGGCCGATGTTCGCGGTCACCTCGGAAGCGCAATCGTTGCAGCAGCGGATGGAGCAGGTCCGTCGCGATCACGCCGCGCGTCAAACGCCGGCCGACGCGTACGAGCCGCCCACCCCGGCCCAGCGCCTGCGCGATATCGTCGATGTGGTGGTCATCGAAGAGGCCTCGGCCCGCAGCGCATTCGACTGGTGGGCCACGACGACCAACATCCCGCTGGTGATCGACTGGAACGCGCTTTCAGACGAGGGCGTCGATCCGGATCGACGATTGAATCTGCACCTGACGGATGTGCCGGCCGGGCAGTTGCTGGGCATCCTGATGCGGCAGGCCGCGCCGGATATGGAGCTGATGTATGAGGTCACGCCGTGGTACGTGCAGGTGATGACGAAACGGCAGGCGAACCAGAACCTGATCCTCAAGGTGTATATCGTTGAAGACCTGGTGATGGACATCCCCAACTTCGCGGCTCCGGAGTTCGACCTCAACCAGTCGCTGAGCAACACCAGCTCCGGCGGGTCCACGGCGAACTCACGCGGCGGCGGTGGCGGCAACAACGGCGGAGGCTTGTTCGCGCTCGACACCGAAGAGGTGCAAGGCCCGAGCAAAGAGGAACGCGGCCAATCCCTGGCCGACACCGTGATGGACACCGTCGAGCCCGCATTGTGGACCGATGTCGAAGGCGCCTCGGTGAAATACTTCAACGGTCGGCTGATCGTCAACGCCCCACGCTACGTCCACGAGCGGATCGGCCTCGCCTCGGTCGGTGGTCCACGGCGGGTGGCACCCACCACCGGGGACCCGGCCCGGCGCGGCGTGGGAGACCTGGACCTGATCGGCGGCAGTACGGTGCCGCGGCCGATCGCCGCGATTCAAAAGCATTGAATGCTGGTTGATCGCCTCAAGAGCCTTGAGCCGGACGCGGTTCGTTCGCGTCGGATGGCGCTTGCTGCGGCGTGGCCTCGTCGGACTCAAGCGAGGTTTCCGGGGACGGGTCTGATTCATCCGCCGTGGCCCCGGTTTTCGACTCCACGTGAGCCATGATGCGCTGCGTCTCGTTGCGGTCAAATTTCCAGTCGTCGAGCACGATGCGCTTGCTCTGACCGCCCTCCTTGAAGTGGACCACGGCGATGCCCTTGGTCGGCCAGCGGGTCTTGTCGATCTCGGTGATCTGATCCCATGTCGCCCGGTTCTTGCGGTCCCACAGCGCCTCGTCGTCGGTTTCCACGTAACGGCGCGTCATCATCAGGAACGAACCGAAGAAAAACAGTCCGACCGCGGTACACATCGCCCCCATGATGTACTGCGTCATAATGTCGTTGTCGGTCCGCTCGGTGGGGAACTCGGTCTTCCAGCCGTTGGTTTCAGCCAGGGCGACCCATTCGCGCTGATAGGTCTCGGGGTACTGCTCGACCAGCTCGGAGTAGCGGTCCCAGCGTTCCTTCTGGGCGGGGTAGGCGATCGCCCCGTCGTAGTAGCAGTAGGCGGCGAAGGCCAGGGCCGCGATCCCCACGATCCCGATACGCCAGCGGTAGCTGGAGCTGATGTTGGCTCGGATAGACATGCTCGATCAATCTCGCCTGAAGATGGTTTGGCCCGCCGGCGGCAAGCGCGGTATTTGCGTGTCAATCATACGATATGAACAAGGATCGGTTCATCCGGCGGTGGGGGTTGAGCATCCGGCTTAGCCGCCCCGCTCTCCCAGCCGATCAAGCGTCCGTTCCCAGAACCCCGCCACCGCCGCCCGCGCCCCCGGCAGCCTCAGCAGGGCCGAGAATCCCCCCTCGCTGACCCGGCGATGCGGGATCCGCGGCATATCGGAACCCTGCGCCAACGCCCAGCTCAAAAAAGCGCTGGTCTCCCGGATCATCTCACCCCGCACATCACGAGGGCGGTCATGTTTTCGGCCGTGGCCGGGCAGGGACATGTAAGCCTCGATGGCAGGAGGAAAGGACCCCCGTATTGTTGGCCGAGCCCCGGCGAATTGCAACCACCCGATTAAGGATCGGCCCAGCGGCCGCGGCCGGCACGCTGTGCGTCGAGTTGCAGCAGCTGGTAGCGGTCGGCATGCGGGTGTGGCCAGCGCAGGTCATGCTGGGCCAGGCCGTGCGTCAGCAAATGCTCGCCGACCCGCGTGCCGTCGTCCAACACCACATAAGCGAGCAGTCGGCCGTAATGCCCGCGTGTCTGATCGGGGTCCAGTTCCAGCCGTACGGTGGCATGCAAGACCAGCGCCACCACCAGCGCTTTTGCTTCGGCCGCCAAGGGCTGGGCGGAGATGATCTCGCCTTCGGGGGTCACCCACTCGGTTTCGGGGGCATCCACGCCCAGGATTCTCACCCGGGTGTAGGCCGCATCTCCATCGGGCGCATCGATCTCCAGCGTGTCGCCGTCGAGGATGCGGGTGACCTGAAAGCTGCGTGAATGGTATTGCCGCATGTCACGCCGCTGCTGTTGCCGCGCATGGATGGGGCGTCCCGCGTCACGGTCATAAAGCAGCCAGCCGTTTTGATCGGCGCACACCGCCGCCGCGAGCACGGGCAAGGCCAGCAGCCACGCCGCCCGCCGCCGTTTCCGCCGGTGCTGAAAACGCTCCACCGAAATAAGACGCTGCGATCGCCCCACCGCCTGATCTTAAACCAATTGCCACGGCTCGGCTCAGCCTGCCTCACGCGGATGCCGGCGCGCGGTGAGCACCGCCGCCAGCAGCAGGTGTCGCAAGCCCTCGATGCTTTGCCGGTCCAGGTATTCGTCGGTGAAGTCGAGCTTGGGCCGGGGCAGGCCCCGCAGTTCCGCGATGCACTGGGCGCGATCCAGCGTGGCGATCCGTTGCAGCAGCCGCTCGATGGGCAGGTCGAATTGCATCGCGTGATCCGTGAAGCCGCGCCGATGTGAGACCTCAGACGCGTCGTCGGGCTGCTAGGCAAAAACGTCGAGCATCCCACCGGGACGCATATCGGAAGGGGCCCCACCGAAGCTTGTCTGATCGGCGCGGGGTGCGGTGTTATCGGCCTGCGTGTCTAGCGCATCGGGGCCAGTCAGCGTCCAGCTTGCCTGCGGATAACCGCCCCCGACCGCATCAACGGGCGGGTCCGCGTCACGATCCGGGCAGGCCTCGCCGCTGAGCGGGACGTGCTGAGGGCAGGCGGTGAATTGAACGGTATCGCCGCGACCGACGCGGGGGGGCGGCGCGGGGTCCGGGGCGAAGCGGTCGCTGCCGTACATCTCCTGGCGGATGAGGTGAACGGAGAGATTGGGGCGATCATCGATATACACGCCTCAAGCAAGCCACACAACGCCCTCCCCTGCCAACGACGGGGACAGGACGCGCTAAGCCGTGCTTTCGACGAGGGTTGCGGGGAAACGCCCCGGACACGTCTCGGCCGCCTGCGCCCGATGTTGCCCCGACGCAACAGCCCGCAACGCAGCGCCGCTTGGCCTAACATGCCCGCTCATGCGGACCGCCGACCTCGATTTCGACCTGCCCGAACGCCTCATCGCCACCACCCCCGCCGACCCGCGCGACAGCGCCCGGCTGATGGTCTGCGACCGCTCCACCGGCCGGGTGAGCCATCACCACGTGCGCGACCTGCCGGACCTGGGCCTGCTCGCGCCCGGCGACCTGATGCTCACCAACCGATCACGCGTCGTGCCCGCCCGCTTCACCGCCACCCGTGCCAAAACCCGAGGCAACGCCGCGGGCCTGTTCATCACCGAAAGCGAGGGCGTCTGGGAACTGATGCTCGAAACCCGCGGCAAACCCGAGCCCGGCGAAACCTTCACGCTCACCGAACACGCGTCGCTCGAACTGCTCGAAGCACTGGGCAACGGCCGGTGGCGCGCACGATATCTCGGCCACGAACCGACCCACGCCCTGCTCGAACGCATCGGCATCACCCCCCTGCCGCCCTACATCCGCAAGGCCCGCAAGCACCGCCACGAACCCGAAGCTCGCCCCGACGACCCCGACCGATACAACACCGTCTTCGCCCGCGAACTCGGCTCCATCGCCGCCCCCACCGCCGGCCTGCACCTGACCCCAACGATGCTTGACCGACTCCAGAAACAAGGCATCCCCCGGCAGGAAGTGATCCTCCACGTCGGCCTGGGCACCTTCGCCCCGGTGCGCCACGACACGCTCGAAGACCACCCCCTCCATGAGGAGCATGCGGTGATCCCGGCCGACACCGTGCAGGCGATCCACGCGACTCGGCAGCAGGGACGCCGCATCCTCGCGGTCGGCACCACCACGGTGCGCGCGATCGAGTCGCTGCCGGATGACGCTGAATCGTGGTCCGGGCATACCAACCTGTTCATCACCCCCGACCGCGTGGCCGCCGGGCAGTTCGCCTGGCGGTATACCGATCGGCTGATGACCAACTTCCACCTGCCGCGTTCGACGCTGCTCGCGCTGGTCGCCGCCCTGCCGGGGGTCGGCCTGCCGCGCCTGCTCGATTGGTATCAGCAGGCCGTCGCCGCCGAGTACCGCTTTTATTCCTTCGGCGACGCGATGCTGATCGTGTAAGAAACAAAGATCATGTAAATCACCCCCCACAAGCCCGCTGATGCGCAGCGCAGCGGAGCTTCGGTGGGATATAGCGCAGGTTATTCAGATGTCAAACCCGTACAATCCTCCCCCATGCCGCTCGATCAGCCTGATCATTCAAGTGACTCTGTCGATGCCTTCCGCATGCCGCTGGGCGAGCACCTCGAAGAGCTGCGCAAGCGCCTGATCCACGCGATCATCGGCATCGCCCTCGCGCTGGTCGTCACCTGCATCTACGGCTTTGAGATCATCGGCTGGCTCGCCGCGCCCATGCTGCAGGTCCGTTATGCGCTCGGCTACCCGCCGCAGACCATCACCACCGACCCCTCGGCCGGGTTCATGTCGGTGTACATCAAGGTCACGGTCATCGCCGCGGTCATCATCGCCTCGCCTTGGGTGATCTATCAGATCTGGAGGTTTGTCGTCAGCGGGCTGTACGCCCACGAGAAGCGGGCGGTGTATCTGCTCACGCCGTTCAGCTCGATCATGACGATCCTCGCGGTGCTGTTCACCTACTACATCCTGCTGCCGGTGTGCCTGTTCTTCTTCCTCAACTTCGCGACGTTCTACCCAAAGGCCGATCTGGACCACAAGAGTTTCATGGTCGAGTTGCTCGCGAAGAACGTGGAGAAGTATCAACCGCCGGACGTGGATGAAAACGCTTCGCCGCTGCGCGTGCCGATCCTCGCCGCCAACCCCGATCCGCTGGAGGAAGGCATGCTCTGGATGACGCCGGACCTGCGGGTGATCAAGCTCTACCACGCCGGAGAAATCCGCCAGATCCCCATGCTCAACAACCGCATCCTCGATCCATGGACGGATGTCACGCAGTACGTCTCCTTCGCCGCGATGATGGGCCTGGGGATCGTTGTCGCGTTTCAGGTCCCCGTCGTCATGCTCATCCTCGGCTGGACCGGGCTGATCGACCCGAAGCGCATCGCCAAGCTGCGCAAGTACGCCTTCTTCGCGTGCGCGATCGTCTCCGCGGTGCTCACGCCCGTCGACATCTTCTCGATGCTCCTGCTCTGGTTGCCGCTCTACGCCCTCTTCGAGTTCGGCCTGCTCATGATGCGCTTCGCCGACCCCTACAAACACACCCTCCCCGACGACGCCTGAGCAAACTTCCACCCCTGCCCCAAGCCCGCCCATGCGCAGCGTTGCGATGCTTGGGCGGGATATGCCTTTTCCCCCGCCCTTCAATCCACCTCCATCAAGTCCCCCTGCACAATCGGCTCCCCCAGCCGCTCCACCCCCACCGCCATCTCGATCGTGAACCGCCCTACCGCCGTCCGCCGCAGCGACGCCAGGTGCCCGCCCGTGCCCAGCTTCATCCCCATATCACGCGCCAGGCTGCGGATGTAGGTCCCCTTCCCGCAGGTGATCGTCAGCCCCAGCAACGGCCAGTCGTAACGCGTGACCTCGATCGCATCGACTCGCACCGCTCGCGTCGGAAGGTCCACCACCTCGCCCCGTCGAGCCAGCTTGTACGCCCGCTGCCCGTCCACATGAATCGCGGAGTACATCGGCGGCCGCTGCTCGATCACGCCCGTCAGCTCCCCGCACACCGCCGCAACCGCTTCGCGCGACGGCGGCTCCGTCACCGCCACCTCCTCCCGCGGCCCCTCGCGGTCGTCCGTGCTCGTGAACGCCGAGAGATCGACCACCGCCTCGTACACTTTCGTCCCCGCCATCAGCGACTCGACCAGCTTGGTCGCCCGCCCCAGGCAGCAGACCACCACCCCGGTCGCCATCGGGTCCAGCGTGCCCCCGTGCCCCGTCTTGCAGTGCCCCGCCGCCCGCCGCACCCGACGCACCACATCCATCGACGAGAGGCCTAAAGGCTTATCGACCACCAATAGCCCATCGAGCTTCGTCCTGTACCTCGGCCGCCGCGGCATCCGCGTCCCTTTACAAACTGCGTGGATTGCTTAGCATACGCGGCTCCCGCGAAATACACCGGAGAGGTGGCTGAGCGGTTTAAGGCGCACGATTGGAATTCGTGTGGGGGAGCAATCCCCTCGAGGGTTCGAATCCCTCCCTCTCCGCTTTGCCGACAAGTTGACCGACTCCAACGAGTTCCGGCGAATGACCCCGAGCGACGCGCAGGCGTCGCTCGGGGTTGTTTGTCAGAAGTCTGGAATTAGCAACGAGTTTCCACGCTCCGCGGGGTACAAAACACAGACGGCCTGACAGCACCTGTAACTTCAAGCCGGCTATTCGCAGCCAATCTGCCCAATAGTAACTCTCCCCATACGTAAACGATCCTCACGTTGCGGGTGATGCAGCGCAGGGCCATCTCGCGGCGGCGGGTGTGGTGGGTTCGGGTGATTAGCGCTTCACCCTGGCCCTACTCATATATCACGACAGCCAAGCGGGGAAGGGATTTCTACAGAACAGTCTTGACATGGATACCGGGGCGGGTTAATTTGGATCAGTCTCATTTGCTATGGGTCCAATTAATGGCCCCGATTTACCCGGCTCTTCGTCACGCATCGCCTGCACGCCTGAGAACCACCCTTTGAGCCAAGCCACGATCAACCAGATCGCCTCCAAAGCCGGGGTCTCCCGCGCGACCGCGGCCCGCATCCTTGGCTCGGATGTGCAGTACCAGCGCCCCACCTTCGCCAAGCGAGCCCAGAAGATCCGCCGCATGGCCCAGCAGATGGGTTACCGCCCCAACGCCGCCGCCAAGGCCATCTCCACCGGCCGGTTCCAGCATGTGGGCCTGCTGATGGGCACCCACTACGAGCGCTCCAACTTTACCCGCGAGATGATTCGCGGGATGCACGACGCCCTGCAGCGGCACCAGATGCACCTGTCACTCTGGTTCCTCGATGACGACCAGCTCGCGGACGAATCCCACCTGCCCCGGTTCCTCGAACAGCAGATGGTCGATGGGCTGCTGATTAATTACACCCACGCCCTGCCCGCGCACATGCAGCAGGCGATCGAACGGGCCGGCCTGCCCGTGGTCTGGATCAACCTCAAGGCAGAGCAGAACGCCGTATACCCCGACGACATCGAGGCCGGCCGACAGGCCGTGGAGCACCTGACTCGCCTCGGCCACCGGCGGATCGCCTTCGCCGACTTCACCCACGGCCCGGGCAACGACTTTGAGCCGCACTACAGCGTGCTGGATCGTTATCAGGGCTACGAACTGGCGATGCGGGACGCAGGGCTGATGCCGCATCAGATCCAGGTGCCGCGCCAGTTGGCCGGACAAGAAGCGGTCGTGCGGGCTGCGGCCGTGCTCACTGACGATGATGCGCCCACCGCGGTGGTCTGCCAGGGCCCGCGCGACGCATCGGTCTTCGAGGTCGCCGCCGCCCGGCTTGACCTGAACATTCCCGCTGACCTGTCGTTGATCACCTTCGGCGGCGCGCGCCAGACCAACGCCGTGACCGAACCGACGCTGCTGGTCGAGCCGCGCGAGGCCATGGGCCAGGCCGCCGCCGAGGCCCTGCTGCAATGCTTGAACAAGCCTGCACAGCCCTGCCCGTCGCGCAAGGTGACCTACGCCCTGGAGGTCGGGCAGACCACGTCGCACCTTCACTTCTCGAAACACTCAACAGGAGGAAATCAGCCATGAATCGCATGCCCATAGCCACCCCTTATTCGGCGGTGTAAACGGTGAAGAAGATCACGCCCTGGGTCCTGATCGTGGTTCTTACTCTGCTGCTCGCGCCGTGGGCGCAGGGCATGAGGGTTTGATTCGCTGCCCCTGCCGCCGGGCTGATGGAAGTCGGCCCGACGGTTTCGGCCCGCCTCGGATGGGCCTCCCCCTCGACTCCCCAGAGGGCCTGTATATGCGACGAACCACCCCGACCGCGTTTACGCTAATCGAACTGCTCGTAGTGATCAGCATCATCGCGCTGCTGATCGCGTTACTGCTGCCCGCCCTGCGCAACGCGCGGGATACGGCCCGGGTGACGCTCTGCACATCGCAGCAGCGGCAGTTCGGGTTCGCGTTCTACGCCTACGCCGCGGACAACGGCGGGTATCTGCCACCCGCGGCTAACCACGAGTCGTGGTTCACCGGCGGCAGTTGGACCAAGACCTGGGTACACCGCCTGGTCGAGGCGGAATACATGCCCACCCGCGGCGACAAGGGAAGCTACTGGAGCGCGATCTGGGTCCCGTCGCTGATCTGCCCGCTGGCCGACGGCCTGCACCTGCGGTATTCGAGCGGCACGCCCTACGACCCGGGCAGCTTCAACCCCGGCGGCGGCGGGATCTCCGGGCACTACAACGTGCAGTACTACATCTTCGGCACCGCCAACGGCAACGCGTCGCGGCCCCACGAGCAACGCATGTCACTGGTCGAGGAGTTGACCAACCCCTCGCGCGTCGTGCTCCTGAGCGACACCCGGCAGTTCTGGCCGAACTACGCACCGGCTGCGTACCCGCCCATCGGCAACGATCCCGCCGGTTGGCAGGCGAACCACTCGCTGGACATCTACCACCCCGGACAGAGCATGAGCGTGCTCCACGGCGACGGGCACGTGGAGGGGTACACCTACGAGGCTGACTTCGTCCGCACCTGGCCGGCGGGCTACATCTACAAGAGCGGCTTCGAGTCCCGAGCGGATCAGCTCATCTGGTCACGCAAGCAGATGGGGCTGGTCGAGACGTGGTGATGCGTAGCGAATCCGGTTGAAGTGGATTACCGGCGCGTTTTGCAGACGCACGTGAGCAGATTATCGGCCGGGATTACAGGACGAATGTTGCCTTGGATGAGTCATGACGATGAAACAAATACCGTGGTATGTGTCCCTGATTGCTTGCCTGCTCAGCATGAGCTGTCGCGCGCCGGCCGTTCAATCCGAAGTCGTCGGTTCGTATCAACCCGACCTGCCCGAGCCCCGCGTCGGCCCCGCGTCGGTGCATGTGCCCGACGATGCCGGCCTGGCCAACATCAAGACCGACTACGGCGCCAAAGGTGACGGGAAGACCGACGACACCGCCGCGATCAAGCGCGCCGTCGCGGAGAACGTGGGCAGACACCGCACGCTGTACTTTCCCCCGGGGGTGTACGTCGTGAGTGAGCCGATCGACTGGAAGAACACCAAGGGCGAGTGGCACGCGTTCCTGGCGTGGCAAGGCGCGGGCATGGGCCAGACCTTCATCTACCTGCGGCCGGGATCAGTCGCGTTCGGCAGCGCCGACAAGCCGAGGGCCTTGACCAGTTCCGGCTCGATCCCCGGCATGGGCGGGAGCAACCCGGTCACCGGCGCGGGCAACCGGGGCCACAACAATTACATCATGGACATGACCTTCGTCGTCGGCGAAGACAACCCCGGTGCCGTCGGCGTGGACTTCAACGCATCGAACACCGGCGCGATGGAGAACGTCCGCATCGTCGCGCTCGGTGACGCGGCGGATGGCCTGCGCCTCACGCGGGCGGTCGGGTGCCTGCTGGTCAAGAACCTCGAAGTTCACGGCTTTGACACCGGCGTCCGGCTCGGGGGCGACCTGTACGGCTCGACGCTGACCAACATCCATCTTCAGGGCCAGAAAGAAGTCGGCCTGCTCAACGAAGGGCACACCGTCGCCCTGCGGGGGTTGACCAGCATCAACACCGCGACAGCGGTGCGCAGCGTCGGGACAACCGGCCACTTCACCGACGCAGGACTTCTGGTAATGATCGATTCAAAGCTCACCGGTGGCAGCGCCGACCACGCCGCGATCGAGAACAGCACGGCGTTGGTTGCTCGCAATATCTCAATCGAGGGCTACGCGGCGGCCGTGAAACAGGGCGAAGAGGTGGCTGTCGGCCCGGCGCACATCGACGAGTATGTCTGGCCCGAGCCGGTGACGATGTTCGAGGAACCCGGTCAGACGCTGAATCTGTCCGTGGTCGATCCCCCGGCCATCCCCGACGTGCCCGCGGAGGCGTGGGTCAGTGTCGCCGACTTCGGGGCCGATCCTGCGAGCAAGGAAGACCAGGGCCCGGCGATTCAGAAGGCCATCGATTCGGGAGCAAAACTGCTCTACTTCCCGCGCGGCACCTATTGGGTGGAGACCCCGATTGTGGTCCGCGGCAAAGTGCAGCGGATGATCGGGTATCAGAGCTGGGTGCGCGGCCTTGAGGAGGATGGCGAGAAGACCTTGCTGCGATTTGAGAACGAGCATCCCGTCTCCTTCGAGCGCTTCAACTTCAGGCCGATGCGGATCGAGGTGGCGACCGATATGCCGGTCACTTTCAGGCACATCATGGGTCTGCCCGGCGTCCAGATGGTTCACGAGAGGGCTACGGTCTTCAGCGAGAACACGGTGGGCGGCCGGATCGCGTTACGCGACGGCCAGTCCTGGCGTGCGTGGCAACTGAACATCGAGATCGGCGGTTCGCCCGCGATGGTCGAGAATCAGGGCGGCACGTTCTGGGTACTCGGCTACAAGACCGAGAAGGGCAACACCGTCTGCCGGACCACGGACGGCGGCCGCAGCGAGATCCTCGGCGGGCTGTGGTACCCGGCGCAGGGCTTCGGCAAAGGGAACGATCCGGTGCCCGCGCTGATCGTGGACCATGCCGAACTCTCGGCTAGTTTCTCGGATATGTGCAAGGGCGGCGGCGAGTACAAGGTGCTGGTCGCGGAGACGCGCGGTGGACAGGCCGAGCAACTACCCCGAAGCGGGTTGCAGCGTCGATGGGGCATGAGCGGCTCGAT
>CAZTLX010000071.1:0-18417 GCA_964614575.1 uncultured Phycisphaeraceae bacterium | reverse complement strand
CGCCACCGACGGCGGCGCGGGGTCGGGCACCACCGATGCATCGGGCACCGGGTCCACCTGGTCCTGCAACGCCGGCTGCTCCACCCGGCTCTGCCGCGCCCGCAAATCCTCAAACGCCTCGTGCGAGATCCACGCCATCGCCAGCGGCGGCGAGGGCTCGTCACGCCCCAGCGTCAGCTCATCGGACGCCTCCGCCTTCTGCCATTCGAACGGCACCGCCAGCACGTTGTTCGCCGTGAATCGATCCTCGTACACCACCTCATCCGCGTCCGCGACAAACAGCAGATACGCCCGCGGCTGCGTCGGCTCGCCCAGCGTGATCAGCAGCGGCCCGGTCGCGTATCGCTCGCCCGTCGCCAACGGCAAAGCGCTGGGCGCGTTGGTCAGCTCGGTGTCTTCTTCGTCCAGCGTCGCGTCCATCGACAGATACACCCGATCAAACCACACCGCCGTGCCCGTGTCCCTCGGCCCGAGATTGGCGACGCGGAAACGCACCGCCACCTCCTGCCCCGCGAGGATGTGTGTCGGCGCCTCGGCGTCCTGCATCGCCAGGTCCGGCACGCCCAGGGAGACCACCTCGATCGGCTCCGTGGCCGACGCACCGCCGCGCGTCTGCACGCTCAGGTGGTGTATGCCCTCGGCCGCGCGCGGGATTTCGATGCGGAACCGCGCTTCGTAAGTCGCGCCCGGCGGCAGCGGCTTGGCGCGCGGGCGCTGCTCGAGCGGGGCCGCGGCCGGATCGGGTTGCTCGGCTTGCGACAGATGCAGCGTATCGGTCCAGCGCGGCCGGGCGTAGCCGTCGCCCTCGTTGCGGATCGTCGCGGTGACGGTGGCGATGCCCCCGGCCTGCACGACCTCGGGCGCATCGAGCCGCGTGATGGCCAGCCGGGCTTGCCCGCCGTCGATCCAGATCGGCTTGACCTGCGTCGCGCCCTCGCGCGTGGCGGCGATGAGGAAGTACGGCCCGTCGAGCGGCGCGTCGATCATCGCCTTCGCGCCGATCCGATACTCCGAGGCGGCGGACAGCCCGCCCGCGCGCGTCTGCCGCAGCAGCACCGTGTCCCGCTCATCGAGCACCGCATCGCGCGACAGCGCGATCACATCGTCCCAAGGCCCCGCCGCCGGGCTCGGGCCAACGTTGCGTACCACGGCCTGGACCGCCAGCGTCTGGCCGCGCTGCCTTTGCTCGGGCGCGGTCAGCTCGACGATGCGCACCTCCGCCGGCTGCGGTTGGCTCCGCGCGAGCAGTTGCCCGCCCATCGGCAGCAGCAGCGCGTGGATCGCCGCCGCGCCGATCAGGCACGCGAAGACCCGCAGGTTGTCGTGGGACGTGCTCATGGTCGCCCGTCGTTACTCGCGCCTGGGGGACTCGGGGCTCAACCCGCCGCCGGGCTGCCCGACCACCGCGGCGTTGCGGATGCCCGCCGCCTGCACCCGCTGCAGCAGGTCAAACAGCAGCGGCCCGCGATCCGTTCGGCCGTCGGCTTCGAGCGTGATGTACAGCGTCGGCTCGGCGGGGTCGGCGGCGAAGGCGGTGAGTTTGTCATTCAACTGCTCCGCGGGGATCGGCTCGCGGTTGAGATACAGCGCCCCGTCGCCGTCGATGCTCAGCACGTCCAGCCGCCCGCTGATCGACCGCTGCCCGCCCGCGACCTGGGCCATCTCAAAACCCAGCGTGTCCACCGGCCGCATCACGACCATCTGGTAGATGAAAAACGTCAGCAGCAGGAAGATGACGTCGATCAGCGGCGTCATCTCCAGCCGGGGCGCGAAGTCGGAGCGGTGCAGGCGGCGCATGCCCTCATCCTACGCGCTGTTGACGCCCGCCGCCGCGGACCGATACTGATGGCGGTACGATCGTGCCCCGATCACCGATCAGGAGAACCATTGATGTCCGAGCAATCCCCGAATCCCGAAAACCCCAACACTCCGCCCCCCGGCCAGCCGGCCAACACCAGCCCGACGCTCGACCCGCCGCCCAGCCCCGGCCTCGACCCCGCCGAGCTGACCAGCGACGAAAAAATGATGGGCATGCTCGCCCACCTGCTGGGCATCCTCGGGTTCGTCGGCCCGCTGATCATCTGGCTCATCAAGAAGGACGAATCGAAATTCATCGATGACCAGGGCAAGGAAGCGCTCAACTTCCAGTTGACCCTGCTGATCGGCTGGGTGGCCGCCAGCTTTATCGCGGTGATCACCTGCGGCATCGGCTCGCTGCTCTACCTGCCGCTGGCCGTGATCATGATCGTCTTCAGTGTGATCGGCGGCCTCAAGGCCAAAGAGGGCGAGGCCTACCGCTACCCCATGACCATCCGCATGGTCAAGTAAAGCGGCGTGGTCTGTTTAACGGGTGGCACGAAGCACCCCATCCGCCGGAGGTGTCATGCGCAGCAAAGCAGGTGACACTTCGTGTCAACCGCTAAACGCGGGGGGCTATTCGTTCGCCAGTTTCACGATCTGATCGTAGTTATTCGCGAAGAACGCGGTCCAGGCGAGGCGGTCGCGGAGTTGCTGGTCGTCGTCGGACCAGCGGCTGCGTAACGCGTTGGTGAAGGCATCGAGCACCTTGACCACCTCGGCCCGGCGGGGGTGGTGATCGCTCTGGAGGATGGCGTGCCAGTTGTCGGCCAGCTCCGCGTCCGGCCAGGTGATGGTTAATTCCGGGGGCATCGCGTCGAAGAGCGCGAGCATCTCGGTGTAGCGCGGGTGTTGGGGGCCGGCGTTATGGATCGCCTGCCACGCGGCCTTGAGGCGGTCGTGGTTGTCGATGGCCACGGCGTGGGTGATGGGGGCGATGTAGCGGTAGTAGCCGGGCGTGCCGGGGGGCAGGGGTTGGGCCTGGCCGAACGGGTCGATCTCGGGGTCGGTGAAGTCGCGGCGCTCGCGGGCGGTGAACGAATCGACGCGGATCGGCTGGCGGCGAAGCTCGAAGCGGGTCGGCCCGCCGTCGCTGCCGAGGCGGTGCTGCCACAGCCGTTGCGCTGCGGGCGAGAGCGTCCAGGCGACGAAGGCGTCGGCTAAGTCGGGGTGGGGCGCGCCGCGGAGGATGGAGATGGGGTCGGCGGTGGTGGCGGTGAGCCCGGCGGGGTCGATGTAGCCGACGCGGGTTGAGCCATCGGCGTTTTCCACCGCGCCCGCCTGATATCGGCCGTAGAAATCGATGCACATCCCCGCCGCCGCCTCGCCGGCCGAGACATCGACCGGCACCTTCGAGGCGGAGGAGGAGAAGTAGCGTGCGTTGGCGAAGCACCGCCGCAGCAGCGCCCAGCCCTCGTGCCAGCCGAGGCGCTTGACGATGGTTTCGTAGGTAACGGCGATAGAGCCGGAGTGCGTCGGGTCGGACAGCGCGAGCGAGCTGAAGTAGCCGAAGTCGGTGAGGTCGGCCCAGGTCTTCGGCTCGGGGAGGTTGCTCATCGCCAGCACGTCGCGGTTGTAGACGATGCCGAAGCTCGAGAGCGTGGTGCCGACCCACAGCATTTCGGGGTGGTAGAGTTTTTCGCCGCCGATCAGCGGCGAGGGGAACACCTCTTCGAGCAGGCCTTCGGGGAGGTTGATGGGGCGGACGACGGGGACGTTTAGCTCACCGGCTTTGACGCCGCGGGCGAGCAGGTTGTGTTCGTATTCCCCGCCGCCGAAGAACAGGTCGGCCCCGATGCCGCGGGTGTCGATCGCCTCGACGCCGTTGCGTGCGGCCAGCGCTTCATACTGGCTAAGCACCTGCTTGCGCAGGTCGCTGGTGCCGCCGCTGCTGCGCCAGTCGAAGCGCACGGGCGAGAGGCCGCGGGCGAGTCGGTCGCGGTTGAACCCCTCGGCAAACTCGTGGCGGATCTGCTCGTTGTGCGGCGTGTAGATGATCAGCTTGTCGCCGGGCGCGGCGGCCGCACCCAGGCTCGCCTCGTCCCCGCCGCGCATCAGCAGCGGCACGCCGACGACCAGCAGCACGAGCGTGACGATGATGATCTTGGGCAGGTGTTCACGCATGGCGTCATCTTACCCGCGCCCCATGAACGCCGTGTTTACCCCTCCCCGTTTAGCGGGCGGCACGAAGTGCCCCTTCCTGCGATGACGGCGGCAAGGCAGGTGACACTTCGTGTCCACCGCTAAACGGGGAGGTGGTCACGCGCGACCGCCGCCGCGGCTTGCGCGAGCAGTTCGGGGCCGCGGCGGATCGATTCTTCGACCGACAGGCCCTCGCCGATGACGCGGTAGGCCCGCAGGCCGGCGTCGAGCGTGCGCGGGGCGCCGTCGCCCGCTGAGCCGACCAGCGCGATGGTCGGCACGCCGTGCTTGGCCGCGGCCTGCGCGACGCCGATGACGGCCTTGCCCGCGAGGCTCTGGCCGTCGAGCCGACCCTCGCCGGTGAGGCATAAATCCGCCGTGCGCACGCGCTGGTCGAATCGGCAGGCGTCGAGCACCAGGTCGATGCCGCGCCCCAGCCGCGCGCCCAGGCACGCGACCAGCCCGTAGCCCAGCCCCCCGGCCGCGCCGCCGCCGGGCATCATCGGGTCGCGGCCGAGCAGCGTGGCGAGGTGGGCGAGCCCGGCGTCGAGTTGTTTCACCGCCGCGGGCGTCGCGCCTTTCTGCGGGCCGTAGACCGCGGCCGCGCCGTCGGGGCCGGTCAGCGGGTTGGTCACATCACAGGCGACGAGGATTTCGGTGCCGCGCAGCCGCGGGTCTAAACGGGACGCATCGATCCGCTGAATGCGCATCAGCAGGCCGCCGGTCATGGCGCGATCGATCGCGTGGCCTTGCGCATCGTGGAAGACGACGCCCAGCGCCTGGGCCATGCCCGCGCCGCCATCGCAGGTGGCGCTGCCGCCGATGCCCAGGAGGATGCGCGCACAACCGGCGTCCAGCGCGGCGCGGATCAGCTCGCCGGTGCCGAAGGTCGTGGTGCGCAGCGGGTCGCGTTGCGCGGGCGGGACCCGTTCGAGCCCGGACGCCGCGGCCATCTCGATCACGGCGGTGCCATCGGGCAGCCTCGCCCAGTCCGCGTCGATCGGTTCGCCGATCGGTCCCGTGACACGCGTGCGGCGTGGTTGCCCCTCGGCCGCGGCTTGCATCGCGGCGACGAAGCCCTCGCCGCCGTCGGACACCGGGCAGCGATCCACTTCGATGGGCAGGCCGAGGGTCGCGATGCCGCGGGCCATCGCGTCGGCGGCGTGGGCGGCGGACATCGACTCCTTGAAGCTGTCCGGCGCGCAGATCACCCGCATGGCCGGCAGTGTACCGGGGCGGGTGCCGATACACTGCCGGGATGGATGCGACGGCCACCGAGGTGGATCAGCGGATGATCGCGCGGGCGTTGGCGCTGGCGGAGGCCGCGGCCGCGCTGGACGAGGTGCCGGTGGGCGCGGTGGTGTATCGCGGTGAGCAGGTGATCGCCGAGGCGCACAACCGGCGTGAGCTGGACCAGGACCCGACGGCGCACGCGGAGCTGCTGGCGCTGCGTGCGGCGGCGGCGGTGCTGGGATCGTGGCGGTTGGAGGATTGCGCGATCGCGGTGACGCTGGAGCCTTGCCCGATGTGTGCCGGGGCGCTGGTCAATGCGCGGGTGGGGCGGCTGGTGTACGGGGCGGGCGACCCGAAGATGGGCTGCGTGCGGACGCTGCATCGGCTGTGCGATGAGCCGCGGTTCAACCATCGGCTGTCGGTGGTGGCCGGGGTGGAGGCCGAGGCGTGCGGGGCGGTGCTCCGCCGCTTCTTCCGGGCCAAGCGTGGGCGGGCGTGGGGCGAGGGATTGGCGTAACCCCCGAGCGGCGCGGCACAATAGGCGGTCATGTTGATTCGTGGATCAGACCTCGGCGCGGCTTGCCGCGGCTATGCCCGCTGGCGGGGGTGGGTGCTGCTGGTTGTTCTGCTGGGTGGCGCACCATCGCTGGCGGAGGCGCGATACACGATGCGGCTGCAGGACGGCACGCAGGTCAGCGACGATTTTTTGCGCGACTGGTTTGAGCCGGGCAAGAAGCCGACGGTCGCCGGGCGTGCGCTTTTTGATCCCGCCAACCCGGCGCGGCTGCTGGGGCGGATCGGGGCGCAGCGCGACGAGCGGCGGCCGCGCATCGGTTTTGATAACGGCGACGTGCTCGCCGGGCGGGTCACCGGCTACGAGCTGGATGACGATGGCAGCGGCGCTCGGCTGGTCGTGCGGCTCGATGCTCAGACGACCGGCTTGAAGCGCGATCGTCAGACCGTGCGGGTCCTGGCGGAGCGGGTGGTGTGGGTCTCGTGGGAAGATTCGGCCTTCTCCGGCAGCGACGCGGCGGGGCGGTTGCGCTTCGCCGACGGCAGCGAGATGAGCCTCGAAGCGCTGACGTGGACGGCGACGGGCGTGCGCGCCTTGTCGGGCGACCGCGTGCTCACCGCGACCTTCGAGGAACTGGCCCGGGTCCACCCGCCGCGTGACCCGGCCGACGCGGACACGGTGGCGCAGCGCCAGCTCATCCCCGGCGCCACCGGCAATCAGCGCGTGGCGAGTGTGCGGCTGTCCGACGGCTCGCTGCTCAGCTTTGCCATCGATCAGATGCAGATGCACAGCCACGGCAAGAAGCAAGACCACGAGGTGTGGCACCACGTGCAGCCGGTGTGGGCGGACGAGCGGCTGGCGTATGCGCTGGCGGGCGTGGTGGGCTGGTCGTTCCGCGATGCGGATCAGGTCCCCCTGAGCGTGCTGCCGGCGCAGACGGTGTATGCGCGCAGCGCCGCGGGTCACACCTGGGCGTGGCGGGCCGATGCCTCGGTGCGTGGCGGCGACCTGATGTCGGGCGGTATGGTCGCGCCGCGGGGTGTCGGCATGCACGCGAGCAGCGCGATCGCCTACGCGTTGCCCAAGCGTGCGGTGTCGCTGTCGGGGGTGGTCGGGATCGATGAAGCGGTGGGGCGGGGCGGCTGCGCGATCGCGGAGGTATATCTCGATGATCGGCCTCGGGTCACGGGCAAGCCGGCGTGGCGCAGCGGATTCCTGCTGGGCGGGCAGGCGTTGACGGCTTTGGGCCCGGTGTCGCTCGCGAAAAAGCCTTACGCCGTGCTGGTCGCGGACGATGCGCATGTTGGCCGTCCGTCCGGTGCCGATCCGTTTGATATCCGCGATCAGCTCAACTGGCTCTCGCCGTTGGTGGAGCTCGAAGGCCTTGAGCCGCGGCCCGCGCAGCTCGTGCCCGGCCTCGCCGGGTGGGAGGTGTCGGGGAAGGCGGCGTTTGGCCGCGCGTTTGATAAACAAGCCGACCGCTGGTGGCCGACGATCCACACCGACCGCGCGGGGCTGACGCTGCAACGGAAGCTGAGGCTCGGCCCGTCGTCGGCGTTTCTGGAGTTCCGCACCGACACCGAGGGCCAGGCGGGCGAGCACGAGCTCGTCGTGGAGCTCGACGGGCAGCCGATCAAAACCACCGACGGGCAGGCGCAGATCGACAAGTCCAAGCGTAAGCCGGGGCAATCGCTTTTCACGCGCTATGCCTTTGCGGGCCAGCGCGAGGGCGAGGGCGAGGCGGGGGGCGAGGGCGAGGCGGTGCTGACGATCCGGATCACCCAGCCGCGCGATCAGGCGGAGGCCCAGGCCCCCGGGCTGATCCTCTCGCGGCTGGTGCTGCGGTCGCTGATCGAAGGGCGGCCCAACGGCCGGTCGATCGCGCCGGCGATCGCGCTGGTTGATCTGACGCCGATGGGCGGTTGGCCGGACGACAAGCCTCTGACCCGTCTGAGCGGCGACGGCGCTGAAGAAGGCGTCGAGATGCATGGGCGTCGGTGGGGCCGCGGCCTCGTCAGTGGCGAGGGGCTGGACGTGACGTTTGCGATCCCGCCGGGGGCGAGGCGTTTCGTGGCGGTGGTGGGTGCGGCGGGCACGGGTGATGCCGGCCCGTTCAAGGTCGCCGCCGATGCGAATGTGCTGGCCGAGGTGGGGCAGCGCAGGACTTCGAGTCCGCTGCACCAGATCGAGGTGGTGTTGCCCCCCGGCGCGCAGCTGCTCACAATCAGCCACCCCAAGCGCAGCGGCCGCGGCGCCTGGGTCGACGCGGGGTTCTTGCTGGAGTAAGAAACGAGGGGGAATGACGAATGACGAAAGACGAAACCAGAATGACGAACAAAACCGAAGGACTGTCGCTGCCCGACACCCGGGTCTGAATGAGTCCTCCGGGCTTCGACATTCTTAATTCCCCGCCCCCACGGATGCACCATGATTCACATGAGTTCCAACAACCCGGCCCGCTCGCCCGTTCGCGTGGTGGCGCTTGCGCTCGCGGCGTGCGTGTTCTTTGGTTTGCCGGGGGGCACGGCTCACGCGGCGGAGGGGGAGATCACTGCGCAGAGCCGCGCCGCTTCGGATGCGGGGCTGCGTTGGCTGGCGGAGAATCAGGGGGCGGCGGGCAACTGGGGCTGCAACGACCTGGGGCTGGTGTCGCTGGGCGTGCTGGCGTTTTTGTCCGACGGGCACATGCCCGGTCGCGGGCTCTACGGCGACAACGTGAAGCGTGGGCTCGATTACATCGTGTCTAACGCCAAGCCCTCGGGCCTGCTCAACATCTCCAACGAACGCCGTGACATGTACAACCACGGCCTGGCGACGTTCGTGCTCACCCAGGCCTACGGCATGTCCAACGACCCGGAGCTCGGCCGCGTGCTCGATCGCGCGTTGCAACTGATCAGCGATGTGCAGGCGGCGGACGGCGGGTGGGATTACATCGCGCGTCGGCAGGATCGAGGCCACGACCTGTCGCTGGCGGTGATGCAGGCCAAGGCGTTGCGCGGCGCGATGGATGTCGGCATGGAGGTGCCACCACGCACGGTCGAGCTGGCGATCCAGTCGGTGAGACGGCACTACAAAGTCATCGGCAAACCCGACGGCAAGGGCAACCGCTACGGCAAAGACCCGCTGGCCGATCGGCCCGGCGTGTTCACCTACGACGGCAACCGCGTGACCACCGCGATGGGCGCGGCCGGGGCGGTCTGCCTGCAGGAGTTCGGCGAGTACGAGGACTTCCGCATCTACCGCTCGGCCGATTACGTGCTCGAACAGGTGCAGAAGGAAAGCAAGGGCTGGAAGCAGCGTGACGGCAAGGTGCCGCTCGACGCCTACACGCTTTATTACGTCGCGCAGGCGCTGTTCCAGGTCGGCGGCGAACGCTGGGAGGAGGGCTTCCCCCTGCTGCGCGACGGGCTGGTCGCCAGGCAGCGACTCGGCGGCGGTCGCAACGACGATGGCTCGTGGGACGCGGGGGCCCATGTCGGCGGCAGGGACGGCCGGCTCTTCGGCACGGCGACGGCGGTGTTCGTGCTCAACATCCCCAACCGCTACCTGCCGATCCTCCAGCCGGCCGACGCCTCCCAGACCGGCGAAACACAAGCCGATCGCGGCGAGACCGGGGGCACCGGGGGCACCGGCGTCACCGCCGACGCCGACGGTGCCGGGGAAACCGGGGGTGAGGACGCATGAGTTTTGTCGCCGAATCTTTTCTCGCGGCCCTGCTGCTGGCCGGCGTGCCGGCGATGCTGCACCTGCTGCACCGCCGACGCTTCAAGACCGTCCACTGGGCGGCGATGGATTTCCTGCTCGACGCGGTCAAACGACAACGCCGCTGGCTCGAGTTTCGCGACCTGCTGCTGATGCTGCTGCGCACCGCGGTGGTCATCCTCTTCATCCTCGCGCTGGCCCGGCCGTTCTTCGTCTCCGGCCCCGGCTCGGCGGCACCCGACGGCCCGGTCCACGCCGTGCTCGTCATCGACAACAGCCTCTCGATGGGCTATCGCCCCTTCGATCGCACCCTGCTCGATGACGCCAAGGACAAAGCCGCCGACCTGATCAACCGCCTGCCCGACGGCTCGTCGGTCTCGCTGATCCCGACCTGCGCCGTGGAAGACTTCCACCTGCGCGAGGCGTACGCCTCGAAGGAAGACGCGCTCGAAGCCTTGGGCGACCTGGAACTGGTGGATCGCGCCGGGTGGGCGGGGCGTTCGGCCGAGGCCGTGCGCAAGGCGTTGGCATCGGTCGAGCAACTGCCCAGCAAGCGGGTGTTGTTTATCGGTGATCAGCAGTCGGCGAACTGGGCGGGCGGCGACCTGAGCCGTTACTTCGCCTCGATCGAGGAGGTGCAGGTCGCGGAGGTGGGCCCGGGGTCGCCGGACAACGCGTGGATCGATTCGTTCCGCCTGCGTGACGGCTTTGCCGGGCGCACGACCCCGGCGGTGCTCATCGCGCAGCTCCGCTACGAGGGCCGGGCCCCGCGGGACGGCGTGCGCGTGGCGCTGCGCGTCGGGCAGACGGTGGTGGAAGAGCGCTACGTCGATCTGATCCCCGATCAGAACCGCGAGCTGATCTTCGAGCACACCTTCGACGCGATCGGCACGCCCGATCAGCCGGTGTTCGTGCCGGTGTCGCTGAGCCTGGATCACGATCGTTTGCCCGATGATGACGTGCGTCATCTGATCGTGCCGGTGGTCTCGGCCGCGCCGGTGGTGTGCATCGATTCGCTGGGCACGGCCGAAGACCCCGCGCTCAATTACTACGGCGAGTCGTACCCCGTGCGCCGGTTGCTCGGGTCCACGCACCCCAACCCGCTGGCCGAGGAGGCGGCGATCCGGCTGCGGCACCTCACGCCGTCGCAGGTGACCCGTCAGGCCCTGGCCGATGCGCGGCTGGTGTTGCTCGCCGGCACCGCCGCGCCCTCGCCGGAGACGGTCGAGATGCTGCGGCAATACGCGGAGCTGGGCGGGAGCCTGGTGATCACCGCGGGCGGTTTGTTTGACCCCGAAGCCTGGACGCGCACCGCGTGGCTCGATGGCGCGGGTGTGCTGCCGCTGCCCCTGGCCCCCGAGCCGATCGGCCGCGTCCCGGCCGCGACCGATGAGGACGTGACCAGCTTCCGCCTCGACCCGTCCACCATCAGCGATAACCTGCTGGACCTGGGCTTGCCGGATCAGGTCACGCAGAACCTGCTCACCGGCCCGTACTTCTTCAAAGCGGTCTCGGTGGATGACTCGGTGATCGAGGCGCTTAGCGAGGCGACGCGGCAGCGGCTGACCGAGCGTCGGCAGTGGCTCGAGCAAAGCGCGGAGAACGAGCGCCGCTGGGCCGAGGCCGAGCGCCGCGGCACGCTGGGCGAAGACGACCGCCGACGCCGGGATGCCGAACGCGCCCGCCGCGCCGAGCTGACCGGGCGCTGGCTGCGGTGGGTCAACCCGCTGGCGATCGACCCGGATCAGTTGCCGCTGGAAGAAGTGGTGGACCGCCAACGCCCGCAGGTGCTGGCGCGGTTCGACAACGGCGAGGCGTTCGCGGTGCGGCGTCGCGTCGGCCGCGGGCAGATCGTGTTCCTCACCACCGGGCTGCTGCCGCGCTGGAACAGCCTCGCGACTGACCACGCGATCATCCTCGTCGATCAGATGATCCGCGACCTGGTCACCCAGACGATCCCCAGCCGCAACCTCGGCCCGGTCAACGAGGTCGTGGTGCCCCTGCCCGCGTCGCTGGCCGGGCGCAGCTTCACGCTCATCAGCCCCGGCCAAACCGAGCCGCGCTCCATCGTGCCCGAGGCGATCGGGGGCGAACGGCTGGGCCTGCTGATCCGCGAGGTCCATCAGCGCGGGGTCTATCGCCTCATCGAAGAGCCCGACCCCGCCCACGCCGCCGCCGATGATCAGGCGCCTTTCCTCATGCTCGCGGTCAACGGCCCGGGCGACGAGGGCAACCTCCAACGCGCCGAGCCGACCCGCATCGCCGAGGCGATCGGGTCCGACGTGACCACCACGTTCATCCCCTCCGATCAGCCGCTGTCGCTCTCGGGCAAGACGTACCGCGGCACGTCGCTGTGGTGGTGGCTGCTGGTGATGACGCTGTTGCTGCTGCTGGTCGAGATGGCCGTGCTGATGCTGCCGCACCTGCGCCGCGTCGAGCCCGGCGAAAGGCAGGTGCAACCGGCATGATGCACCTGCTGGGAAGACTGCTGGGGATCGACGACCTCGAATCGATCGAGCGCATCGGGCTGGGCTTCGGCGCGGGCTGGGCGCAGGCGTATCCGCTGCTGGTGCTGCTGCTGGTCGGGGTGCTGGCGGCGGCGGCGGTGGTGTTCTATCGGCAGTGGCAGCCGTCGATCACCTCGCGCGTGCTGCGCTTCACGCTCACCGCGCTGCGGGCGTTGCTGCTGGCGCTGTTGCTGGTGCTGCTGGCCGAGCCGGTCATCGCGCTGGCGACCACCGAGCGTTACCGCCCGCTGCTGCTGCTGCTTTTTGACGCCAGCGATTCGATGCAGATCCGCGACGGCGCGGGCGCGCAGGACGACCCCGACGCCCCCAGCCGCGCCGATCAACTGCGCGAAGCGCTCGCGGCGGACGAGGCGCGGGCGCTGCGGAGCCTCGAAGACCGCTTCCGCGTGCGGGCGTACGTGATGGACCGCCCCGAGGAAATTCGCGAGGTCATCACCGATGGGCAGGGCGACGACCCGCTGCGCCTCAAGTCCCTGGCCGAGGCGATCGAACCGGTGGGGGAGGTCTCGGCCTACGGCGGCGCGTTTGAAGACCTGCACCGCCGGCACCAGTCGCACCGCCTGGCCGGCGTGGTGGTGTTCGGCGACTTCGTGCAGAACACCGGGCCGCCCGCGCTGGCCGCGGCCCAACGCGTGGGCCGGCCGTTCTACACCGTCGGCCTCGGGCCCCGACAAGTCACCGACCTGGCCGTCACCCTCCGCACGCCGGCGCTGCTCAAGCAGGGCGAGAACATCGACCTGCCCGTCCGCCTCACGCAGACCGGGCTCGACGGGCAGCCGGCCCGCGTGCAACTGCTCGCCCGCCGCGTCACCGGCCCGACCGGCGAATCGCTCGACGAGCCGTTCGCTCCCGTCGGCGAGCCGACCACCGTGCTGCTCGAAAGCAACGACCTGAGCCTGCCGATGCCGTTCCTCCCCGAGGAAGCGGGGCGGTATCTGCTGGAGGTGCGCATCGACCCGTTCGAGAACGAAGCGGTCAGCGAGAACAACCGCGCGACCCGCGAGGTGCTGGTGCGCGACCAGTCGCTGCGCCTGCTGTTCCTGGAATATCAGCCGACGTGGGAGTGGCGGTTCATCAAAGAGGTGTTCCACCGCGACCCGCTGGTCGGCCGCGCGGGGTTCCGCACGTTCCTGCGCTCCGCGTCGCTGAAGGTGCGGCGGGACAACCCGCTGTTCCTTGAGACGCTGATCCGCCCGCGCTCCGAGTTCTTCGCCTACGACGTGATCTTCCTCTCCGACCTGCCCACCGAGATGCTCTCCGACGAATTGCAGGAGATGCTGCACGAATACGTGGCGCAGTTTGGCGGCGGGCTGGTGGTCATCGCCGGGCCGCAGTTCGGGCCCCAGGCCTGGGCGGGCACGCGGCTGGGGGACATGCTGCCGGTGGTGCCCGACCCGCAGGCGACGCGGCGGGACCAGCCGTTTGAACTGATCCGCACGCCCGCCGCCACCGAGTACGACTTCATGCGCCTCGGCTCCGACGACGCCGAAAACCAGCGCGCCTGGGCGAACCTGGGCCCCGTGCCGTGGTATCAGCCCGTCGCCCGCGCCCACCCGCTGGCCAACGTCCTCGCCGCCCACCCCGCCGACCGCACCGCCGACGGCGAGCAGCCCCAGCCCATCATCGCCACCCGGCAGTACGGCCGCGGCGAGGTGACCTATGTCGCCTTCAACGAGTTCTGGCGCCTGCGAAAAACCTACGGCGAAACGTACTACCGCCAGCTCTGGGGCCAACTGATCTACCGCCTCGGCCTCGGCCGCGCGCTCGGCGAGGGCAAACGCTTCATCGTCCGCACCGACCGCCCGCGCTACCGCAGCGGCGACAAGGTCATCGCCTCCGTCGAGGCCTACGACCGCGACTTCGGCGAACTGGGCGTAGACCGACTCGAAGGCCGGCTGCTCGTCGAGCCCGACGACGGCGGCGCAACGCAGACGGTCAGCGACCTGGTCCTGCCGCTCACGCGCGACGGCGTCGTGTACGAAACCACCCTGCCCGTCTTTGCCTCGGGGCGTTACCGCCTGATGATCACCGACCCGGTCACCGGCAACGAATCGGACGCCGGCTTCGAGGTCAGCAACGTCAGCATCGAACGCCGAAACCCCACCCGCGATACCGCCCTGCAAAACGCCCTCGCCGAGCAGACCGGCGGCAAGGCGCTGGAACTCGACGAACTCGACCGCCTGCCCGAGATGATCGACGCCCAGGAAGTCCGCATCACCACCCGCCGTGAAGTACCGCTGGGCAACACCTGGCTCGTGCTGCTCCTGGCCCTGAGCCTGATGTTCGGCGAATGGCTCCTGCGCAAACTCTCCAACCTACGCTAACCCCACACACCCCGACACCTAACTCCCCACTCCCCACTCCCACCCCCCATGCCCGCTACCCTCGCCCACATCCACGACGCCATCATCCGCCTACGCCGCTTGCGCACCGTCGTGCGCCTCGGCTCGGCCGCGTCGCGCGTCGCGGCGCTCGCGCTGGCGGGGCTGCT
Source organism: uncultured Phycisphaeraceae bacterium (assembly GCA_964614575.1). Lineage (GTDB taxonomy): Bacteria > Planctomycetota > Phycisphaerae > Phycisphaerales > Phycisphaeraceae > JBGTLW01. Next base: position 3,950 of record CAZTLX010000071.1, on the reverse strand, counting down.
GGTCATCTTCCTGCTCGATTGGCTCACGAACGCCGGCCGTGTCGAACGCGTCATCCTCCTGCTGCTGTGGCTCGGCGGACTGGCGTGGGCCTGCCGCCGCTGGCTCTTGCCCGCGCTGCGCACCCGCGAGGCCGACAGCGACCTGGCCCTGCTCATCGAACGCCGGCAGGGCATCGACACCGATCTGGTCGCCGCGGTGCAATTCGCCGACGGCCGACGCGCGCAATTCGGCTCGCCGCCCCTGCGCGCCGCGGTCATCGCCTACGTCGAGGAGGTGCTGCCCAACCTCGACCTGCTCGAAGGCTTCAACACCCGCGCCATGCGGCCGCACCTCGCCCAGCTCGGGGCGGCGATGTCCGTCTGGCTCTTGCTGCTGGTGCTCGCGCCCGGCCACGTCGGCGCGTTCGCCAGCCGCACGCTGCTGTCCAACCGCTCCTACCCCACCGACACACGCATCGAAACGATCCTCGAGCCCGGCGAGGTGGCCCGCGCGGGACGGCCGGTCCGCTTCGCGGTACGCCTCGGCGGCGTGTTACCCGAGCAGGCCTTCGCCGACCTGGCCGCGACCGACCGCGGCCTCACCTCGCAGATCACCCTGATGCCCGCCGACGATGACCCGACGCTGTACACCGGCGAGCTGCGCGTCGCCGACAGCGATTTCGACTACCGCATCACCGCCGGCGACGCGACCTCACCCACGCGGCGGCTTCACGTCGCCCCGGCCCCACGCATCAGCCTCACCGTCACCGTCACCCCGCCCGCCTACACCGGCCGCGAACCGATCACCAGCCAGTCCCGCCGCCTGGCCGTACCCCAAGGCTCGGCCCTGGAGGTCACGCTGCACAGCGATCAGCCGCTCGATGAGGCCGCGGTCCGCTTCGATGACCGCGTCATCCCCCTCCTGCCCACCGCCGACGGCTACCGCGCCCAGGCGCTCGGCGACCCGCTTAACCCCTTGTCGCGATCCCTCACCCTCCAAGCCGAGGCCACCGATGAATACGGCCTGGCGCTGCGCGACCTGCCCGCCATCGCCATCACCATGCAGCCCGATCAGCCGCCCCACATCCGCACCAGCGCGGTGACCCGCCGCGTCCTGCCGACCGGCACGCCGCGGCTGCAGATCGAGGCCCGCGATGACTTCGGGCTCGATCGACTTTTGCTCCATCAGACCATCGTCCCCACCGATGGTGAATCGGTCACCATCACCACCACCCTCGCCGAACCCGCCGGCGCGGCCGACACCTACGATCAGGCAGCGCCCGTCGCGCTCGCGGCCCTGGGGCTCTCGCCCGGCGACCGCGTCGAGCTGGCCGTGGAAGCCATCGATCACCGCGGGGACTTGCCCGGCGAAGGCACTCGCGCCGCGCCGATCGTTCTCGAAGTCATCGACCGCCAGGCCCTGCTCGAAGCGCTGCTCGAATCCGACCTGGAGCTGGATCGGCGCCTGGACGAAATCATCGACGCCCAACTCAACGTCGGAGGCACCACGCCATGAAACAACCACACCACTCCTGTATCCGGCTGCTGGCGATCCTCACCGCCTTGTTCGTGGCCCACGCCGCCGGTGCTCAGCCCGCGCCCGCGCCCGAACCCGCGCCCACCGACGCGACCAATCTGACCCGTCAACAATCGCAGCAATTGCGGGCCCGTGAGCTGGCCCGCGACCTGCTCGGCTCGATCATCGACCAGCAACTGGTGCGTCTGGAAGAAAACGGCCTGACGCAAGACCCGATCTATAACGAGCTGGGCGCGATGCGCGGCCGCGTCGGGCAGATCGCCGACACCCGCATGCCGCGCGTGGTGGAGTTGCTTGATGCCGCGGCCACCGCCGACGGCGAGCAACGCAAGCAACTCGTCGGCGAGGCGCAGCAGGCGGTCCACGAGACGCTGCTGCAACTGCTGGCCGAACGCGAGCGCGTCCGCCTGCGGCTGCGGCGGATGCAGATCGAAGAGCTCGCCGCCGACCTGGCCCGTGCGCAAACCGAGACGCGCAACGCCACGCTGATGCTCGGCAGCGAGGACGACGCGGCGTTGACGCTGGTCGCCGGCGGGCAGCGCAACGTCGCGGCGCTGGCCGAGCAACTGCTGCGTCTGCTGGATCACGCCGATCAATGGGCCGGGCCCGACGCCCAGACGGCGAAGAAGCTGCGCGAAGGCCTGGGCCGCCAGTGGCTGGAGGCCGACCTGGCCGCGGCGCTCGACGGGCTGATCGGCGGTCGATACGCCGAGGCCGCCGAGCACCAGCAAGCGGTGATCGACGCGGTCGAAGCGGCGCTGGCCTATCTGCGTGGCCTCGATGACGGGGCCGCGGATCAGGGCGGCGCGTTGCGCGAGCAGCTCGCCGCGTTGCGCGATGAGCAACGCGAGGTCGCGGATCAGTTGGCCGCAGAAACCGAGCTGACGGCGGTGGCCGAAACATACGTCGCCCGCGAGGCGGCGATCACCGAGCAACTGCGGAAGATGACGGCCGACCCGGCGTTGACCGCGCCGGTGAAGCAGAGGCTCGAGCAGGCCGCGGCGCAAGCCGACGAGGCCCGCCTCGCCGCATTCGCCGGCGATCAACCCAAGACCGAGCAGGCGATGCGCAACGCCGCGCAGCAGATGGACGAGGCGCTGGCGCAACTGGATCAGTTGCAAAGCCGGCCGTCGGCGGACCTCAAGTCGGCCAAAGCAGCGCTGACGGAGGCGGAGAAACTCACCGCCGCGCGCGAAGCGCTGGAGAAGGCCGAGCCGCGCCAGGCCCAGGCCGTCGCGCAGGCGCAGAAGCAGGCCGGGAAGGCCGCCGAGGCGCAGCAGGCGGCGCGTGAACAAACCAGCGCGGCACGGCAGATGAAAGACCTGCCCGCGCCGGTGGCCGAGGCGATCAAGCAGGCCGACAACGCCGCGAAGCGTGCGGAGGATGCGCTGCGGCAATCGCGTGATGATCGCGGGCAGAAGGCGGAGCAAGCCGAGGCGGAACTGGCCAAGGCGATCGGGCAAGTGAAGCAGGCCGAACGCGCCGCGCGGGTGGAGGCGGAGGCGTTGGCGTTGGGTGAACTGAACCGCGCCGCCGAGGCGTTGGACCGAGCCTCGGCCGCGTCGCGTGAAGCGGCGCAATCGCCCGCGGATGCTTCGGACCCCGAGCCGGCGAAGCAGACGCTGGCGCAGGCGCAGCAGATCGCCGAGCGGGTGAACGAGGGGGTGCGTGAACTGGCCCCCGCGGCCGAGAAGCCGTTGCAGGCCGCGGACGCGGCGCTGGACAAGGCGCAGCAGCAGATGCCGGCGGCGACCGATCCCGCGGAAGCGGCGGCGCAGGCGGACGAACCCGCGGCGGCGCAGGCGCAAGCGGACGAATCGACGGCTGAGAAAGCGGACGAATCGGCGGCGGCGCAAGCGGGTGATCCCGCGGCCAAGCCCGCGGCCGAGCCGGCACCGTGGCAGGCGTCGGCTAAGCAGGCGGCGGAGCAGTTGGCCCAGGCCGCGGATGCGATCCGTGAGCAGATGCAGCAGCGTGCCGAAGCGCTCGACCAGGCGTTGGCGCAAGCCGAGGCGGAAACCGCGGCGCTCGGTGAAGCGCTCGCCCGGCAGCCGGCCGCGCCGGCCGAATCGCCGGCCCCCGCATCACCGGAACTGACCAATCAGGCGGCGAAGACGGCCCCGGCGGCGGCCGAGGCGTTGCGCTCAACCCCCGAGGCTTCGTCAGACCCGTCGGCGTCTCAAACGCCGCAGATGATGGCCCAGGCGCAGACGCAGATGCAGCGCGAGCAGATCCAGGCGCAGCGGGCCGATGCGCAGCAGATCGCCAGCGCCGCGCAAGCCCAGCGCACCGCCGCACAGCAGATCGAGCAGGCCCGCACGCAAGCGGAGCAGGCGGCGAGCGCCGCCGCGCCCCCGTCGCCGCAAGCCGACGCGGGCTAGCCGTTGTTCGGCGATTTTGTTCAGTGCCAGCCAGTGGGCCAAGGTTCGTTCCT
>CAZTLX010000070.1:0-18778 GCA_964614575.1 uncultured Phycisphaeraceae bacterium | reverse complement strand
GAGGGCGAAGCGCCCGAGGCGGCCCGCCGGGCCGCGGTGCCCGCGGCAGCGGGGGGCGGCGGGGGGGCGACCGGCCTGCCGCACGAGATCACCGTGGTCAACAAGATCCCCGCGACGTTTTTGTATGTCATGAAGGAGCAGTTCGAGCTGATGAAGGGCTGGATGGAACCCCTGACGCGCATCACCGCCGATCAGGACGACCAGCTCAAGAAGATCAACCGCTCGATCGAGGACATCGCCAGCCACTACGCGGACATGATCCGGCGTCTGGAGAAAAAGCGCAACGACCCGGGCCAAACTGCCGATGAGGCAGGTTAACCGCGCGGTCGCCGCGCCCTACGCACAGGAGCTTCGCCATGTTCAAAGCCGTCGGCCGCTACTTCCGAGCCCTGGGCTACCTCGTCACGGGGCGCATCGACGCCGCGCGATCCGCCCTGTCCACCAGCCCGCACGTGGTCAACGCGACCTACGACCAGATCATCGAGGACAAGAAAAAGTCCATCCACCAGTACAAAGACGCCATCGCCCGGCTGATCGTCCAGCACGAGGCGAAGATGAGCAAGATCAAGGCCGAGACCCAGGCGATCAACAACCTCGAACAGCTCAAGGAGGGCGCCGCCGCCAAGGCCCGCGCCGTCGTCGAGCAGATGAAAGCCACCGGCGCAACGCTCGAGCAGATCAAGGCCAGCGAGGATTACCAGAAGTGCATGCTCGCGTTTCAGGACTTTAAGTCGAAGGTGGATGAGAAGACCCCGCGCATCGCCGAGCTGGAGGACGATGTCAAGGAGATGGACTCGACCATCGCCGGGCACAAGATCCAGCTCACCGAGATGCTGCGTGAGATCGAGAAGCTGCGCTCCGAGCAGGCCGAGACCGTCGCCGAGGTCATCACCGCGAAGGAGGAGGCGGAGCTCAACGACATGCTCTCGGGCATCAGCAAGGACCGCACCTCGAAGGAGCTGGCGGACATGCGGCAGTTGCGTCATGAGATGAAGGCCAAGGCCCGCGTCTCCAAGGAGCTGGCCGGCACCGACACCAAGGCGCAGGAGGCCGAGTTCATCCGCTACGCCCAGGCGAGCAAGACGTCCGACGAATTCGACGCGCTGATCGGCCTGGCCGAAGGCACCGACACGGCTCCCCAAACCACGCACCCCGAGCCGAAGCTGCCGGAGTAGCCCGCCGCTTGCGGCTTCGCGAAACCGTCTGGTTCGGCATCGCGGCGTGAAGCTCCCCCAGATGCATGTTGACGCGGAGCCTTCCGCGCTTGTCAACCCTCGTGATCCACATGCCCACCGCCGCACCGCCGCCCAAGCACGCGTTCTTCACCGACCTGGCCCGCATCATCAACGCGGGCCAGTCGCGCAGCGTGCTGCTGGCCGGGGAGGTGCAGGACCTGTTCTACCTGGAGCCGGCCGACCGCTACGTGCCGCTGGTGCCTTACCTCTGCCGGCGCTGCGCGGTCGAGGGCGTGATCGTGCTGGTCTATGAGCTCAACGGCCCGATCCGCTGCGTCAACGAGAAGGACCGCCAGGCGATCAAGGACGCCTGGGTCCGTTGGAAGACCGGGCACTCGCTCGACGAGCTGATCCTCCAGTCGCTGACCGACGACTCGGCCAAGGCCCGCCGCGAATCGCTCGAGGAGCAGTTCGATCGGCTCACCGCCGAGGCGACCGGTCGGCCCACCGCGGCGCTGGAGTTCCTGCGCCAGCTCACGCTCTGCTCGCGCGCCCAGGCGCGGGGACCCCGGCCGCGTTTCCGGCTGCTGATCCTCATCGAGGCGGCCGACATGCTGCTGCCCGCCGCCGAGGGCGACATCAGCCGCCTCGCCGCCGCCGACCGCCAGCGCATCGCCATCTGCCAGGACTGGTTCGGCGACCCGGCGTTCATGGAGGGCGATGACAGCGTCGTGCTCATCGCCGAGTCGCGCAGCGCCATCAACCACCGCGTCACCGGCCTGCCCCAGGTCTTGCCCGTGGAGGTGCCCGCGCCCGATGAGCCGACCCGCCGTCACTACCTGGACTGGTTCGCCCGTCGGCGTGCGGTGAACCTGGGCCTGCCGCCCGAGGAGCTGGCCCATTTGGCCGCGGGGCTGTCGATCCACGCGCTGCGTCGGCTGCTGATCGGCGCGGCGCACACCGGCACGCCGATCGATCCCGCCGCCGTCCTCGCGCTGGTCGAGCAGCACATCGTGTCGCAGCTCGGCGAGGGGGTGATCGAGTTTTCCAAGCCGGGGCACACGCTCGAAGACGTGATCGGTCACCGCCGGCTCAAGGCGTTTTTGCACGATGAGCTGATCCCGCGCATCCGCAGCACGGGCGATGACGCGCTGCCGGGCGCCGCCGTCGCCGGGCCGATCGGCTCGGGCAAGACGTTTATCTTCGAGGCGGTGGCCGGGGCGCTGGGGCGGCCGGTGCTGGTGCTCAAGAACATCCGCAGCCAGTATTTCGGCCAGACGGACGTCATCTTCGAGAAGCTGCGCCGGGTGCTCGAAGCACTGGGCAAGGTGATCCTTTTTGTCGACGAGGCCGACACGCAGTTCGGCGGGGTCGGCGCCGAGGCGCACCCGACCGAGCGGCGGCTGACCGGCAAGGTGCAGGCGCTGATGAGCGACCCGAAGCTGCGCGGACGCGTGACGTGGCTGCTGATGACCGCGCGGATCGAGCGGCTGAGCCCCGACATCCGTCGGCCCGGACGCGTGGGCGACCTGATCATCCCCGTCCTCGACCCGGACCCCACCACCGACACCGGACGCGCCGATCAACGCGACTTCCTGCGCTGGGTCGCCTCGGCGGTGGTCGATACGCCCGACGATGAGCTGCTCGAAGAACTGGCGGGCTTGACGGAGGGCTACTCCGCCGCGGCGTTCGCGGCGTTGCGCTCGCTGCTCAAGGCGAAGCTGGCCGCGGGCGCGCCGCGCGACGCGTCGCTGCTGCGCGAGGTCACCGCCGACCTGCTCCCGGCCGACATCGGCGCGGCCCGCCGATACCAGACGCTCCAGGCCCTGCTCAACTGCACCCGCCGCAGCCTCCTGCCCGACCCGGCGATCGACGATGGCACCCGCGAACGCTGGCGACGGGAACTCGAAGCCCTCGCCTCCCACGCCCCGGCCTAAACGCCGCCGCGTCGCTTCGCGTGGGTCGGCAATGGGCTTGGGCGGCGGGCGCTTCAACAGGCACGGCAAGTGCAAGCTGCGCAGCGAATCGACGCGTGACGAAAAGGACCCGGTCTGCCGCGGCGACCCCGCCACCCCCCAACTCGCCCCCCCCCGGTTCGGCCCCCGGATCGCCCCCCCGGCTTGGACCACGGGGGTGCCTGCGTCCGCATGCCGTTTAGCGCGGCAGGCTGCCGGCGAGCAGTTCGTGGGCCTGTTCTTTGGCGGCGGTGTCTTTTTGTTTCTTGCCGTGACGCACGATCTCGCCGGTGATCATGTAGATGACGTCTTTGGCGATGGAGCAGGCGTGGTCCGCGGCCCGTTCGAGCTGGCGGGCGGTGTTGAGCAGGCGGACGTACGCATCGATGCGGTCGGGTTCCTCGCGCATCTTCGCCTCGACCTTGGCGTACATCTGCGCGTGCAACTCATCGACGCGGTCGTCTTCCTCGCGCACGCGTTGGGCGAGGTCGGCGTCGAGCTTGACGTAGGAATCCAGCGCCATCTTGAGCATGTCCTGCACGCGGTGCATCATGTCGGTCAGCCCGAAGTGGCTGATCGGCAGGGCGGGGCTGTTGGACAGGGCCAGCGCCTGCTTGGCGATGTTCGACGCCAGGTCGCCGATGCGCTCCAGGTCGTGGTTGATCTTCAGCGACGCGACGACGTAGCGCAGGTCGTGGGCCACCGGCTGGTGCAGCGCGAGGACCGAGAGGCACACCTCCTCGACCTCCAGCTCCATCAGGTCGATCTGCTTGTCGCCGGAGACCACCTGCTCGGCCAGCACCGGGTCGCGCTGCTCCATCGCGGTCACCGCCTGGCGCATGGCGTCCTCCACCATCGCCCCCTCGTTGAGGATGTACTTCTGCAGCTTGCGTACTTCTCGAATCAGATGAATCGACACGTCCTGCGTCCTTTCGGCAAACCCCGGTGTTGAGCAATAAACCCGTCCCTGGGCTCAGGTTACACGGCCTAATATAGCGTAGCACGCCGGCGAGGCCGGGGAAAGGCGTTTTTGTGCGTTCGGCGTTAAGGCCACGCATCGCCACCGATCCGCCCGCGGCGGCAACACCGTGGCCTGATGCGGCAAACACCGCAAGCGGCGGGGAACCTCTGCCCACGGGCCCGTCCCACACAGGTCCTTCACCCACACCTTCTCAACGCTCGGCACGTTGCATCGTCTGCCAGTCGTGCTGGTTGAGCGTCGGGTCGAGGTTGGGGTTGTAGAGGGCGTCATCGGTGAGGATGTATTCGTTGTTGCCGTTGGTATAGATGTGGTTGTAGTGGTAAGGCAACTGCACCGTGGTATTGCTGCCGGGGGTGGTGAAGTCATCGACCTCGCGGATGGCGTTGATGGTCTGGCGGTGGGAGCGGTCCATGCTGGCCTGGCGCTGCTCGTAGCCCTCGGTGATGATCCGGCTGATCTCGCGGTTGCTCTCGGCGATGATCCGGCTGCGGTCCGCGGCCCCCTGCGCGGCGATCTGGTTCATCTTCGCGATGTGGTCGGCTTTCATCTTCGCCCACTGTGGCGTCGGCCGCAGCGAGTTGGCGATGGTCATCAGCAGCGGCATGCTCTTCTCAAGCTCCCCGGCGGGTGCGCGGTAGGCGACGTTCGGCTCGATCGACCAGAACACCTGACGCCCCGTGTCGCTGTCGGTCAGAAGATACGACGTGCCGAAGACGAAGAGCTGCTCATAGCGCTTGCCATCCAGCGTGTACGTCGCGTTCGCGGCGAGGACCGCGGCGTCGCCCGCCGACTGCATGTTCAGCCCCAACATCGCGCTCTGCTGGTTCTGCTGCGCGAGCTGCTGGAGGATCGGCTCGTACTGCTTCTTGATCACCTGCGTCAGCTCGGGCACGATGACCACTTCGTTGACGTGGATGTCGGTCGCCTCGGGGTAGTTCTGGGCGATGCCTTTTTCCTTGAGGAAGGTGGCCCAGGCGTCGAGGTTTTCGGGCATGTAGAGCACGAGGTAGCCGTCGGACGCGCTGCCTTCCTCGGGGCGGTTAAAGCCCATCTGCTGGGACTGGTGCGAGGGGATGTAGTCGATCGCGCCGAGGTTGGGGCCCAGGTGCACCTGCCGGCCGTCGGGCGCGGTGGCCTTGATGTCCTGCGAGGGGAGGATGCGGAAGAAGTTGGGGTGAGGCCAGAACGCGTTGCCTTCCACGGCCCAGCCCTTGGGCGCGAGCACGGTGTGCGAGGGCATGTTGTTTGAGCCCGGGTCCTTGAGCGTGTGCTGGGTGAGGACGATCGCGTCGCGGGGCGGCGCGGCGGGCGCAGTCGTGGTGTTTGCAGTGTTGTTGTTGTTGTTGGTGGTGGTGGTGCGAGCCGCGGGTTGCGCGCGGGCGGGCGATGTTGGGGGCGGGTCGGTCTGATTCGCGGCCAGCCTCGCGGGCGCTTCGGCATCCGTGCGGCTTTGCGTCGCGGGCGACGAAGGTTCGGCGGGTGCGGGCGGCGCCGGGTTCGGCGCGGCCTGTTCATCGCACGCGGGCGCGGCGAGCAGCGCGGCGGCGAGGGATAGCGGCAGGGCGGCGGCAAGCAGGCGACGCGGGGGCATGATCGGCATGGCGACCTCCGGGCGGAAGAGGGGAGCAGGTGGGTTGATTATAAGGCCAGGGCGTGAAAGTCGAACCCGCCGCCGGGAGCGGTGCAGGATAAAGGGATGAACCCCGGTCTCTGAATAACCCGCCCGATACCCCGCCGAAACTCCGCTGCGCTGCGCATCGGCGGGCTTGAGGGGGTGCTTCAGAGGCCCGGCAAAGAGATCTGTCCCACGATATCGGGCCCGGGTCTTCATTGACTCGCGGGGCGCGGGGGCTATGGTTCGGGATGCGAATCATCACACCACGAGGTCTGGTTGGTGTTCTGGGGATTTTGGTCGCGGCCAGCTGCGCCACGTCCCCGGCCCGGCAGGCGGAAAACGCGGTCGCGCCTGAGGCTGCCGCGGCCGAGGCGGATGCGGATGAAGCCGAGCAAGCCGACACCCCGCGTTACGTCCGCGAGGCGTCGCTGCCCGCGGGGTATCCGGCGCCGGGTGAGTCGGGCCGCATCCAGATCAAGCAATACCCGGCGGCGCGGCTGGTGCGGGCGCAGGCGGCGGATCACGGCGGGCCGGACCGGCTGTTTCGGCCGTTGTTCAACCACATCAAGAAGCACCAGATCGCGATGACCGCGCCGGTGGAGATGACCTACGACACCGGCGAGGGGGATGCGGCCCCCGCGGTGCGGAGCATGGCGTTTATCTACCCGTCGCGGGATCTGGGCGAGTTGGGGCGCGACGACACGGTTGAGGTGCTGGAGACCGAGCCGATGACGGTGGTGAGCGTCGGCGTGCGGGGCGGCTACAGTACGGCGCGATTTGCCGAGCATTACCGCGTGCTCGAAGTGTGGCTGGCGGGGCAAACGGCATATGAAGCGGCCGGCCCGCCGCGGTATCTGGCGTACAACAGCCCGTTCGTGCCGGGGTTCATGAAGTACGGCGAGGTGCAGGTGCCGGTGCGGGAAGTGGGGCAGGAGTAACCAGCCCCGCGCTGGTGCCGCGGGATGGGGGTTTGCGATTATGCCGTGGGGGCGGGGTTCATCACCGTCGCCGCGACGAGGTGGATGGAGAAGGTTGAGCCTTGGCCGATGGTTGAATCGACGGTCACCTGTCCGCCGTGGGTCTGCGCGACGTGCTTGACGATGGAGAGGCCCAGCCCGGTGCCGCCCTGATCGCGGTTGCGGGCCTTGTCGGTGCGGTAGAACCGCTCGAAGAGGCGGGGCAAGTGCTGGGGTTCGATGCCCGGGCCCTGGTCGGCGACCTCGATGACCACCTCCGGCCCGACCCGCTTGGCCGAGAGCCGGATCGGCTTGCCCGGCGGGCTGTACTTGATCGCGTTGTCCAGCAGGTTCACCACCGCCTGGCCCAGCAGCGTGTCGTTGCCGATCACCGCCAGCCCCGTCTCGGCCTCGATGCTCAGCGCCTGCTGCCGGGCCTCGGCCTTGGCGCCGACCGTCTCGGCCGCGCCACGCAGCACCGGCAGCAGGCGCAGCGGCTCCAGCGGCACCGGCGACTGGCTCGTGTCCTGCTCCAGCCGCGCCAGCGTCAGCAGGTCTTCCACGATCGCGTTCAAGCGCTCCGCCTGACGCGCGATCATCGGAAGAAAACGCTTCGCCGCCAACACCGGAATCCGCGGCTGGCCCTCCGCGTCCGGCTCGTCGCTGTCCAGCAGCGTCTCCACCGCCGCCTTGATCGCGCTGATCGGTGTCTTTAATTCATGCGAGACGTTGGCCACAAACTGCTGACGCAGACCCTCCAGCTCCCGCAGACGCGTGATGTCGTTGAGCACCACCACCGCGCCGATCCGCTCGCCGTCGGCGTTACGCAACGCCGTGCCCCCCACCGCCAGCGTCCGCTCCCCGACCGCGCGGCCGAGCGTGATCTCACCGTCGATCGGCTCATCCGACTTCATCACCCGCGCCACGAACCGCAGCAGCGACGCGTTGCGCACCACCTCCGCCACGCCCCGCCCCGGCGCGGCCGCGGCCTCCACGCCCAGCAACTGCGCCGCCGTCCGGTTCATCGAGATAATCACCTGCTCCGGGTCCACCGCCAGCACCCCCTCGGTCATGCTCGCGAGGATCGCCTCACGCTCCGAGGCCTGCTCCCGCACCGTCCGCATCTTCTCGCTGAGTTGGCGGCCCATCTGATTCAACGCCTCGGCCAGCGAGCCGATCTCCTCGGTGTCCGCCACCCGCAGGGTCTGCTCCAGCCGGCCGTGCGCCAGCCGCCGCGCACCGACCTGCAGGTCGTGCAGCGGCCGGGCGATGTGCCGGCCGTAGAGCCAGATGAACAGGCCCGCGGCCAGGGCGGTGATCAGCAGCATGCCCAGCCCGATCCGCCACGCGATCGACCCACGCAACTGCGAACCCAGCGGGCGGTCGCTCACCAGCCGCACCGCCCCGATGACCTGCCCTTGGTGGCGGATCGGACGGGCGACCAGCGTCAGCTCGCGGCCGGTGTCGGGGGCTTGACGCACCGCCCGGCCCGGCTCCCCGGCCAACGCCGCGGCAAACTCCGGCCGGATCATCTCGTTCACCCGGAACGGGCTGCGCGCCTGCGAATCGCTCAGCACCCGCCCGTCGGAATTGATCACCGTGACGCGATAGCCAAAGTCCGCCGCCACCTCCTCGGCGAGCTGCCTCAACGACGCCACGTCGCCACGGACAATATCGCGGGCCGCGTCCTCGGCCAGCACCATCGCGAGCTGATCGATCGTCCGCACCGCCTCCCGCGACAACATCCGCGACACCGACGCGGAGACCCCCCACGTCACCACGACCGTGCCGACCACGATCGCCGCCACATACCCCGGCATCACCTTCCAGATCAATCGCCGCCGCGCCATGACAGCAGCATATCGCCAAGACAACTTAATGGGCGCGGTGAATAACCGCCCAGACGCCGAGAACGCCAGGAAGTGTCAAGATGTAAAACCAAACGACTTGTTGACTTGGCGGGCTCCGCCTCCTGGCGGTTCAAGTGATTTGCGGGGGATTGCGATGCCCCGCCCGCGGATCAAGACTCTTCGAGCCGATACCCCACGCCGCGGACGGTTTGCAGGTAGGCCCCGGCGTCGCCGAGTTTGCGGCGGAGGCTGACGATGTGGACATCGACCGAGCGGTCGGTCACCGCGACGTGGTCGCCCTGCACCGCCTGCACGATCTGGCTGCGGGTGAGCACGTGGCCCGGTCGGCGGGCCAGCGCCGCGACGATGCCGATCTCCGTGTGGGTGAGGTTCACCCGCTGGCCATCGATCCGCACCTCGTGACGCGCGGTGTCCATCGTCAGGCTGCCCACGCGATAGATCACCGAATCCCCGGCCGCGGCCTCGGCGGCCTGCCGCCGCAGCACCGCCTTGACCCTCGCCGAGAGCACCCGCGGGCTGAACGGCTTGACGACGTAATCATCGGCGCCCAGCTCCAGCCCCGCGACGATGTCCACCTCTTCGCCCTTGGCGGTGAGCATCACGATCTGGATGTGCCGCGTGGTCGGGTCGTTCTTGAGCAGCCGACAAAGCTCCAGCCCGTCCATCCCCGGCAGCATCAGGTCCAGCACAACCAGGTCCGGCGGGTCATCGCGGATCACCCGCAGCGCCTCCTCGCCCGTGCTCGCGGTGCGGACGTTGAACCCCTCGCGGTTGAGGTTGTATTGCAGCAGGTCGAGCAGGTCCTGCTCGTCTTCCACCGCCAGCAGATTGGCGCGGCCGACGTTGTTCGACCCCGGGCCGGTCGAGGGGGGCACGGCTTTCTTGCGGGCCTTGGCCTTCATGACGGCATCCAACATCGCGGAACTCCGTGAGGAAATCAAGTGAAAAAGATCGCTCGGCTCAACTCGGGCTCCCCCCTGGGAGCCCGATCGGCCGCGGACGAACCGATCGCCGCCCGGTTTCGACGGTCACGACGGGCAGAGCCTACCCGCGCCGAGTGAGCGGACGGTTAGGGTGCCGAGCCCGTCGGCTCAACCCCCGCGCCAATCGAAACAGCCGGCGAGCTACGCCTCGCCGGGCGCTTGCTTACGCCCGTTCGCTGCGCGAACGCCCGGCGAGGCGTAGTTCGCCGGCTATTTGCGGGGGGCGCTTCCGGGGAAGCTTCCGGGGGTCTTCCGGGGGTGTTTCCGGGGGCGGCAATAGGCGGGTATCATCCCACTACACGACAGGCGAATCTTGATCCAGGACTATTCCATGTTTCAACAACTAATCCGTCATGGCTCCCGTCTCATGCTGCTTTTGGCCCTGGCCCCCGCCGCGGCCGCGAATTGGTCGGCGACCGACACCGTCGTCAACCCGATGAACCTCGCTTACGACGCGGCGCTGGTTCGGCTGAAGGTGGATGTGCCCGCGTCCGTGGAACCCGCGCAGATCGCGGTGCGTGTGGACGGCCAACCGGTGCCGCACCAAATCGATGAGCAAGGCCAACCGTGGGTCGCGGCAACGCTGGAACCGCTCGCCTCGGCGACCTACGAAGTGTCCGACCGCGCCGTTGAAGCCGCCGTCCCGTCCCAGCCGTACGACCTGGCTGTGCTCGCGCAGCTCAAGCCGTTGCTCGGCGACGCGGAACCCATTGCCGACGGCCCGCTGTTCCGCCGCTGGCGCATCGAATCGGAGGCGGGGCACATCCTGCGCGTCACGCTCCAGCCGGGCAAGCCTTACGCGCTGATCGAGGAGCGCGGCCCGGCGGCGTGGACGCTGCCGCTGAGCATCCCCGGCAAAGACGGCAAGGCGTTGCTGCGCCGCTGGTACAAGGGCCCGTTCGATGCCGCGGGCGGGTTGCAGGAAATGCCGCTGCGCAACGACGCGACGCGCCTGCCGGGGGCGATCGTCGAGCTGCTGCCGCGCTGGACGCAGAGCTACGACGACGGCTGGTTCTTCGGCGTGACGGATGGGCAGCGGATGGTGGGGGCGCTGGTGCTCCGGGCGGGGCAGTGGCGCTGGCCGCACGACGCGCGGCTGGTCGCGCGCGTGAACGGCCATGGTGAAGCGGAGCTCGACGGCACCACGCTGCGCGGGGCGCGCAATTGGCTGCTGCTCGCCGGCCCCCGGAAGATGGCGGACGCGATCGATCACCTCGCCCGCGTCGAAGGCTTCGCCAACCTCGACAAGCTGCACCACGACTACGCCTTCGCGCCGCTCAAGCCCGACGACAAGCCGATCGGGGTGCAGGATTTCTTCTCGAACCACACCAACCCGACCGACATGATCCGCCGTTGGGCCCGGGCCGCGCTCAGTGATGCCGCGGCCGGCAAGACCCGCGGCGGCAACGCGTTCGCCTACGAGGCGCAGGCCCGGTTCGACGCCGACTGGTACGGCCGCTACGAGCACGGCTTCTCTCCCATCAACCCCAACTTCTTCACCGACTTCATGAAGCTCGCCATCCTCCAGGCGGCACAGCTCGACCGTCAGCACCCGGCTTACGAAAAGGTGTGCGACGCGGCCGAGCGGGCGCTGCGCAGCGACCTCGAACACTCGGTGACGCTGCCGGGCGGCGCGGGGCAGGAGTGCCCGGGCTATCAGGCGCACGCGGCCGAGCAATGGGCGAAGCTGCGACCCATCACCGCCAAGCGCCTGGGCTTCGACC
Organism: uncultured Phycisphaeraceae bacterium; assembly: GCA_964614575.1. GTDB lineage: Bacteria > Planctomycetota > Phycisphaerae > Phycisphaerales > Phycisphaeraceae > JBGTLW01. The sequence continues at coordinate 7,517 of CAZTLX010000070.1, read as the reverse complement.
CCGCCAAGTGGCCGCGGTGGAAAGCGACCGGGCAATTCATCCTCCACAGCTCGCAGCCCGTCGGCGGGGGCAAGCGCGCGTTCCACCCCGGCGGCGACACGCACCCCGGCCGGCCCGACCCCGCCGCGTTCGCCAAGGAGTTCGGCTACACCGCCAACCCGCGCAGCTTCGTCACCGAAGAACTGCCCGGCTTCGGCGTGATCTTCCGCGACCGCAGCGGCACCGATCAGGAGACCTACCTGGCCTTTAAGGCCGGGCCCAACCGCGGGCACTACCACGGCGACCAGCTCTCGTTCCACCTCGCCTTCGACGCCCGCCCCGCCGCGGTCGATCACCACGCCTCCTATAGCCCCCGACCGGGCCAGGAACACATGCACAACCGCCTGTCGTTCTCGACCGAAGATTTCCCCTTCGCGAATATGGACGGCTACGAACGCCTTATCGCCTTCAAAACCTCCGACGCGGCCGACGTTGCCATCGCGCAGGTCGAGTCGCCCCGGCTGCGCAAGGTGAAGGAACTGCCCCCCGAAGAGTGGGATGATGCGCTTCAGACCAAGTGGTTCGAGAAGCCGCTGACGTATCGCCGGACGATCGTGTTCATCAAGGACGCGAAGGGTGACCAAGGCAAAGCCATCCGGCCGTTCTTCGTGATCCGCGATCAGTACCAAGGCCCGGAGCTGGACGTGACCTACCAGCTCCACGCGCTGGGCACGGAGGCGAAGATGCTCGACGGCTCGCGCATCGCGTTCGACAAGCTCAACGCCGTGGTCATCAAACCACAGGCCATCAAGCCGCCGTTCTTCAAGTGGGAGCACGACAACGGCGGACGCGAACAGACCATCAGCCCGCGCATCACGCAGCGCGGCGAGGCGGCCGAGTTCATCACCGTGCTGTTCCCGTCCGATGAACGGGCGGACGTGGAGACCACCCCGGCCGGCGTCCGCGTCGGCGACACGCTCATCGAGTTCGGACCAAACCTGCCCCACCGGGACCAGCCCGCCGGCCAAAGCAGCTTCGGCGTCGCGGTGCAGCGTAACCAGAACGACCTGCTCCGCATCGACGCGGGCGACATCGACTTGAACCGCTCGCAAGGCGACATCGGCCTGTTCGTCCCGGATGTGGGCTACCCCTTCGGCCCGTCCCCGCAATGGCTGATCGACCAACGCGCCGACACGCTCCCCATGCCGGGCACGCTGCCTTGACCGACGTAAGCGTTCTATCGCGGAGGCGCGGAGAGCGCGGAGGACAAGACAAGTTAACCACAGATTTCTCAGATGACGCAGATTTTGATTGGCCACAAGAAGGCACAAAAAGCACAAAAACAGATCGGGAAAACGCCTCTTTTTTTTATGTCTTTTTGTGGCTTACTTGTCTTTATATCTGTGTCATCTGTGCAATCTGTGGTTCACTGCCTTCCTCCGCGTGCTCCGCGTCTCCTCGACCTCCGCGTTAATGCGAACCGTGAGCATCGGAAACACGACCTGCGGCAGTCACGACCGCCCGAAGCGTTTTTCCAGGTCGGCGTGGGTCAGGCGCAGCGTGGTGGGGCGGCCGTGTGGGCAGTTGCTGGAGCGTTCGACTTCCGCACGCCTGGCGAGCAGCGCGCCCAGCTCGTCCGCGGTCATCTTGTCCCCGGCCTTGACCGCGGCCTTGCACGCCATCATGTCCAGCACCGCGTGCAACGCCGACTCCTCCGCGGTCGCGTCGCCCGCGGCGATGTCGCCGTTCTCCGCGCGGTCCAGCAGCTCCTCCAAGAACGGCACCACCGCGACGCCCCGGCTAAACAGGAAGCTCGGGAACGCGTGAACCCCCACCGTGTCCGGCCCCATCGCCGAGGCCTCGATACCGATCCGCTCCAGCAGCGGCCCCAACTCTTCGAGCAGCGCCTGTCGCGACGCGTTGGCCTTGATCTGCTCGGGCATCAGCAGGCGCTGGCTTTCGAGGTTCTGCCCGCTGCCGAGCACGCGCGCCCGCAGCTCCTCGAACATCACCCGCTCGTGCAGCGCGTGCTGATCGACGATGAGGATGCCCTGCTCGTCCTCGGTCACGACGTAGCTGTTGCGGACCTGCAAGATGGTGACAGGCGTCTGGCGATTGGCGATTGGCGAAGGTGTGGTTGGCGCCTCGTCGTTGGCGACGAGCGTCGGTTGTTCTTTGGCCAGCTCGCGTCGGACCTCTTCATACACCAGCCCCTTCTGCGTCGGGTCCATGCGTTTGAAATAATCAACGAACGCGGAGGGATTTTCGAAGGTCGATTTTTGATTTTCGATGACGGGGTCCGCGATCGTTTCAGCTTCAGCCGGCTGACCCAATCGAAAATCGAAATTCGACGATCGAAAATCCACCCGCGGCGTGAGGTCCGCGCCGAGCAGGCGTTGGCGCAAAGCGGACAGGAGGATCCCGTGAACGGCAGAGGGGTTGCGGAAGCGGACCTCGGCCTTGGCGGGGTGGACGTTGACATCGACCTGCCGCGGGTCCATCGTGAGGAACACCACCGCGACGGGGAACTTATCCATCGGCATCAGGCCGCGGTAGGCTTCTTTGACGGCGTGGGCGAGGTTGCGGTCGCGGATGGGGCGGCCGTTGATCGCCAGGTACTGCGCCTTGCCGTTGGCCCGGGCGATCGAAGGCAGGCCCGCCAGGCCCCAGACGCGGACGGGCTGGGTGTCGGGTTCCCCGCCGGACGCAAGGTCTTTGTGCTCGAAAGGCAGCAGGGCGTCGGTGAGGTCTTTGCCCAGCACGTCGAGGCAGCGCCCGGTGCGGTCGTCGGTCGCGGGCAGGTCGAGGACCTTGCGGTCGTTGTGGGTGAGGGTGAAGGCGACCGCCGGGTGCATCATCGCGGTGCGGGCGACGGTGTCGTTGATGTGGCCGAACTCGGTCGGCGCGGCCCGGAGGAACTTGCGTCGGGCGGGGGTGTTGAAGAACAGGTCGCGCACTTCGAGGATCGTGCCGGGCGAACCCGCGGCGGGGCGGACGTCGCTGATCTGATCGCCGGCGACCTCGATCACGGCCGCGGCCTCGGCGGCTTGGCCGTCGGTGGTGGCGCGCGAGGTGATGCGCAGGCGGGAGACCGAGCCGATGGACGCGAGCGCCTCGCCGCGGAACCCGAACGTGCCGATCGCTTCGAGGTCCGCGGCCGAGGCGAGCTTGCTGGTGGCGTGGGGCTCCACCGCCAGGGGCAGCTCTTCCGCGGCGATGCCCGCGCCATCATCGCTGATGCGGATCAGGTCGCTGCCCCCCGCTTCGATGGCGATATCGATGCGCGTGGCCCCGGCGTCGAGGCTGTTTTCGATCAGCTCCTTGACGACGGAGGCGGGGCGCTCGATGACCTCGCCCGCGGCGATCTGGTTGACCAGCAGCGTGGGCAGCTTGCGGATGCGCATCGGCGCGGCGGCGGGGGCGGAGGAGCCGGGCATGGGGCGATTCTAGCAGGGCGGGGCGGGTGTCAGGTCTCGGTGAAGATGAACTTCTCCGGCGGCAGGCGCAGCGCGTTGGCGATCTGCCGTTGCCACCGGCGATGGGCGGGTTCGGACGGGTCGGTGATCTGCACCGCGATGTAGAGCGGGCGGCCCATCCAGCCAGCGGCGAAGGAGCTACGCCTTGATGCGTTGGCCGTCGTCGGTGATCGCTTCTTCCTAGACCGTTTCGAGCGTGACGCCCTCGGCTTGCAGGCGTTGGAGATCGTCGCGCCACCGGATCAACCGCATTGCCCCCGCTAAGCCGCGATCATGGCGGTGCCACGACGCGGGGCGGTCGGCCGCGCCGCCGCATCACCGGGCTGGATGCTGAAGGCGGGGATATCGAAGTGGCGGACCGCATGTTCGGCCTGATTCGCGCAGGCTTCCCATTGCGCGGCATACTCGGCGGGGGGCGAAGGCAGGTGGCTCAGCGGGTCGTCGCCGAAGTGACGGGCGACCAGGCACTGGCGGATAACCGCGTGGCCGAACGCTTCGAGCGCCGCTTCGGGCGACGCGCCGAACGCGACGATGTCGTCGTCCACGCCCTGCGCGATATAGCGGTGTCCTTCGAGATTAACCACGACGCGCAGGTCGGCGGTGCCGGTCAAATCAGACATGGCAGACCCCTGAGCAAGCCCCGAGTATTTTTATAGACACCTCGGCCGCGGGCCCCAGGAAAAAATCTACGCCGCTTCCTTCGCCGCGGTGGTGTGCAGCTTGTGGAGGCGTTTGACCAGGTCCATGAGGTGTTCGACTTCGGTCCCGGCCGAGGGGGTCCACCGGGCCCACTGGGTATCGACGGCGCACTTGGCCGAGCGGATGCCCTCGCGGATGTAGCGGTTGAGGCGTTTGAGGGGCAGGCGATCGACCACGTCCTGGGGCATGGGCACGCAGACGATGGGCGCTTCGGGGTTGGGCACGATGTAGATGAACGGTTGGGTCTGGCCGTCGATCGTCAGCGGCAGTTCGAGGGTCCAGCGCCACGAGATGCCGTGCCACGCGAGGTTGGACCCGACGCCCTCGTACTCGCCGATGCGGGCGATGAGGGTGTCGATGATTTTGCGGCGGTTCTCCTCGATCGGTTCGAGCAGTTGATCGAGGGTGGGGGTGGACCAGCGGTCTTCCCAGGGCAATCGGGGGGCCTTGGCGGTCATGAGCGGGTCGGCCTGTGGGAGGCCCTCCATCGTGGCCGACGCCGCGGGATGGCGGGTCGGCGGATCGGGTGCTAGGGTGATGCGGACGCGACGGTCCGACCCCCGTGGGTCGCGCGGCGGGCGATGAGCGCCCCTTGAGCCCGGCGGCACGCAGACGCAGCGATCGCCTCTGCCGCGGGGGAACGGATTATAGCGGCGAACGGCGTTCTGACAAGCGGCGGATTCCGGCCTTGGAACCCTAAGTGGCTTCCCCGAATAAAGTTAACAGCTCGGTCGCGGTGCTGGTCATGACCCGGCCGGCGGTGGCGGGGCGGGTCAAGTCCCGCCTGACCCCGGCCCGCGGCGGGCCGTTGAGCCCCCGGCAGGCGGCGGCGGTCCACGCCGCGATGAGCCGTTGCCTCCTCGCCCGCCTGGCGCAAATTGAGGGTATCAAACTGTTTATCGCGGTGGAGGGCGGTCAGCTCAACCCCCCCGATGCCCTGCCGGTGACGCCGCCATCGGGCAGCGAGGTGATGGATCAGGGCGCAGGCGACCTGGGGCAGCGGCTGGATCGCGTCTGGCGGGCGGTCGGCGGCGGTCCGATCGTCTTTCTGGGGGTGGACAGCCCGGATGTGCCGGGCAGCGCGCTGCGGGCGGCGATCGAGGCGGCGCGGTCGCACCCGGTCGCCGCGGGGCCGGTGGCCGATGGCGGATACTGGACGCTGGCGTCGGTCCGATATCGCCCGCAATGGTTCACGGGCATCGACTGGGGCAGTGATCGGGTGTACCATCAGACGCAATTGGCCGCCCAACGGCTGGGCCTGTCGCTGCTCGCGTTGCCGGCGTGGCACGATGTGGATCGCCCGGCGGATGTCGCGGCCCTGCGGGCGCGGCTGGCCGCGGCCCCCGATCTTGACCCGGCCCTGCGGCAACTGCGAGAAGAACTCCACCTGGCCTTAGACCTGCCGCCCCAAGGCGACGCGCGATGAACCAAGCCCCCCCCCAAACGCCCACCGCCCCGGCCGAGCACGAGCCGGACCTGACCGACTCGCTGCTGCTGATCGTCGATGACAACCAGCAGAACGTCGAGCTGCTCCAGGCCTACCTCGAGGCCCTGCCCTGCAAGATCGATGTGGCCTACGACGGGCTCGAGGCCATCGGGCGCGTCGCCGACGCCGGGCGCCAGACCCCGGACCTGATCCTGCTGGACGTGATGATGCCTCGCATGTCGGGCTTCGAGGTCTGCCGCAAGCTCAAAGGCGACCCGGCGACGCGACACATCCCGATCATGATGGTCACCGCGCTCAACGAGCTGGGCGACATCGAGCGGGGCGTCGAGTCGGGCACCGACGACTTCCTCTCCAAGCCGGTGAACCGGCTGGAGCTGATCACGCGGGTCAAATCGCTGCTGCGGGTCCGCCACCTCAAGCGCGAGTTGGACCGCACCGAGGCCTATATCCAGGACCTCGAACGCTCGCAGGCCCACCGCCCGGGCTAAACGGCCCGCGGGCGCGCCCTTCTATATAAAAGACCTCCCCGTCACCTGCCGCCGCTTGCGGCTTCGCGCGACCGATGCGCACCCGCGCACCCGCCTACCCGCGTCCCCGCACGTCTCGAAGTCGCGCAGCGCGTGACGGTCGCGCGAAGCCGCGGGCGGCGTGCGGCGTGCGGCGTGCGGACCCACCGTAGAGAACAAAAGTGTTGAACAAAAATTTCCGGTTATGGGGCACGCAAATGCGGGCTTTGAAAAAATCGGGGCGGCGGCGGGCTTATTCTCGGTCATCGTGATGAATTTCTTTTTATCCAACTCAACTGCCCCCCCCAGCCTTCCGATCACACACCAAGCCGATGGGCATCGGGATAGTCCCCGGGCTGGTTGAAATCGGTTTCCGGGACGCCGCAGGGAAGGTACACGGCGTCTCAAACGCAATTGGGAGGTCAGTCGCACCATGAGTCGCATCAACACCAACATCAGTTCCTTACTCTCTCAACGAATCCTCGGCCAGCAGAACAGCACGCTGGGTCGTTCGCTGGAGCGGTTGAGCACCGGCTTCCGGATCAACCGCGGCGGCGATGACCCCGCCGGCCTGATCGCCAGCGAGCGGCTGCGCTCGGAGAAGGCGGCGATCCAGGCGGCGATCGGCAACGCCGAACGCGCCGACCAGGTGGTCAACATCGCCGAGGGCGGCCTGCAGGAGATCAACAGCCTGCTGCTCGAAGTCCAGTCGCTCGTCGGCCAGTCGGCCAACGACGCCGGCCTCTCCGACGACGAGAAGGCCGCGAACCAACTGCAGATCGACTCGATCCTGCAGACCATCGACCGCATCGCCGCTTCCACGTCCTTCCAAGGCACCAAGCTGCTCAACGGCACGTTCGACTTCACCGTCAGCGCCCAGGCCTCCGAAGTCGTCGACTTCCAGGTCAACGCCGCCAAGCTCGCCTTCGGTGACAACCGCGACGTGCAGGTGCTGGTCACCCAGTCGGCCCAGAACGCCGGCGTGTTCCTGAGCCTCGACGGCACGGCCCTGGACCTGTCCGCGACCGATGCCCGCCTCGTCTTCGAAGTCGCCGGCGCCAAGGGCAGCCGTCAGTTCACCTTCGCCTCGGGCACCGCCACCAGCTCCATCGCGGCCCAGGTCAACACCTTCACCCAGATCACCGGCGTCAGCGCCACCGTCTCGGGTGATGGCATCCGCCTCGACTCCGAAGGCTTCGGCTCCAACGAGTTCGTCTCGGTCAACATCGTCGACGACGGCGGCCAGGCCGGCGGCGTCGCCCTGCTCTCGGCCGGAGATGCCGGCACCGCCGTGGCGGCCGGCTTCACCGTGCTCTCCTCCGTGACCAACGCCGTGCGAGATAACGGCCAGGACATCGGGGCGATCATCAACGGCATCAGCGCCACGGCCAACGGCAAGACCGCACGCAT
>CAZTLX010000069.1:0-18950 GCA_964614575.1 uncultured Phycisphaeraceae bacterium | reverse complement strand
ACCCCCGCCATCAAAGGACTTTTGCGACTGATGGTGTGTGGATGGGGCATGGACCTGGTCTTGGGTGGTTGCATTCGAGGCGTCACGATTTTGCGAAGCCGCGAGCGGCTGCATCGGCACCAGCCCGCCCCGCGTTCTTTCGGCGGGCTGGTGCGGGACGGTTCGTTTCAGCGCCGCCGCAACAGCGTCAGCGCCCCGGTCAGGCCCAGCACGGCCAGCGCGGTCGGCTCGGGGACGGGGTTGGGTTCGGCGAAGAAGCCGGGCTGGATCGCCGTGTCGATCGACAACTGATCCAGGCTCATCGAGCCGCCCGCCGCTTCGAAGGTCAGCAGCAGCTCGACCGGCCCGGTGACGCCGTCGCCGAACGCGCTGTAAGGGATGTTGAAGAGGAACCACGACTCGACGGTATCGGTCGCCCCGCCGGGGCTGCCGACCGAGACGCGCGACAGCTCGGCGGTATCGACCGGCGACAGGCCGTTGAACTTCACCGAGCCATAGTCCAGCTCGGTGCCGACGGTCTTGGTCTGGACGATGGCGGTGACGTGGTGCTCGGGGCTGGGCACGTCGAACTCGGGGACGGTGACCTCGAAGGAGGTGGCCCCGCTGAAGGAGTAGATGTTGCCGTTGCCGCCGTTGGTGATGAACGCGCCGGCGTTGCCCAGCTCTTTGACGACGGGCGAGCCGTAGGGATTGACCAGCCCCACATCGGGTGAGCCATCGGTGATGACGGTGCCGTCCTCGGCGTTGTCATCGGAAAAGTTGTCCCAGTGCTGGTAGGTGAACGCTCCGCCATCGGGGAAGGTTTGGCCGCGGGTCCAGGTGGTGGGTGCGACGAACGCGGCGGAGGCGGTTGTGGTCGCGGTGATGGCGAGCAGTCCCGCGGCGACGAGCGGGCGACAGGGGGAACGGAACATGGGAGGTTTCCTCCGGCATCGGGGTGAGGCGAGCACGAGCGCTCCGCGGTTTTTCAGGCCGAGGTTGACCGCTACCCACCCGATGCCGGAGAATGGGGACGGCGACCCACGGTCGTCACAACGGGCGGTCGAGCTCGGTTTGCCCAACAGACTCGACCGCCCTTTTTCGCGACCGTCCCATGGTTGAGACTTGGTCGCAATGACGGAATATAGCACCTCCCCGGTGCTTGTCAAGCGATTGAGATTCAGTCTCACTTTGTATCAGCAAGAGCTCGGCCGCCCATCCGCCGAGCCCGCGGCTTCGGTAGGGGTAGCCTCCGAGGGTGGGTTGCGATCTCAGTGGGCCTGATCCAGGTCGGCGAAGATGCCGGCGGTTTCGTCGTCGCGGAGCATCTCATCGTCGTTGGCGGGGTTGAAGGGGCCGAGCACCGCAAGGTTGGCGTTGAACGCGGCGCGATCGACCCAGCGGGTCGAGCCGTCGCCGAGGCTGGCGTTGACGCCGGTGACGTGCCGCTGATCCACGCGCTGCGGTCGGCTGACGATGTCGCTGACCACGGCCTTGTTGCTGTAGTCGGCGAGGTTGCGGCGGGGCAGGGGGGCGAGGTTGGTGGTGTGGTTGGCGAAAGAAGCGTTGAGGCTGTCCATCGGCCGCACGCCGTAGGCCGTGCGCGTCGTCCGCTTACCGATCCCGCCGCTGCCGCTCCAGACGATCGGCCACTGGTTGCCCTGGCCCTGGGGCTGATCGACCAGCGGGGTGAGGTCGGGCTCGCGCGAGGAGGGGCAGGTCAGCGCCCGCGGGTCGGTGATGTAGTCATCGATAAACAGGAAGGCCCACGGCCCGAGTTGCTGGGTGGTGTTGATGACGGAATTGACGTGGTAGTTGAACTGCTTGCTGTCGCCGTAGGCAAGGATCACCTGCCCGCGCTGGTCGGTGGCGAACAGGTGCATGGCGGTGGTGTATTGTCGGGCGCGGGCGGCACACTCGACCCGGCGCGCCGCCTCACGGGCACCGCTTAGCGCCGGCATCAGGATTGCTATAAGCAGCGCGATGATGCTGATGACGACCAGAAGTTCGAGGAGGGTGAAGCCGGCGGCGGGTTGGCGGGGGTGGTTCATGTCGAGGGGCGGGGTTGAGGGTGGGGCGTGTTGACGGTTCCGCCGCTTGGGGCTTCGCGCGACCGCGGCGCGCCTGATCGCATTCGGTTGCCGCGCGGTCGCGCGAAGCCGCAAGCGGCAAAAGGCCGACCGTCCGGAAGCGGCGCGGTCGGCCGAAGGAGGTACACACGCGGGGCAACCCCTGGCCCCGCCCCGCTCACGCGCGTCGAGTGCGCCCGAGGATCAACAGACCACCCAGCCCCATGAGCGCGAGCGATGCGGGCTCGGGGATGGCGACGAGGGCGAGGGACCAGTCGGCTTGCTGGTTGTTGCCGGGGGCAAAATAGTCGTTGCCGGAGCGGAAGTTTTCGCTGCTACTGATGCCGAAATCCTGCAGGTACCCCAGGCCACCGGCGTAGTTGTTGCCTAGCGCGTATTGGTAAACCAGAGGCTCCGTGCTGCTCGACGTGCCATCGAGCACCAGCGCGTAGTTGCGACCGGCCACGAGGTTGACGGAGGAGGCAAGGGTCCAGGTCATGGTGGTGACCGGATCAAGTGTGGCGTCGGGCCCACCACTGGTTTGACCAAAGGCCTGTCCTGCGGTGATGGTGGCGTTGAAGGTGGCGAGCGGCGTAGCGGCGTCAACTTCAGCGGGGGTAAAGAAATTGGCGGTCGTGTTGCCAAAGTCGCGCAGCGTCAGCGTAAAGGCTGCGCCTTCCACCGCCCGACGGGTGAGGATGTTGATGGCACCAAGCTCGAACGCTTCACCCACCGTAAAGGTCTGCATGGTCGCTCGCGGCTCGCGCACGAAAACGTTGGTTCCATTGCTGACCGTGGCCGCGGCAGAACTGACCAGCACCAGATCGGAGTCGTCGTAAGCCGAGGTTCCGGTCGAAAAGACCACCGCCCCTTGCGCGGCGGTGCCCAGCAGCAGCGCGGCGACGGCGGCGGGGAGGATAAACAGGTTGCGTTGAGGGCGGGTGAGCGGTGCGGTCATGGATAGTCTCCTCGTGGGGGATGGGGGTGAAGCTGATTCGGGGTTCGGGGCCGGTTCCTTCTCCCAGGGCGGGCTTTCTTCCGGGGTTACGGCCACATTTTCTGCCCGCTAAGCAAGACTACCGCACCACATCCGGTGAGGATTGATTTGTTTTATCAAAAGTTTGACGATTCTTATCAATCGTCGGTACGATGGCCTTATGAGGCGTGTCGGGATGGTGATGTCGGGTGCTCTGCCCTACGACCGGGCGGTGCTCGCGGGCGTCCGGGCCTATGGCCAAGCGGCCGCGGGCTGGTCGCTGCGGCTGTTGCGCATCGTTCACCAGCTCCGCCCCGAAGATTTGCTGGACCTGGAGGTCGAGGGCCTCTTAGTGCGGGGGCTCAGCGCCCATGAGATCACCGCGCCGGGCCTGCCCGTGGTGAGTATCGGCTACGACGCCCCGGCCGAGCAGCACTCGGTCGCCGGCGACGAACACTTCACCGGTGCCCTGGCCGCGGAACACCTCGTGGGCCTGGGCATGGGGCAACTGGTGTTCTTCTACCGCGGCGACCTGCGCCAGTCCGAGCCGCGCTGGCAAGGCTTTGCCGCCCGGGCCCGCGAGCTGAACGTCCCCTGCACCCGCTTCCTCACCGGACCCCGCACCCAGGCCCACGGCACATGGCGGCTCAACGATCAGCTTGCCGACCTGGCCGACCTGCTGCACGCGCTGCCCCGGCCGATCGGCCTCGGTGCCGCGGACGACACGCACGGCGAGCGCGCGATCCAGGCCTGTCGGCTCGCCGGACTGGCCGTGCCCGAAGACGTTGCCGTCGTCTGCCACAGCACCGACGACGACTTCTGCGAATTGGCCGACCCGCCCCTCTCCAGCCTCGCGCCCGACCCGGTGCGCATCGGTCGGCTGGCCGCGGAGCTGCTCGATCAGCTCATGGCCGGCCAACCTGTGCCGCCCGGTCCGCGCCTCGTGCCGCCCGAGCCGGTCATCATCCGCGACTCGTCCAACTTCATCGCCGTCAGCGACCCGCTGGTCGATCAGGCCACCCGCCTCATCCGCCAGGACATCGGCCAACTCCACGATGTGGCCGATCTGGTCGCCGCCCTGCCCACGACGCGGCCCACGCTCGAACGCCGTTTCCGCAAAGCGCTGCACCGCTCCCCCGCCCGTGAGCTGCGCCGCGTCCGCCTCCACCGCGCCCAGCAACTGCTGCGCGAGACCGACTTCGACCTGGCCACCATCTCCGAGCACGCCGGGTTCGGCGGCATCTGCCAGCTCTGCCGACAAGTCAAACAGGAAACCGGCCTGACCCCCACTTCCTACCGCCGCCAGTACCGCCAGGGGCACCCGTAAAGCAGCTTGTGATTCATCGGTGTGTCGCGTCACGACGCGACTGATGCCGCGTCAGCGGGGCACGGCCCAGATGCGGAACTGATCGATGAGGATGTACCGGTTGTTGATCGGCCGATCGATATAGACCCCGATGCCCGTCACGCGCGACAGGTCCGGTCGGGTGGCCGTTTCGCCGATGCTGATCGTCTGGGGGTCGAACGCGTGCCATTGCAGATCGTGGATCACTCGGCTCCAGCGGTACCAGGCCATTTTTTGCTCGGTGTGGCCCCTGCCGGCGATGTGCCATTGATCGCCGATCTTTAAGCATAACCCGACCACATGCGTGCTGATGCCGCTGCTGCCGATCAAATAATCAAAGTCCACCTGCGAGCCGACCGCGGCCAGGTCCAGAGCCAGCCCATCGACCCACACAAACGACCGCTGCTGGCGGGGCGTGCTGGGCCAGGCGAGGACCCCCTTGGCCTCATCGTTGCGAGGGGCGTCGGCCTCGATGAGCGCGGAGTTTTGCTCGGGGGCGAGGCTGGGCCGACGGTCGCGCTGCGTCCCGGTGTACTGCCACAGGCCCAGTGAATCATCCCCGGCCGACCGAGCGGGAAGCGGGTCGGAGTCGGTGGTGGTAAAGGCCTCGGTCAGGACGCGGATGTCGCGGCTGCGGGTGAAAGTGTCGATATCGGCGGGGGCGCTTTGCCCCGACGGGTTGACGATGCTCACACGGTAGCGGTAACGCGCGGCCGGGCGGACCGCACGGTCGGTGTAACCGGTGGCATCGATCGGCAGGCGAGCCACCGCCGACCACGCCGCGTCACCGGCGTCGGCGTCGCGGCGTTCGAGGATGATCTGTCCATCCGTTTCCGGCGTGCCCGACCAGGCCAGATGCACCGCCGACCCGTCGTCGGTCGCGGTCCAGTGCAGGGCTTGAATCGGCGGGGGGCGGTTCTCGTGCGGCGGCGTTTCACGCCACGGCCCCGGTTCACCGCCATCGGGCACAGCGCGGACGCGCCAGGTGTAACGCTTGCCCGGCTCGATCTGGTCATCGACGAAGCGGGTCTGGGGCGCACGCACCGAGCCGACCTCCCCCCAGGCCCCGGGTTGTTCGCGTCGCTGGAGGTGATAGGTGCGGTCGCGCGGTGCCGGGTCGTCCCAGCGGATGACCAGATGCCGCCCGTCGGCGCGGTGGACGCCGACTTCAAGGCCGCGGCCCAGGTGCAGCGGAGGCTTGCCCGTGCGGAGCATGAGCTGGGCGATGTGAAGGTCCTGCGGTTTGACGGCCCGGCCTGCCTCGGCGACGACGGCCCCCGGGTCGCCTTCGAAGTCGGGGTAGGGCTTGGGTTCGGGGCCGGTGCCCTGGATCCCCACCAGCGCGCCCTTGGGCATGTGGGTGGGCGCGAAGATCATGTGCGGCCGGCCATTGGTGACCCGATGTTCCAGTGGACAAAACGTGCGCCGAAGAGCGGACCCGCGGTGCCCGATCCGCCGTGGCCCCCGGTGTTGTTGACGCGGATGTCGGTGCGGACATTCTCGAAGGGCAAGGCGCGGTGGGAGTCGAACGTGCCGTGCTGATGATCCGCGGCCGACCAGACGTTGCCGGTGGATTTGCCCTCGACGTTGATGCCGTGGTGGCACTTGCTTTCGAGGCGGTAGCGCGTCCAGAGGATGTCGTGGGACTCGGTGCGGCAAATGGTGGCGTGGTGGCATTCACGGCCGGTGATGACGAACCGGTCGAGGGTGATGCACTTGCTCGCGGCGGTGCCGATGCCGTTGTCGGCGTTCTCCACCACCACATCGCGGGCCCAGCAGTCCCAGGCGTTCTCGAAATAGATGCCGTTGTAACCGGGGTTTTTCAGGTGCGGGCTGAGCTGGGTTTTGGGGAAACGGATCGTCAGACGCTCGACCCCGGACCCCGTGACCAGGTCGCCGATGGCCAGCAGTTCTGGCGACCAGTCGGTCTGAATATCCAGACGCAACGGCTGGCGCAGCGTCAGGCGGTTGCCCTCGACCGCGGTAATCTCCACCGGCCAGCGCCAGCGAGGCAGGTTGATGATGCCCGCTGCTTTGCGGTCCCAGGGGTAGGTGTCCGTGCCCGCCACATCGCCGCTCATCCGCTTATACATCGCCAGGTCTGGTGTGCTGGTCATCCGCAACACGACGCGTTGGCCCGGCTTGAACGCCGAGCCGTCGCTCACGGTCACGTGCCTGTCGCCTCGCTTGGCCGGCTCGGTCACCATCCCCAGCCGGTCCCCGCTCTGCCAACCCTCGTGCCACGAATCGGCACCCACGAACGTGTCCGGCCGCAGCGAGCGGGGGGCAAACCAGATCATCCCGCCCGCCCAACTCCACCGCGAACTGCTGCCCGACTCATTCTTGCCGTACGCTTGGGCCAACGGCCTGTCGAATACGATCACCGTCTGTTCCGCCCCTTCGCCACGCAGCACGAGGTTGTCCCAGCGCAGAAAGATCGGCTTGGTGACACGGTAGTGCCCCGCCGGGAGCAGCACCGCGCCGCCCCCGTGTTCCCCCGCCCGGGACAGGGCCGCGGTGATCGCTTCGGTATCGTCCGCCTCCCCATCCCCCCGCGCCCCCATGTCCCGCACGTTGACCACCACCGCCGGCTCCGGAGGGGCCGACTCGCCATAGCCGTAGCCCGCATAGGAAACATTCGGGATACGCTCGTGACGGTCGGGCGATTGCTCATACGCTTGCCACAACGCCGCGGCGGTTAACTCATCCTCCCCGGCGGCCCCGTTCGGGGCGATCACCAGCCCGACGCTCAAGCCCAGCATCAACAACCGCAACATCGCAAACTTCATGCTTGATCCTCTGCCGATCAATCGAAACGGGATATGTGTCGCGAAAGGCATCATAGATTCCAGTAAACGCGCCGCTGTGAGGCATTGACCTCCCCCTCCCAAAGGTTTCGCTTATGGCGATCGTGCCGCCGACCTGATCGATAAGCCCTCGGTGCATCTTCGCGCCGTGCGGGTCACGGCCGACGGCGGGATGAAACGGTCGCGGCACCGGGCGAAGCTATGATCCGCCGCCATGCCAGACATGAAACGCCGCCTGCAAGCCGTGGAACCCTTCGACGCCCGCGCGCACCGCGGGCGGATGATCGAGTCTGCGTTTTTGCATTTCACAGAGCGTTCGATCGCCCGGTGCGCGTGTATGCCGCACGCTGCCTGCCGGGGGAGGATGATGTAAGCCAACGTCGTGAGGCGGGACTCGCGACTGCTTCACTTGCGGGTTCATCACTTGCGGGTTCATCACTCCCGGAGGCAGGGGCGCTTCCGGGGGTGCTTCCGGGGGCGGTTCCGGGGGCGGGGGTGTTGCATTTGCCGGGGGGGTCACAGACGGTGAATCCGGACGATCTGGTGTGGTGGGCGGAGCGGGGGTTTGCCGCGTACAGTTATGACTGGGAAAACACATGCTTTGCGGCACACGACCCGGCACGCAAGAGCGTTTGGCCGGGCGAGGTGCGCGAGAAGCACGCGATGATCGACGATGCGCGGCAGGCGATCTTGCCGGTCGCGATTGCTGCGGCCGGCGCGGTGATCGACTGGATGTGCGACGAGCCGCGCGTCGACGCACAGCACCTCGGCGTCGCGGGCATCAGTTGGGGCGGCTACCTCGCGTGGGCGGTGGCGGCTTACGACGAACGGGTGCGGGCGCTCGTGCCCGTCTTCGGCTGCGGTGGGCTGTTCGACCCGCGCTGCACCGCGACGGGCGAGCTGAGCAAGCTGCCCGAAGCGATGCGCGAGCTTTGGCGCACGCGATGGGATGCGCTGGCGCTGGCCGCGCGCATCAACATACCAGTGTGTTTCCTGTCGAGCACCAACGATTTCTGGGGCATGCACTCGATCGCGGAGCAGTTGCTTGAAACGATCTCGCCGCGCGTGGCGGTGCGGCGGTCGAGCGTGCCGAACCAGAACCACCACACCGGCGCGGCCCACGGCGCGTTGGCCGCGGCCTGGATGGCGCATCACCTGCGGGGTGGCCCGCCGCTGCCGCGCGAGCCGCGGCTGCGCGATGACCTGTCGATCGAAGCGGACGCGTCGCGGCCGATCGCCGAGCGGCAATTCTGGTGGACGCCTTCGGCCGGGCCGGACCCGTTCCACTGCTGGTGGCCGGGCCGGCCGCCGCGCGGCGTGGCGCGGCGGGTGTTCGGGCGTGTGATCTATGCCGACGGCTTAACGCTCAACACCGCGACGCGCGAACTGGAGCAGAACCCCGATGCGCTGCGACCGCTGCCGGAGGTCTGGCCCGATCCCGTGCGCGCCGGGGCCGGCTATTGGTGGGGCGTGTGCAGCACGCAGTTTTACGAGCACGCGGGTCCGCACCAGAAGCCGCTGACGCTGCGGCCGGTGGACGGCGACCGCACACGCTGCCGCGTCAGCGTCGATCGCCCCGGCGGCGGGCCGATGAGCTATATCTTCCGCGGCCTGGGCGACCCGCGGTGGAACGACGGCTCGATCGATCGCGTGCGCCTCACCGTCGAGGGCGACGGGTGGCCGATCACCGCGCTGCGCGTCTTGGTCTTCACGAACCGCGACAACGGGCGGCAGGAATTTTCGCAAGCGATCAAATTGCCCGGCTCGCCGACGCGTGTCGAGCTGAGCCTGACGCCCGAGCAGTTCGAAGGCCTGCCGTCGGGCACGACGTGGCACGACATCCGCGAATTGGTGGTCAGCGGCGACGTGGCCGGACAAAGCTATATCATTGGCCCGATCCAGCGCGTCTCGGCCTGACGCCGGGCGCGCCGCGAGGCTTGAACATGCTCCCAATCTACGAACTTAAAACCGATGAAGGCCGGGCCGCGCTGGACGCGACCCTCGCCCGCCTGCGCGACACCGCGGCGATGACCGGCGACGCGGCCCGCACCGTCGCCGGCATCCTCGACGATGTCGCGCAGCGCGGCGACGCGGCCGTCGTCGAATACATGCAACGCTGGACCGATCCCGGCTTCAACACGCAGCGCATCGCCGTGACGGCGGACGAGTTGGCCGCGGCCGAGGCGGCGCTATCCGCGAAGATGCGCGAAGCGCTCGAAGCGTCGATCGCGAACGTCACGGCGTATCAACGGCACGTCATGCCGCGCAACGTGGAGCCGATCACGCTCGGCGGCGCGGAGCTGGGGATGCGCTTCACGGCGGTGCAGAGCGCGGGGTGCTATGTGCCCGGCGGCACGGCGGTGCTGTTCTCGACGATGATCATGACGGTGGTGCCCGCGCTGGTGGCGGGTGTGCCGCGCGAGAAGGTCGCGGTGGTGTGCCCGCCGCCGACGAGGAGCGATGACGCGCAGCCGGTCGGCGACATCTCGCCGCTGGTCCTCGCGACCGCGAAGCTGCTGGGCATCGAGAAGGTGTACCGCCTCGGCGGGGCGCAGGCGGTGGCGGCGCTGGCCTACGGCACCGAGTCGGTTGAACAGGTTGACCTGATCGCCGGGCCGGGCAACATCTTCGTGCAACTGGCCAAGGCGCAGCTCGGCGCGGTGTGCGGGACGGATAACGGTTTTTATGGGCCGAGCGAGATCGTCACCATCGCGGACGAGACGGCGCGGCCCGCGTACGTCGCCGCGGATTTGATCGCGCAGGCCGAGCACAACCCCGGCAAGTGCTTTCTGGTGAGCTGGTCGCGCGAGGTGATCGACGCGATCGTCGCGGAGATCGAGCGGCAGCTCGCGCAGCGCGGGCGCAGCGAGGCGATCGTCGCGGCCCTGCGCGAGGAGTCGTGCGCGGTCGTCGTGAAGGACGAGGCGGAGGCGGCGCGGGTGGCGGATCGGTTCGCCGGGGAACACGTGAACCTCGCGGTGGCGGACCCGCGGGCGTGGCTGACGCGGCTCAAGCACGGCGGCGAGTTTTTCCTGGGCGATCAGACGCCGGTTGCCGCGGGCGATTATTACTCCGGGCCTTCGCACTGTCTGCCGACGGGCACGACCGCGCGGTTCGCCAGCGGCATCAGCGTGTACACGTTCCTGCGGCGCAGCGGCACGGTGGCGTACCCCGGTGGGATGGACGCGCGCACGATCGACCACATCGCCCGACTCGCCGAAGCCGAGGGCCTCGACGGCCACGCCGCGTCGGTGCGCGTGCGGGGTTGATCGGCGTATATCACGTGATATACTTACTTCGCGGGCCTGATGTCGGGGCCTTATGAGGTAAGCAGGGGGTTCGCATGCCCAGTCCCAAGCGCTTTGCCGAGGTCCGCAAACTGCTGGAATCCAATGGCTTCAAACTGGAGCGCACGCGTGGGTCACACTTCATCTTCAAGAAAATCGGCCAGCCGCAACTCATCGTCCCGGTCCACGGGGGCAAGGTCAAGCCGGGCTACGCCCGCGAGGTCGAATAGCGCATCGCGAAAGCCAACGAAGACGAGCGGTCGCAACAAGGCCAAGGCGATTGATCGGCCGATGGACGCGAAGCTGCTTAGACTGGCACGCGGCATGGTTGAGCACTACCGCTTTTTGCTCAAGCCATCGGATGACCCGAAGTATGTCGGGTCGGTGCTTGAGTTGCCCGGCGTCATCGAGGGCGGCGACACGCCGGATGAGGCGATCGCGAACCTGCGCGAGGCGGCGGTTACGTTGGTCACTTATATGCTCGAAGCAGGTGAGACTCCCCCGCGCGAAGGCAGCGACGCCAAGCGTGACAAACAAGTAAACCTGCGGCTCACCGGACGAGAGAAATTCGTACTTGAAGAAGCCGCGCGCCGTGATGGTTTCCGCGGTTTGTCGGATTTCGTGCGTGCCGCGGCGCTGGACAAAGCCGGTTAGTCCGCGCCCCCGCTCGCCTCACCCGCCCATCATCTTCAGCATCTCGCGCATGAACGCGGGCAGGTCGTCCGGGCGGCGGCTGCTCACGCGGCGGTGCTTCTCATCGACGCACACCTCCTGATCAACCCACATCGCCCCGGCGTTACGCAGGTCATCGGTCAGGCCCGGCGTGCTGGTGTAGGTCACGCCCTTGACGATCCCCGCCGAGATGTCGATCCACGGGCCGTGGCAGATCGAGGCGATCGGCTTGCCTGCGTCGGCGATCTGTTTGGTGATCGCCTTCACCGCGTCGTACCGCCGCAGCTTGTCGGGCATCCACCCGCCGGGCACAACCAGCGCATCAAAGTCATCCGCGTTGAGGTCGGCGACCGCGGCCTCGGCCTGCTGCGGGTAGCCGTGCTTGCCCTTGTGCGTCACGCCCGCTTCAAGCCCGGCCACGACGACCTCACACCCCGCCTCGTGCAGTCGGTATTTCGGGTATTGCAGCTCCATGTCTTCGTAGTCGTCGCCGACGAAGATCAGCACGCTTTGTTGTTTCAGATCAGCCATCGCGTCTCCCTGTTTTCGAGGTGTCATCCGGGTGATTGCCCGTTACAGTATGCGGCCACACGTGAAGGAGTCCAGTTTGATGAAGATCACCGACGCCCAGGCCCGCCGCGTGCATGCCGCGCTCGATGCGTTTGCCATCGAGTTGCCGTCCTGGGGCTTCGCGAACACCGGCACGCGGTTCGGCAAGTTTCATCAGCCGGCCGCGGCCGCGACGACCGAGGACAAGCTCCACGACGCAGGCCTCGTCCACAAACTCACCGGCGCGTGCCCGACCGTGGCCGTACACGTCCTGTGGGACTTCACCGACCCCGCCGACCCCGCGTCCGCCAAGGCGACCAGAGCCTTGGCCAAGAAGCACGGCGTCGCGATCGGCTCGATCAACCCCAACGTCTTCCAGGACCAGCACTACAAGCTCGGCTCGTTCTGCTCGCCCGACGCCAAGGCCCGCAAGGCGGCGCTCGATCACACGCGCGATTGCGTGAAACTCGGCAAGGCGTGCGGGTCGAAGGTGCTGTCGATGTGGCTGGCCGACGGCACGAACTATCCGGGGCAGGACAACCTGATCCGCCGCAAGCGCGACCTGCAAAAAGCGCTTCGGGCGATCCACCGCGACATGGACAAGCAGTGGCCCGGCGCGACGCTGCTGATCGAGTACAAGCCGTTCGAGCCCGGCTTCTATCACACCGACATCGCCGACTGGGGCATGGCCGCGGCGTTTGCGCAGGATGCGGGCAAACGCGCCAAGGTGCTGGTCGATACCGGCCACCACCTGCCGGGGGCGAACATCGAGCACATCGTCGCGTTCCTGCTCGATGAGGGGTTGCTCGGCGGGTTCCACTTCAACGACCGCAAGTACGCGGATGACGACCTGACGCTGGGCAGCATCGATCCGTACGCGGTGTTCCGCATCTTCGATCAGATCGCGCAGTACGCTTTTGACAAAGGGATGCCCGAGGGCAAGCTGCCGGCGGTGGAGTACATGGTCGATCAGTCGCACAACCTCAAGCCGAAGCTCGAGGCGATGGTGCAGACGGTGTGCGAGGCGCAGAAGCAGTTTGCGCGGGCGCAACTGGTGGATCGCAAGAAGCTGGCCGGGGCGCAGAAGAAGGGCGACATCGTCGCGGCGGAGACGGCGCTGCGGGCGGCGTTCGAGGCGGACGTGACGCCGGTGCTCAAGTCGTGGCGTAAGGCGTGGGGCCTGCCGGCCGACCCGCTGGAGGCGCTGCGATCCAGCGGCATCATCGCCCGGCTTGGCCGGGAACGTGAAGCGGCGCGCAAGGAACGCGGCGAAACCGTCGGCGGCAGCTACGCGTGATGATTATTAACCGCAAATGAACGCGGATGAACGCGGATCAAGACAGCAAGGCGGGTGAACCACAGATGACACAGATTCGGTTAGATTTATCGCCACAAAAATGCAATAAGGCACAAAAAGCAAGCAAGCATGGTTTCTACTTTTTGTGCCTTTTGTGCCTTCTTGTGGCTACTTTGCCTTGAATCTGAGCAATCTGTGAAATCTGTGGTTAACTCTGTCTTTGTTTCTCACTGAAGATAGTTTGATGAGAATACCCGTATGAGCTACCTCCTCGGCATCGACATCGGCACCTCGGGCACCAAGACACTGCTCTGCGATCACCGGGGCAAGGTCATCGCCACGGCGAATGCGCCGCACACCGTGCAGTCGCCGCGGCCCGGCTGGTCGGAGCAGGACCCGCGGCAGTGGTGGTCCGCGGCCGGCAAGGCGACCAAAGCCGTGATGCGCAAGGCCAAGGCGAAGGCGGCGGACGTCACCGCCATCGGCCTGTCGGGGCAGATGCACGGCAGCGTGTTTCTGGGCAAGACCGGCTCGACCACGCCGCTGCGCCCGGCGTTGCTCTGGAACGACCAGCGCACCGGGGCGCAGTGCGCGGAGATCGAGTCCCGCGCCGGCGGGCGACGCAAGCTGATCAGCATGGTCGGCAACCCGGCGCTCACCGGCTTCACCGCGCCCAAGATCCTGTGGGTCCGCGAGCACGAGCCGCACCTCTACGAGAAGACGCAGCACGTCCTGCTACCCAAGGACTACATCCGACTGTGCCTGACCGGGGAGTACGCGACGGAGGTGGGCGACGCCTCGGGCACGCTGCTGCTGGATGTGAAGAAGCGCGCTTACAACAGCCGGCTGCTGTCGCTGCTGGAGATCGATCGCCCGTTGCTGGCCGATTGCTACGAATCGCACGAGGTCACCGGCAAGCTGCACGCGGCGGGGGCGAAGCACCTGGGCCTGAAGGAAGGCACCCCCGTGGTCGGCGGCAGCGGCGATCAGCCCGCGGGGGCGGTGGGCAACGGCATCGTGCGCTCAGGCATCGTCTCCGCGTCGCTGGGCACCTCGGGGGTGATGTTCGCCCACGCCGACGAGCCGACCTACGACCCGCTGGGGCGCGTGCATACGATGTGCGCCGCGGTCGAGGGCAAGTGGTGCGTGTTCGGCTGCATGCTCAGCGCCGCGGGCAGCTACCAGTGGTTCCGTGACCAGCTTTACCCCGATGCGTCTTTTGAGGAGCTGAACAAGCTGGCCGCGAAAGCGCCGGTCGGCAGCGAGGGGCTTTTCTTTTTGCCGTACCTCACCGGCGAGCGGTGCCCGCACCCCGACCCCGACGCCCGCGGCGGGTGGGTCGGCCTCAGCACGCGACACACCCGAGCGCACATCACGCGCGCGGTGCTCGAAGGCGTGACCTTCGGCATGGCCGACGCGCTGCGGATCATGCAGGGCATGGGCATCAAGGTTAATAAGGTCCGTTTATCCGGCGGCGGGGCGAAGGGCGATTTCTGGCGGCAGATGCAGGCGGATGTCTACGGCAAGAAGTGCGCGGTGATCAACGCGGACGAGGGCCCGGCCTATGGCGTGGCGATCCTCGCAGGCGTCGGCACCGGCGTGTGGTCCTCCGCACCCCAGGCCTGCGCCGCCGCCATCAAGGACGTGACCTCCCTCAAGCCCGACCCCAAAGCCAAACGCGCCTACGCGGCCTATCACGAGCAGTATCAGCGGCTTTACGGCGCGCTGCAGGAGGAGTTCCCGCGCATCGCGGCCCTGGGGTGATGGGCGGGCGCGTCGGTCTTGGGCGACACCGGTGGGCCTGATGGTTTCGCGAAACCGCAAGCGGCCGGTGACGGCCGCCCGCGGCGGTTTGGTGCCCGGCGGCGGATCAGTACGCGGTGGCGATGTTCTTGTTCTGCAGCGAGTCGATCGGCGCGGGCGCGCCGTGGCCGTCGGCGTAGGCGTGGTTGGCGTTCTGCTCGTTGTTGTGTCGGTAGCGGATGCCGATGGGGATGCCGCCGCCGGTGGAGTCGATGTTGCCGACGATCGGCAGCGGGTCTTCGGGGTTGTTGACCTGCGGGGGCAGGTTGTAGGTCAAGCCGTCGATCATCCCGCTGTAGTGCGGGCCGCTGACGGTGGCGCTGGCTTGGTTGGCGTCGCCGACGGAGATGATCTCGCTGGGCCGGATGATCTCATCGAGTCGCACGAGTGGCCGGTCAATGCGGGCAAGGCTGGTCAGGACGTTGACGTTGGCGGAGTAGGTGGATTTGGGTTCATCGGTGCCGTTCCAGGGCAGGACGGTGCTGGGGCACCAGTAGAAGTCGCCGTAGCTGTCATCGTCGCCGCGGGCGACGTCGATGTAGTCCTCGAGGGCGGCGTGGAAGCGTTCGGCAGTGCCGATCCAGGTGCCGCCGAGGTAAGGCGTCCCGCTGTTGCCGCTCCACGACGCGGGGAGCCGATCGCGGTGTTCGGTCGCGTACACGTTGGTGGCGATGGCGATCTGGCGGACGGTGGAGAGGCACTGGGTGGCGCGGGCGGCCTCGCGGGCTGCGCCGAGAGCGGGCAGCAGGATGCCGATCAGCAGCGCGATGATGGAGATGACGACTAAGAGTTCGATGAGGGTAAAGGCGTGGTTGAGGCGGGTCATGGTCGGGCTCCTTGGCGGAGGGGGTGGGTCACGGGAGAGACAACAGAACGGTTGAAAGCGCGCCCGGGACCTTCCGGTCCCGCGGCACGCGTGGGCCGACATATCAATCATGCCCGGCGGCGACGACGAGCCACCAGTGCGAGGCCTCCAAGCCCCATCAGCGCGAGCGAGGCGGGTTCAGGGACGACGCCAAGGTACACATCGTCGATCAGCACGGTGCCCGCGAACAGACCACCATCAGGATCGATGGGGCCTAAGCCTTGGCTGAACTCGATGAAGGCAGCCGTGGCACCCGTGGGGACAGCGCCAAGGTCATAGGTGATCTCGGTCCAGGTGTTGGGGTTGATCGAGTTTTGAAAGAACTGCTCGCCGCTATTAGCCAGAATGTTGCCGTCGTCATCAAGATAACGAAGCTGGAACACGAGATTGGCGGTGGTGCCGGCGAAGCCTTTGGCCCAGAAGCTGAGTTCAGGGGTGTCGCCTTCAACCAGCGCGGGCAAGCCACCTTGCTCAATGGAGTTCTGGAGCATAATTGCTGCATTGAACTGGGGTGATTCGAGCTGGGCCGAATAAGTCCCGGTGCGGGCATCGGTGGATAGCGTGTAGCCGGATGCGGCAGGCAGCCACGATTGCGCCGCGGGGGGATTTGCGCCGGGGGTCTCGAAACCGCCGTTGGCAAATCCATTAACCGTGGCTTGTGCCGCACCGGTGGTCATCGCCAGCCCCAAAGCCACGCTCATGGCGCTGACGGTCTTGAGTGAAGATGCAAAAGTCATGAGAAAACCTTTCTGTTTGCTCGGAGAGAGCCGAGCGGATTGGAGACGGGGTTGCCTTTTGTGTGGCGTCGGGATTTAGTCTCCCGTTCGACGCCTCCCCACCTAAGGGCAAACCCAATTGAACCGAAATACGAAATGGCAGTACACTTTGAATCGAGCGGCACGCCTGTGTTTTGCTCGACCCGATCGTCCTTCAGTTGCCGCTGGGGGGCGATCTTTGCTTCCGGCAGGGGGGTGGGGTTATTTCATAGGGCTCGCCTCCTCCAGTTGGGGTGCCGGGCCGGTGGAGTCATGGACTTCGAGCCAGGTCCGCAGGGACCGGCGGATCGGCTGCTCGTTCGGTTCGTCGATGCGGCTGAGCAGCGCACCGATCGCCTCGCGGCCGAGGCCGACCGTGTCCTGGCAGATCGCGGTGTAGGTGGGGTTGATGAAATAACGGTATTCGGTGTCGTCGAAGCCGATGATCGATATCTGCTGCGGCACGCGGATGCCGGTGTTGATCGCTTCGTGCATCGCGCCCAGCGCGGCCATGGGGTCGGTGACGTAGAGCGCGGTGGGGCGGTCGGTCATCGTGTTGATGCGTTTGATGAGCGTGGTGCCGCCGACGCGGTGCGCGGGCGCAGAGATCACGAGCTTGGGGTCGAATGGGATGCCGGCCTCGGTCAGCGCGTCGCGGTAGCCTTCAAGCCGGTCCTGGTGATCGAAATCGGGCACGACGTTGATGGAGATCGCGATGCGGCGGTGGCCTAAACCGATCAGGTGCTCGACCGCCTCTCGGCTGGTCTCGCGCGATTCGCTGTAGATGTAGCTGACCTTGGGGTGGTCGATCCGCTCGCCGACCACGACGTTGGGCAGGCCTTCCTCGGCGATCTCTTCGCAGACATTGCGGGTGCGGCTGTGGGCCCGGAGGATGGCTCCGGCGATGCCCATGCGACGGAAGAAGCGGCGGTAGCTTTCACCGGCGTGGCGGGAGCGCACGACGTCGAGCACCTGCAGGCCGTAGTCGGTCTCGGCCATGCCGTCAGACACGCCTTGGAGGAACGCGCCGTCGAACCCGGAGCTGAGCCACATCTCCCCGGCGTAGAGCACGGCCAGATTCGTCGCGGCCTTCGCGCTGCCGGTCGCATAGCCTTGGGATTGCGCCGCTTTGAGGACACGCTGGCGCAGGTCGGCCGAGACCGACGGGCTGTTGTTGAGCACCCGCGACACCGTGGCCGTGGACACCCCGGTGTTTTTGGCGATTTCTCGGACCGTGGCCATCAGATTTCCCGTCGTGTGGTGGCGGCTGCGTGATACGACTGATCAGACTCACCAGCGTGGCATAGCTTTGTAACAGTATGTAATGTTACCGGATCGTTTCTTCGAGTCAATCAAAATCAATGATGACCGAAAAAATAGTTGAAATAGCAGAAAAATGGCCGTTCCGGCTCGCCAGCGAGGGGTAGTTGTTTGTAACTTTGTTACATCCGGGGCGGCGCGCAGGCAAAATCCCCGCGCGGCTCCGGAAGGGTCGGGCGGGGAGCGTCAGGTGGGGTCGGGGGTGAGGATGAGCGGTTGAATTCCGGCGACCGCGTCCACGGATGATCACAGCTTGAGGTATCGGTTGCGCGAAGCGGAGAGCGGCAGAACGGTCGGCACCGCTTGCGGCTGCCCAAGCCTGGCCGCCGATCTTACGGGGTCGCTTCCAGGCAATGCCGGTGGCGCTCCGGCGTGCCGTGCATTAAAGCCCCGGGCTCTGGAAGATGCCCTTGGCCTCTTCCATCGCCTGGGGCAGTTTGTTGAAGACGTCTTCCAATTGCTGGGGCGAGAGCTTGAGATCGTCAAGCACTTCCGGTCGCACCTCGGTGTGCTCGATCAGTTCGGGGATCGAGTTGTCCAGCCGGGCCGCGAGGATGTCGGCGACGTGGACCAGGGAGGTGAGCGCACGGTTCGCCTGCGGCAGGTCCCAGGGGTGGTGGTGGAATCCGGTGACGTACGCGAAGCTGGTCGGGAACTTCCAGAGCTTGCAAAGCCCGGCCCCGAACAGCTCATGCGTCGCGCCGATTTTTTCCAGCTCGACCTCGCGGAAGGTCTTGTTCCCGTCGTTGTGGACGATCTCCACCACCTCGGCGAACTGGGCACGCTTGGCCTGGATCTCGACCATGATGCCGATGTCGTGGATCAGCCCGGCGAGGAACGCTTCGTCGGGCAGGCCCAGGCCGACTTCCTCGGCCAGCAGGCGGGTGCCGGTCGCGCTGGCGATCGAATGCGTCCACAGGTCGCGGGCATCAAAGTGGTTGCAGATCTTCCCGCCGCGGAACAGCTTGGCCAGCGACGCGGCGATGGCGATGTTCTTCACCGCGTTGAGGCCCAGCAACACGATCGCCCGGTTGATCGAGCCGATCTGTCCCGGCAGGCCATAGAACGCGGAGTTGACGACCTTGAGGATGCGGGCGCCCAGCGCCGGGTCGTTGCTGATGACTTTGTTGAGGTCCTGGGCGGTGGAGTCGGGGTCTTCGACGAGCTGGATGATCTTCATCGTCACCTCGGGGAGGGTGGCGATATGGCTGATCTCCTGGATCGCC
>CAZTLX010000068.1:8802-19401 GCA_964614575.1 uncultured Phycisphaeraceae bacterium | reverse complement strand
GTTGCAGCCCGGGCACGACGTGGACTGGGTGCGGCCGCCGACCTCGAACCGGTGTCGGCAGTGGTAACACTGCACCAGGCGTGGGCCGGTGTTGCGGGCCATGGAACAGGACTCGTTGGTGTTTTGCGCGCACAAGGTGCGCGCGCGACACAACAGAACCCGGACGCGGTGCGCGAAGGATCACCGTCGGAGCAACGTCAGTTCAACGCAGACCCCATCGGGTGCGATCGATCTGGCACCGCGTCACGCGTCACTTCTTGTCCTGGCCCTGGGGCCCGCCCTGCGGGGGTTGCCCGCCCGACGCGCCGCCACCCGACGCGCCGCCGGGGCCGCCGCTGCCGGAGGCGCCCTGCTTACCGGCCTCGGGGCCCACGGCACACATGCCGTAGAACGCCGCGCCCTCGCTCATCACCATCTTCGCCGCGGTGATGTCGCCCTTGACCACGCCGCTGCCGTTGAGCTTCACGGTGTCGCCGGCCTTGACGTTGCCCTCGACCCGCCCGTCGATCGCCGCCGCCCCGACCTGCACGTCCGCCTTGCACAGCGCGTTCTGGCTGATCTGCAGCTCGCCCTTGCCGGTGATCTCGCCGTCGAATTTGCCATTGATCTTCGCGACCCGCTCGAAGCGCAGCTTGCCTTCGAAATGCGAATCGGCTCCGACCACCGTCATGTCGCCTTGTTCGGCCATGACCTGTCTCCCGCGCCGTGGCGGCGCACTAAAGGGAATCAACAACCCGCCGCTCACGATGAGCGGCGTCATGCACGCAAGTTTAACCGGCTTGGGGGTTCGGTTTGGGCCCGAGTCGGGGTACAATGCCCGGCCTCTGCCTGCGCTCGCCCGTTCCATGTGTCCCCGGAGCCGTTCATGTCCCGATCAAACCTCGTGCCGGCCGTGACGACCTTGATGCTGCTCTGCGGGTCGCCCGCCCTGCTCGCGTCGCCCGGCACCGGGGGGGGCCAGGAAGCAGAGCCGGCCCCGGCCACCCCGACGTACCTGCAGATCGACGCCCGGGTGCTGGTCGTGCCACGCGATTTTGCCGACGACCTGGCGCTGGACCCCTCGCCGATCGAGGCCTTACTGGCCAGCGACGCGACGGTGATCAGCGTGGGCGACCTGACGGGCCAGGTGCTGACCGATGCCGCGGCGATGCATGAGCGGGGCCGTCTGCTGACCGCCGGGCCGTTGCTGGCGCGGGACGGGCAGACGGTCAGCACGCTGCTGGCTCCCCAGCCGACGTTTATCGCGTTGCCCCAGCCGGCGGATGTCGATCCCTTGCCGCAAGTCAGTTGCGTGATGCGCGCGACGATCGAGAAAGACCAGCACGGGCGGCCGCTTGGCACGATCCAACTCCACGGCCTGGCGCTGGGCGGGATCGACCTGGCCTTAGCCGAGCCTAAGGATGCGGCGCACGGCGACGCCGAGGCATTGGCGGTACCCAGCGTGCGGTTCGCGATCGACCTGGCCGACGGCGACCACGCCCTGCTCGCCCTGCCCTTTGACCTGACCGCCGTGTTCGACGGCCCGGCCCCGCGCAACGCCATCGCCCTGCTGCTGGTCCGCACCTCCATCATGAGGGACGGTTTGGTGCAACACGAAGCGCCGAGTCAGACCCCAGTGAGCTGACAAACCGAACCCTCTGTTGCGCTCGGGTGTTGCGCTCGGGGCCGGCTGGCTTTACAACACCACCTGAATCAGCAGCATCCCGCAGAAACCGAGCGTGAAGGCCCAGGCGATCGCGGCGGGGCTTTCGGTTTCCAGCGCTTCGGGGATCAGTTCCAGCACCACGAGAAAAATCATCGCGCCCGCGGCGAAACCCATCAACGCGGGCATCAGCGGCTGGAAGAACCACGCCAGCAGCACCGCGGGGACCGCCGCGATCGGCTGGGGCAGGCTGGTTAAAAACGCGGCGAAGAAACAACGCGGGATGCTCACCCCGGCGCTGCGCAGCGGGATGCTCACCGCCAGGCCCTCGGGGATGTTGTGGATGGCGATCGCCAGCGCCAGCGTCGGGCCCAGGCCCGGCTGCGAGACGCCCAGGTCGTCGGAGGTGTAGCCCACGCCGACCGCCACGCCCTCGGGGATCGAGTGGACCGTCATCGCGACAAACACCAGCAGCCCGACGCGCCCGCCCCACGCGGCCAAGCGGCCCTCACGCAGGTCGGTCGGCGAGTGGTCCAGAAAACGATCGGTCACCGCGAGGAACGCCGCGCCAACGAGAAACCCGCCGATGATCGGCATCACATCCGTCAGGGTCCACTTGACCTCGCCGAGGTCTCCGCCGTCGAGCGTCAGCGCCGGGAGGATGAGGTTGTAGACCGACGCGGAGAACATCAGCCCGCCGGCCAGCGCGTAGCCCAGGCCGGTGTGCTTCTTCGGGTCGATCCCGCGGATCATCAGCGGCAGCGCCCCCAGGCCGCAGGCGACCGACGCGAGCAGGCCCGCGACGACGGCTTTGAAAAGCGTCGAGCTGACCGCCGGGTCCTGCTGCGCCAGGCACGTGAAGAACATGCGGCGAGCATATCGTCGCGATGGCCGGGCGGGGGTTGAGAGCGCGTGTCAGTTGCACGGTGAGAACGCGGCTCAGAACCCCATGCCGAAGTCGCGCGTCAACCGATCGACCGTCTCATCGAGCTCGGCCTGCCGACGACGCAGCAGGGTGCGCTGCGCCTCGGCCACCGCCTCCTCGGGCGAGAAGCCCGCTTCCAGAAAAGCCGCGATCAATCGGTCCGCGCGCGGGTCAATCCTCCCGGACGCGTCGCGAACGGTATGCAAGCGCTTGGGTAACATGGTTGAACACTCCAGGAAAGCCAAGGCTTCCTGGTGGTCGGCACATACAGTTTATCGGCAAAGCCGAGAACCCAAGCGAAGCATTTGTCGGGCGGCAATCCCCATCGCCACGTTAACCTGTTTCCCCGCAATCGTTTACGTGTAAAAAGAAATCTCAGGCACCCGGCTCGCGGCCCGGCTTCCACTTGATGTTGCAGCCCATCGACGGCTTCTGCTCGCCGCTGGGCACCTTGCCCGCGAGCACCGCGTCGAGCGCGGCCCGCAGGTCCTTGCCGTGCGCCGCGCCGTCGCGGGCGTCGTACTGACCCGAAGCGATGCGGTGCGGGCGGGTGTCGTCGAGCTGGCCGCGGTACGCCAGCTTGTGGCCGGCATCGAAGAGGAAAAAGTCCGGCGTACACGCGGCGGTGTAGGCCTTGGCCACCTCCTGCGTTTCGTCGTAGAGATAAGGAAACGGGTAGCCGCGCGCGGCTTTCTCGGCTTTCATCTTGTCGGGCGCATCGTCGGGGTAGTTCTCGACATCATTGCTCATGATCGCCACAATGCCCACGCCCTTCGGCAAGTAATCCTTGCCGATCCGCGCCAGCTCATCGGCGACGTGCTTGACGTACGGGCAGTGATTGCAGATGAACATCACCAGCAGCGGCCCCCGGAATTTTTCTTTCGTGATGATGTTGCCTTCGGTGTCGGGCAGCGCAAAGTCGGGCGCTTCGGTGTCCAGTTCGAGCATGGTGGAGGGGGTCAGGGCCACGGGAACGATCTCCTCGGGTTCATCACGCATCAGCCGCCCAGCGCGGCGCGGGCCTTGTCCGCGGCGGCGGTGTCGGGGTAGTCGGCGACGATCTTCTGCCACGTCTGCCGCGCCAGGTCGTCACGCTTGAGGTCGGCGTATTCGCCGGCGGTCCGCAGCATCGCCGCGGCGTCGCGTTCGGCACGCTGCGTCTGGATCTGCTTCATCATCGCCTCGTCGGCCTGATACGCGGCAAGGGCTTCGGCGGCCTGCCGGCCTTCGGGCGAGTCGGCCGCGCGCTCCGCGAGCCAGGCGTAGTTGTCGTAGGCCTCGACGTGGTCGTCCGCCGCTTTGGCCGTCTCGGCTTTCTCCAGCTTCGCCTGCGCCAGCCGCGGATTCACCGCCGGGCGATCCGCGACGGGTTCGCCTTCCGCCGTGGCGTCGAGCGAGACGCCGACTGCCGCGGCCAACTCATCGAGCCGGGTGGCGGCGTCGGCATTCGCCGCGCGGGCGTCGTCCATCGGGACGCGCTGCGCCTGGCGGGCCGCCTGCCGCAGCAGCATCGTCAACTGCGGACGGACGCGCGCGTTCTCCGCCAGCGCCACGTCGATCGTCGCGACCTGTTCGAGCATCGCGGTGTAGTTCGGCTCGGCGCCGGCCAGCGCCTGACGGGCTTTGGTGATCGCCGACAGCGCCTCGGTGGGTGAGGCGCCGGCCTCGTCGGCCTTCGCTTCGTTGAGCCGGGGCGGGTGCTTCTGGATGGCGTCGGCCAGCGGGCCGTCCATCTGGCCGGGGTGGCCTTTCCACAACACCTCGCCATCCGGTGAAAGGATCACCGCATGCGGGATGCCGCGCACCCCGAACGCCGGGCCCATTTCCTTGTCTTGCGACTTGTCGTGGACCTGCGGCCAAGTCATCTCATTCTCTTTGGCGAAGTCTTTGGGCTTGCGCTCACCGTCGTCGCGGCTGATGGAGATCAGCACCACGCCCTTGTCTTTGTACTTGGCGTTGACTTCTTTGAGGTGCGGGATCTGAGCGATGCACGGCCCGCACCACGTGGCCCAAAATTCGAGGATGACGATACGGCCTTGCAGGTCACGCGAGGTGAACGACACGCCATCCATCGTCTTGAGCACGTACTCCGGCTTGTCGCCGACCTTGTACGCCGCTTGGGCGGGCGTAGCGAGCGAGACCGCCGCCAGACATGCAAGCATCAGGCAGCCGATCAGGGAGATGCGCGAGCGGGTCATGGGAGCCTCCGGGTTCATGAGAAATGGTCGATGCCGAACATTGTAGTCGGGTCGGTGATTCAAGGGTTTTGCGCGGCACGTTGCGCCCGACGGGCGCGGATCTCTTCGAGCAGCTTCTCGCGCTCGGCCCTGGCTTCGGCCAGCACATCCGGCGTGCCCTCGGGCGCGCGCGCTTCGGCGGCCTTGACCAGCTCGTCGATCGATTTGCCGGTCTGTTTTTTGATCTTTTCCGCGGCCTGATCCGCGGTCAACATCTCCGCGTGGCCGTCACCGAAGGCGGCGACGATCCGGTCTCGCCGAGCGTGGCCGGGCTTTTCGACGATCGTGATCCGGGTCGAGTCCACATCGTTCATCGCGTTTTCGTTGGGCAGGTAAACATAAGAACTATTGAGCATCAGCCAATCCCGCCGCTTCGCCTCGGTGAAATCGGCAAAATCCTCCGGCAACCTGATGCCCGTTGAAGGCGAGAGGAACACCTCGGCGTTGGCCAGGTACTGCTTCTCGTACAACACGATCAGATCATCGGGGAGCTTGTCGTTGTGGTCGGCGGCATATATGAACAAACCCATCGACAGTTGCCGGGCGTTCGACATGCTGCCTGCCTGCCGCGCCGCCCCGCGGGCGTCACCCATCGCCGGCATCGTCACGCCGATCATCCACATCGGCATCAGCGCCGGCATGCCGACGCCGGTGGACATCACCGCATCCGGGGAGAGCAGCGTCGCTCCCGGGAAGGGACTCACGGAAACAAAGTGCAGCCCGTCGTCGTCCGCCCAGAGCAGATCGCCCGCGGGCGTGAGGTGCTTCTGCAGCGCGTTGTACGGCGGGATCAGCTCGTTGAAGTTCACCGCCCCGCCTTGTCCTGCCATGAACCCGCCCATCATCCCGACCATCGCGACGTACGACTGATACATCGCCATCGACGACTTGGGCAGGTCGGCATACATCAACCCGCTGGGCGGGACCTTGCCCGCGCCGCGGGCGACCGCCAGCCGCATCAGGCGTTGGCTGACCGCCTGATACTCGGCGGTGTCCACCAGCTTCGGGCCGTCGGACGTCTTCGCGGTGTGCGCCGCGGTGATCGCCATCGCGGACGCGGCGACGTACATCGTGCCGCCGTGGATCGACCAGCCCGGCTGAGCCATGGGGAAGGCGAAGGAGTGGACGGTCTGCTCGCCGAACTGCATCGAGGCGATCTGGAACGGGGCGCCGTTGTTCTGCATCTCGGCGTTCATCCAGTCCTTGAACTTGATCAGCGCCGCATCGACGGCGGCCGCGTCATCCGGCGTGTTCATCAGCGCGATGCCGGGGTAGAACCCCGCGATGCTGCCGAAGCCCGGCTCGCTGTAGGTCGTCCAGCGCGGGCCCGCGGCGTCGATCAGGTCTTTCTCGATATCGAAACCGACCGTCTCGCTGCCTTGCTTGAGGCCCTGCTCGAAATCGATGAGCGTCTCCTCATCGCCGCCGGCGTCGATGCTCGCGCGGATCAGCGCGAGGACCTGGGCCGGGTCCACGTGCATCGAGCGGAACCACGTCGTGGTCTGGGGCAGCGCGGCGAGGGCCTGCGGGTCCATCGGCTGGCCGGCGAGAAACGCGGGGATGCCCTTGCGCGGCGTCGGGGCATCGATGAACATCCGCTGCACCCAGTCGCGCTCATCGAACGCGCCGGTAAATGCGAGGGCGTGGACCTGATCGAGCCCCAGCGCCGCCATGACGCGCCGCGTGGTGTCGTGCGACGACTGATTCTGTTCGAGCATGACCGCTTCGAGGATCATCTCGCGGCCGGCGTCGGCGTCGAGGTAGCCGACGAGCATCGGTGCCTCGCCCAGCCCCTTGAGGATGGCGTTGAACTTTGCGTGGTCCTTGATGGCCGCGACCTTCTCGGGGTCGTCGGGGTTGAGGAACGGCCGGCCGAGCACGATGCCCAGCAGGTCGCCGTACTCCACGAGCTGCGCGCCCGGCTGGTCCTGGATGTTCTCGAACTGCTCGACCAGCCACTTCTCGACCGCTTCGCCGGCCTCGCCTTGGCCGGGGTTGATGAGGAACCCGAGGCTGGGCATGGGGTCGCGGCCGCCCTCGTCGAGTACCAGCGGGCCGACGTAGAACACCCACGGCCGGGCGACCGCCGCGGGCATCACCTCGGAGAAGAACGAGCCGAGCATCCGCGTCTGGTCGTCGTTCCCGGCGGTGGCGATCACCTGGCCGAAGACCCGCCCGAAGCGCGCGGGCAGCTCGGTCTCGTCCAGAAACGCCTTGAGCCGGGACTGGGCGTACGCATCACCCGCGACTTCGGTGCCCTGCCAGGTGATGACGAGCACCGCGTCGGCGGGGACGTGCTGGGTGAGCACCGGCTGGGCGTAGGCGGTCCAGGTCGTGAGCAGCGCCAGCGCGGTCGCGACCGTGGTGGCAAACGCAGGTCTTGTCATGATTAACCCCGATCGGTAAAGAATGGAAACCGGACTTCAACCGCCTTCTGACGGCCCGCCTATGCTAACAGCAGTCCGCGTCGCAGGACAGACCGCCGTGCCTCCACTATTCCCAGCCCTGCAACCAAGGAGATCACCATGGCCCACAAACCCCTGATCGTCTTCGCCTTGCTCAGCCTGTGCCTGCCGGCCTCCGCCGCGGTGCAGACCCAAAACATCACCTATGAACACGACGGCACCGAATTGGCGGGGTTTCTGGCCCACGATGATGCGGTGGAACAGCCCAAGGGGGCGGTGCTGATTGTGCACGAGTGGTGGGGGCTTAACGACTATGCGAAATCCCGCGCCACACAGCTCGCGGAGCTGGGCTATGTCGTGTTCGCGGTTGATATGTACGGCCCGGGGAAGGTGACGGCCGACGCGAAGCAGGCCGAGGCGTGGGCGGGGGGACTATACGGCGACCGGGCGCTGCTGCGTGGCCGGGTGATCGCGGGGCTGCGCGCGTTCCGTGACGCGGCGATGCTCGATGACGACGCGCCGGTCGCGGCGATCGGCTACTGCTTCGGCGGGACGACGGTGATGGAGCTGGCGTACAGCGGCGAGCCGAACGTCGCGGGGGTGGTGAGTTTCCACGGCAACCCCAAGCCCCCGGCGGAGGAGGACACGATCACCGCGAGCATCCTGATCTGCCACGGCGACGCCGACCCGCTGGTCCCGGATGAAGAACTGAACCAGGTGACCGCCGGGCTCGACGCGAAGGATGCCGACTGGCTGCTGGTGCGCTACGCGGACGCCAAGCACTCGTTCACGAATCCCGACGCCGACAAAGTCGGCATGGACCCGGTCGCGTACGACGAGAAAGCCGACAAACGCTCCTGGCGTCACATGCTGGCGTTTTTCGAGGAGTTGTTCGGCGGGTAACGGCCAGACCGACTGAGAAAGTGGTGTGAGGCACATTGGGGGGAGTCAGATGGTGACCTCTTCGCCGGCCAGCCGTTCGACGACCGCTTTGCGCATGGCCTCGGCGGTGACGACCTCTTCGACGATCACCTGATCGGCGCCCGCGGCCTGGCAGAGCAGGCCCTTGCTGAAGAAGTTGGTGCGGGCGGCGATGAAGAGCGTCTTGTTCAGCGACCGCGCGACGCGGCAGGCCTGCAGGGCTTCGTCCTCGTCGGGCACGGTGATGATCAGCGCCTCGGCCCGCTCGATGCCTGCGATGCGCAGGGTCTCGGCATCGGTCGCGCAGCCGTAGATGATGTCCTTGTTGAGCCGAAGCTGACGCGCGATGGTGTCTTCGTTGAGTTCGATGATGGTGACGTTGAGCCCGGAGGCTTCGAGCTGTTTGGCGCACAGCCGACCGACCGGCCCGTAGCCCGCGACGATGACGTGCCGGCTGCGCAACTCGGCGATGCGCTCGTAGGTCGCGATCGGCGTGCAGGGTCGGGGGGAGGTCATCGGGGTATTGTAGTTAATAGGTAGCGGAAATAGAAAAACCCACCGCCGGGGGGCGGTGGGCGTTCGGGGGGCAGGCGGTTGTTTTCGGGCGGCCCGTCTTAGTGCGCGTGCAGGGCTTGATCGACCTCGTGCGATGCGACGATAGGGGAGAGGGGTTCTTTGATGTTCGGTGAGCCGTGGCGATAGGGCACGACGTCGGCGGCGGGGGCGACGTACTTCACGCCGTTGGCGATGACGCGGGTGATCTGTTCGTTGTGATAGATCGGGAAGGTCTCGTGTCCGGGGCGGAAGTAGAAGACGCGGCCGGCGCCGCGTTTCCACACGCAGCCGGAGCGGAACACCTCGCCGCCCTCGAACCAGGAGATAAAGATCAGCTCGTCCGGATCGGGGATGTCGAAGTGTTCGCCGTACATCTCGGTGTGCGGCAGCTCGATGAAGTCCCGGTCCATCCCGGCGGTGATGGGGTGGCCGGGGCTGACGTTCCAGAGGCGTTCTTTTTCCGCGGCCTCACGCCACTTGAGGTGGCAGTTGGTGCCCATCAGCAGCTTGAAAGGTTTGGAGTAGTGGCCCGAGTGCAGGACGATCAGGCCCATACCCTCGCGGACGCGCTGGGCGACTTTCGCGGCGATCTCGTCTTTCACGGCTCCGTGAGCGCAGTGGCCCCACCAGGTCATGACATCGGTGTTGGCCAGCAGCTCGTCGGTGATGCCGTGGTTCTCATCCTGATCGAGGGTGAGGGTCTGGACTTCTGCGGCGGAGCCAAGGTGTTGTTCGAGGCCCTTCTTGAGGGCACGGTGCATGCCGTCGGGGTAGAGCTTGATGCAGGTGGCATTGGGCCGCGGGCTTTGGGGGTTGTCGTGGCGGTATTCGTGCCAGATGGTGACGCGGATCGGGCGGGGCATGGCAGACCTCATCATTCGTTAACGGGAAAAAACGCGGGGGCATTGTAGCGACCGCCGCCGGGCGGTGCGGGTGCGAATCACGGGCTACCCAAGCTGTCCGAAATCCTCTAAAATAGCCGCACCCGCGGGGGTCGGCACAGCGCTGCCGACCCCGGACCAGCCGCTCACGGCCTGCCCGTGACCACCGTGACCCGCGCACCCGCTGACCCGTGCGCCCCTCAACTGGAGACGATCATGCCCCCGACCTCTACCGAGGCCCCCTATTTCGAGCGGGTCCGTATGTCCAGCTTCGCGCGGGACGTGCTGAGCAACGCCCGCAGCGCCACCTTCGTCGGCAGCATCGAACAACTGCTCGAGCTGGCGGTCCCCGCCGATCAGGTCGATGCCCGCGGCATCTACACCGTCGGCTACGACGTCCCCGGCAAGGGCCACGTGGACGAGGTTGAGGTCTGCCGCGTCCGCAACGGCATCAGCGCGAACTACCTCGAGAAGTACATGCGCCGCCGCGACCCCGACTGCATGGTGATCGGCGACGAGGCGCGGACCGATAAGCCGCGCTTCGCCGACCGCTTCGGCAAGCCCTTCGAGAGTACCCGCAAGGAAACCTTCGAGTGGCTCAAGACCCAGGACCTGGCCTACTTCTTCTTCAAGGCCGGGGGCGTGAGCGGCGGCATCGACGCCATGGCCATCTGCCCCGCCAACGCCGGGTTCTTTGCGCTGGGCCTGGCCATGCTTCAGGGCATCCTCCCCGAGGAAGAGATCACCCCCGATTTCGGGCCTCGCGCCACCGTCTATACCGCGCCGCCCTTCCGCCACACCCACTTCGAGGGCAAGCAGGTCGTGGTCCACAACCGCCGCGACAAGATGCACGAGCTGTTCTCCTACAACCTCTACCCCGGCCCGTCCGCCAAGAAGGGGGTCTATGGCATGCTCCTGGCCCTGGGCGAACGCGAGGACTGGATCACCGCCCACTGCTCCACGGTTCAGGTCGTCACCCCCTACGACAACACCACCACCATCATGCACGAAGGCGCTTCCGGCGGCGGCAAGA
>CAZTLX010000068.1:5456-8792 GCA_964614575.1 uncultured Phycisphaeraceae bacterium | reverse complement strand
GAGCGAGATGCTCGAACAGATGCACCGCGAAACCGACGGCCGCCTGCGCCTGGGCACCAACCTCGTCAGCGATGAAAAACGCTTCGTCACCCTCCCCCGCGCCTGCGAGCTGCGCCCGGTCACCGATGACATGGCCCTGTGCCACCCGTCTTACCAGAATGAAATGACGCCCGGCCGACGCAAGCTGCGACTCATGGACGCCGAGGACGCCTGGTTCCTCCGCATCAACCACATCGACCGCTACGGCACCGACCCGCACCTCGAAAAACTCACCATCCACCCACCCACGCCCCTCCTGTTCCTCAACATCGACGCCGCCCCCAACAGCACCGCCTTGATCTGGGAACACATCCAGGATGAGCCCGGCCAGCCGTGCCCCAACCCCCGCGTCGTCGTCCCACGCGAACACGTGCCCGGCATCGTCAATGAACCGGTCTCCGTCGATGTCCGCTCCTTCGGCATCCGCTGCCCACCCTGCACCGCCGAGAAACCGACCTACGGCATCGTCGGCCTCTTCCACGTCCTGCCCCCCGCCCTCGCCTGGCTCTGGCGCCTCGTCGCGCCCCGAGGCCACGGCAACCCCTCCATCGTCGATACCGAGGGCATGAGCTCCGAGGGCGTCGGCTCCTACTGGCCCTTCGCCACCGGACGACGCGTCGATCAGGCCAACCTCATCCTCCGGCAAATCCTCGACACCACCGACACCCTCTTCGTCCTCTGCCCCAACCAGCACATCGGCTCGTGGGAGGTCGGCTTCGCGCCGCAGTGGGTCGCCCGTGAGTACCTCGCCCGACGCGGCTCCGCCCCCTTCGCCTCCGACCGACTCGAACCCGCCCGCTGCCCCCTGCTTGGCTATACCCCCAAGACGATCCAGGTCGAAGGCCAGATCATCGGGCACTGGTTCCTCCAGGTCGAGACCCAGCCCGAGGTCGGAAAGGACGGCTACGACGCGGGTGCCGCCATCCTCCGCAAGTTCTTCCTCGATCAACTTGAGAAGTTCCTCGTCGATGACCTGGACCCCACCGGTAAGCACATTATCCAGGCCTGCCTCGACGGAGCGACCGTCGAAGACTACGCCGCGTTCACGCCCAAGGCGTGATCCCCCGCTGAACCCAACGCTTCCCCCCGCCCACGACCTGCCGGCCGTGGGCTTTTTTTTCATCGCAGCGAAACCCGATCGATTTACACTGCCCCGCTCATGGCCCAGCGCTTCGACATCCACACCACCGACTTCGGGTGGAACCGACTGCCGCCCCTCGTGCGCCTCACGCTCTGGCTCATGCTGGTCGCGCTGATCATGCTCCTCGTCCAGCTCATCATCTGGGCGGGCGAGGGCGGGGTGTCGATGGTTTCCTCCAAGGGACGCACCGTCGGCCTGCTCGCGGCGCTGGGCACCGCGGGGTTCATCATGTCCCGCGCCCACCGCACGCTCGCGGACTACGGGCTCGCCGTCTCCGATCACTGGATGACCCACCTGCCCTTGGGGCTGGCGGTGGGGCTGAGCGTCACGCTTGGCACGCTTGGCCTTGCGCTGCTGAGCGGCGCGGTGATCATCAACCCGCGCTTCGAGTACGACGGGCTACTCGCCGCGCTCGCCGAGGCCCTGCCCGCCCTCCCCATCAGCGCGGTCTGCACGGTGCTGCTCGCCGGTTTCGTCGCGGGTGAGCTGCGCCTTCGCCATGGCCCGCTCACCACCGCCCTGCTCGCCGGCGCGTTCGCCACCGCCGCGTTCACCACCACCCTGCTGAGCCTGGGGCTCGAGCCATCCGAGCAACGCGCGGTGGTGACGGTCGCGCTGGCCGGTGTCGCGTTGGTGTCGCTGCGGCAGATGACCGGCGACATCATGCTGCCGCTGGGCGCGCTGATCGGTGCGCTGGCGGTCGAGCGTTTCACGCGCAAGGCGGTGCTGCTGGACCCGGGGCCCGACGAAGCCGCGGCCGCGTGGCTCGCGCCCACGGGCGACCCGCGCGGCGCGCCGCTGCTGTGGCTGCTGCTGGTGGCCGTGACGGTCACGGCTCAGGTCCGCCGGGCCCGCCACCCGCCCGAGCAGGCGGCGCAACGTAAGGCGCGGCCGCTCTCGCGCAGCTTCAAGCGCATCTACCCGATGGGCACGATGGGCGCGCTGGCGACGCTGGACGTCTGGCTGCCGCAACTGCGCCGCGCGGGCTGGCGCGTCGGCCTGCCGTACGTCCCCCGGCTGATCGCGACGCTGGTGTTCTCCACGATCAACACCGTGCTCAGCGTGCCCGAGCGTTTCATCCGCGCCCGGCGGCTGCGCGAGGTCGTGGTGAAAGACCCGCTGTTCATCGTCGGCGCGCACCGCTCGGGCACGACGCACCTGCAGAACCTGCTGGCGCTGGACCCGCAATTCGTCACGCCGCGGGCGCATCAGGTGATGAACCCGTGGGGCTTCAAGTTCAGCGGGTTGTTGCTGTGGCCGCTGCTGATCGTCGGCACGCCCTGGAAGCGGCCGATGGACGCGGTGCGCTTCGGGCTCAGCAGCCCCAACGAAGAGGAATACGCGATCGCGAATCTCTGCGGCCTGTCGCCCGACTGGTCGATCCGTCTGCCCGAACAATGGGATCACTACGACCGCTATGCCGACCCGCGAACGTTTTCCCCCGAGGAACGCGAGCGGTGGAAGGCGGTGCTGATGGGTTTCCTGCAACGGCTGGTCGCGCGCAGCGGCCACCGCCCGCTGCTCAAGAACCCGTACAACACCGGCCGCGTTTCTCTGCTGCGCGAGTTATTTCCGCGGGGCCGATTCATACATATCCACCGACACCCGTTCGACACCTACCGCTCGAACCTGCACATGCAGGCCGAGGCGCACTGCCTGTTTGAGTTGCAGGAGGGGATGGATCGCCGCGCGTTTGCCGCGTGGTTTTTGGGGTCGTATCGCGCGGCCGAGGAACGCTTCTACGCCGACACCGCCGACCTGCCGCCGCAACAAGTGATCGAGGTGCGCTTCGAGGACCTGGAGCGCGACGCGATCGCGCAGGTCCGCCGCATCTATGCCGCGCTCGAACTTCAATACACCGAGGCGTTCGACAAGGCCTTGCGTGAATACCTGGCGGGCCTGAGCGGGTACCGCAAGAACGTCCACCAAACGCTGCCGGATGATGAGCGTGGCGCGGTCATTGCGGCGATGGGGCCGTTGATGCAGCGCTGGGGGTATGACGCCGAAGGCTGACGGCGGTACATCCCGCCAAAGCTCCGCTGCGCTGCGCATTGGCGGGCTTGGGTGGGTTATGCCGGAACCCGCGGGTGGATTTCCGGCGGGAGTTCCGGGGGGAACTTCCGGGGGGAACTTCCGGGGAAAACTTCCGGGGGGGG
>CAZTLX010000068.1:1475-5446 GCA_964614575.1 uncultured Phycisphaeraceae bacterium | reverse complement strand
GGGCGAAGCGTCGGACCGGTGCCGATTCACCGACCGATCCGACGCTTCGCATGGTTATGTCTGGGGTGTGCGGTCGATTTAATCCAGCGCGAGGCGGGGGTCGGCAGGGTTGTCGAGCGAGCGCTCGGCTTTGCGTGCGGCCAGCGCCACGCGGGCGTCCCGCAGCCCGTGGCGCACCTCGACAATCGCGCCGATGATCAGCACCACCGGCCAAACCGCCAGGTTCGCCAGCAGCAGCGCCAGCCACACGTAGTGGTAGAACGCCACGCCCGGGAAGGCCACGACCATCACCGGGATCAGCGCCAGCCACAGCCCGCCGATCACCATCAGCACCCGGCGGAGCCGGCGCTCGGCGTGATCGACTTCGATATCCACGGTCACAGTGTTGTCATCATTCATCATCTGGGTGGGGGTCGTCATGGTTCGACTTCCTTTCTTGCTTGCGGCCCGATCGCCTGCCCGGGGGCTTGGGGTTTGACCGTTCGGCGTCGGCTCAAGCGTGCGGCGGGGGCCGTGATCCTTCACGGCCAAGGGGTGGGAGCCAGGTCATCCAGCGTTACGTCTTGCCGATGTCCTGACTGTGGGGGGGAGGGCTGCGCCCGGCGTTGCCACCGGGGGCGGGGTGCCCCGAGCATCCGGTCTCTTGTCGCCCGACATCGATGCAAACACGATGCCAAAGGCGGCAAGCTCGTAGCAATCAACCCGTTGCAGGCCGATTCACTCGATGGCTGAGCATAGCAAGGCTATCGGCTTGCGGTTTGAGGATTGTGTGAGGATTCGATGGGGATCGCGACGCTGCCGCGCCGGCGCGCAGAAAGCTCGGTCTGTAACGGCGCGTTGCGCAGGCGGCGCGCGCGGGGGGATGACGTGTTTGCCGCTTGCGGATTCGCGAAACCATCACGTTGTGGGTTCTTAAACTGGAAGCCCGCGAACGCAAGGCGTCGTCACGGCCTCGCGAAGCCGCATGCGGCGGGAGGTGAGCGTGGGGTCAGCGCGACGCCCGCCGCAGACGGTCGTTGATCGCGCGGCCGAGGCCCTGCTCCGGCACCGCCCGCGCCACGATGTGCGTGACCCCCGACGCGTCGAGCCGACGCATCGCGGCAAACAGGTTGGCCGCGGCTTCACGCAGGTCGCCTCGCAGCGACAACACCTCGACCGCGCCCCAGCCGCGCGGATCCTCCGGCTCGCGCAGGCACAGCAACCCGGCCCGCGGGTCGGCAGAAAGCGCCCCATCCGCCGCCACGACCCGCAGCGGGGTCTTGGGCGCGTAGTGCTTTTCGAGCATGCCCGGCGACGCGGGGCGTGCGGCATCGCCGACACCCGACACCACCCGTTGCGGCCCCACCACTTCGCCCAGCGCTTCGAGCGTTGTGCCGCCCAGCCGCAGCACGTGGACTTGATCATCTTGCAGCGTGACGACGGTGCTCTCGACGCCGGTCGTGCAAGGCCCGCCATCGAGCACCAGATCGACCGCGTCACCCAGCTCGTCGATCACATGCTGCGCGGTCGTCGGGCTGACGCGGCCGAAACGGTTGGCGGAGGGCGCGGCAACGGGCACGCCGGCCGCGGCGATCAATTGCCGGGCGACCTCGTGGGCCGGGACGCGCAGCGCCACCGTCGCCAGGCCGCTGGTCACCAGGTCGCCGATGCGCGGGGCCTTGGGCAGCACGAGGGTCAACGGCCCGGGCCAGAACGCCGCGGCCAAGTCGCGCGCAAGCACCGGCACGTCCGCGGCCAGGGCGAGCGCGGCATCGGCGTCGGCGGTATGCACGATCAGCGGGTCGAAGCTCGGCCGGGCCTTGGCCTCGAACACGCGGGCCACGGCGGCGGGGTTGGTCGCGTCGGCGGCCAGGCCATAGACCGTCTCGGTGGGCATCCCGACCAGCCCCCCACCGCGCAGCACCTCCGCAGCATGGGCGATCCCGGCGGGATCGGGCGCGGTGATGCGGGGGGGAGAGGTTGGCATGGGGGGATGATACGGCGAGTTGTTGTGGTTTAGCGGGAGGCACGAAGTGCCCACGGGAGACATCGGAAGAGCGGAAGAGCGCGATCGCAAGGCCGGGGTCGCCGCTTGCGGCTTCACGGGATCGCCGCGGGCTTGGGTGCAGCGGGGCGCGTGGCGGTCGCGCGAAGCCGGAACGGGTAAAGACCGGTAGCTTGAAGGTGATGCGATGAAAAAAAACACCGGCCGCGCGGCATGGGCCGCGGGCCGGCGTGGAGGTTGTGATGGCGGACCGTCGGGCGCGTCGTGTTACAGCGCGTCGTTGTTGGTTTCGCCGGTACGGATGCGGATGACCTTCGACAGGCTATAGACGAAGATCTTGCCGTCGCCGACGTTTCCGGTGCGGGCGGCGGTGGTGATGGCTTCGAGCGCCTTGTCGAGGTCTTCATCCTTGACGGCCACCTTCATGGCGACCTTGGGGATGAAGCCGACATCCATGCGTCCGCCGCGGTACCGTTCGGTGTGGCCCTTCTGCTTGCCGAAGCCCTTGACCTCGATGGCGGTACAGCCGAGGATGCCGAGCTGCGACAGCTTGCTCTTAGCCGCGTCAAGCGCTGAGGGCTTGATGATGGCTTCGATCATGTGCATCGCTGAGTTCCTTTCGTGACGTTCGTCAGTCGTGTATTAAAACAATTAAGGGGTCGGGACGCCCGGTGAAGCCCAGGGGGGGTTCCCCTGGGCTTCGTGGGGTCCGGTCGGGGTTAGATTTCACGGGCGTGGTAGGACTTGATGTAGGTGCGCTGGAAGTCCGGGTAAGCCGACATGTCGTGCTCGCCCAGGTCCAGGCCCTCGATCTCTTCTTCTTCGCTGACGCGGATACCGATGGTGAACTTAAGCACCAGGAAGCCGACGAGGGCGAAGATGACGGTGGCGATACCGACGACGATGACGCCGATCAACTGCGTCATGAACTGAGCGCCGCCGGCCGAATCGCCGAGGAGGCCCACCACGAGGGTGCCCCAGATGCCGCAGACCAGGTGGACGGAGACCGCACCGACCGGGTCATCGATCTTGAGCTTGTCGAAGGTGAGGACGGAGAAGTAGACCAGCACGCCGGCGATCAGGCCGATGAACACGGCTTCCCACATGGCCATCTGATCGGCGCCGGCGGTGATGCCGACGAGACCGGCGAGGATGCCGTTGAGCGCCATCGAGAGGTCGGGCTTGCCGCCGATGACCCAGGAGACGATCGCGGTGGACAGGCCACCGGCCGCCGCGGCGAAGGTGGTGGTGCAGAGCACGAGGGAGACGTACCCGGCGTCGGCGCTGAGGACCGAGCCGCCGTTAAACCCGAACCAGCCGAACCACAGGAGGAACACGCCGATGGTCACCAGCGGCATGTTGTGGCCGGGGATGGGCTGGACGGTGCCGTCGGCGGCATACTTACCGAGGCGCGGGCCGAGCACGATCGCACCGATGAGGGCCCCCCAGCCACCCACGGAGTGGACCACGGTGGAGCCGGCAAAGTCGTAGAAGGTGTTGCCGGTGATCTGGCTGACGCCGAAGTCTTCGTTGTTGAGCCACAGCGCGCCCCAGTGCCACGAACCGATCAGCGGGTAAACGATGCCGGTGAAGAACGTGGTAAAGAGGAGGAACGGCAGCAGCTTGATGCGGCCGGCGACGGCACCGGAGATGATCGTGGCACCGGTGGCGCAGAACATCGCCTGGAAGAAGAAGTCGGTGTAGCCGGTCATGTCCAGCTCGTAGCCGCTGGCGGTGGCGAAGGCGGGGTCGTTGAGCACCTCGCTGCCCATCGTCAGGAAGCCGAAGCCGGCGAAGCCGACCCAACTGCCGATGAGGTTGCCCTCGTTGAGCGGATAATGGAGGTTGAAGCCCATCACGCCGTACATCAGGAACCCGATACAGATGATCATCGAGTTCTTGAAGAGGATGTTGACGGTGTTCTTCGCGCGGGTCAGCCCCGACTCGACCATGGCGAAGCCCAGGTGCATGATGAACACCAGGCAAC
>CAZTLX010000068.1:0-1465 GCA_964614575.1 uncultured Phycisphaeraceae bacterium | reverse complement strand
ATG
The DNA here is from genome assembly GCA_964614575.1 of uncultured Phycisphaeraceae bacterium. GTDB lineage: Bacteria > Planctomycetota > Phycisphaerae > Phycisphaerales > Phycisphaeraceae > JBGTLW01. The sequence goes on along the minus strand of CAZTLX010000068.1, from coordinate 1,462 downwards.
AGGACCCACAGGTTGTCGATGGTGAACTTGGGCGTATCGACAATGACCAGCTCGCCATCGTCGATCGCCACGTCATAATCCCCCGCTTCCTCGGCCGCGGCCTTCGCTTCATCGAAGGCCGCTTGCAGCTCGGCGGATATCTCTTCCGCCGCCTCCTCCGCTTCCGCGGCGGCCTCTTGCACCGCCTCGACCGCGTCCGCGGCGGCCTCGCCTACGTCTTGGGCCCATGCGCTGCCGGGCGTGATCCAACACGCCCCCAGCACCAGAGCCAGTGCCAAAAGTCCCAATCCAATTCGCGACATTGCTTTACTCCTGTATGCAGGATTCCGTGTCACCAAAGCCCACTGGGTCCGCCCCCAGCGGGCACAATTTCCTAATCTCGCGACACTCTAACGATCTTCTGTCGATCAATCAAGCGTCTTTTTGATTTTATGCGTTATTTTTATGCGATGTTATTTCTGATGAGCCTAAATAATATGCATGACTGGCAAAACAGCCTGCATATAGGGTCGGCCCGAGGGCCGCCGAGGCGGATGGCGTCGGCGTTGCCGATCACCCGGGTCACTGAACATCGCGTGGCCCCAAACCCTGCGTGAAACCATCCTTGTCCCGTTTACCGTGCCATGCACCCATCCCTGGCACATCACACCCCCCACCCCCGGACCCCCGGAAGCCTGCCCCCCGGACCCCCGGAAGTTTGCCCCCGGACCCCCGGAAGCTTGTGCCCGGACCCTCGGAAGCTTGTCCCCGGAGGCTTATCCCGGAAGCTTGCCCTTACGGGCGTGGAGTTCTAAAAAAGCGGACGCCCTACGAGGGCGCCCGCTTATCACCCCCCGCGACCGCCGCGGGGGTGGCCTGCTTCAGGTCCACCGGCAGCCGATCGGGCCGGGCCAGCGTCGGACGGCTTCGCGTTTCCGCGGTTCCGCCGGGCCTGGGCCCCGAACGCCGCCTCGCGTCTTGTGGCTTGGGCTGGCGATTTTCAGGTCACCTGCCTGCCTTGCGACGCGGACGCCTATCCCATTTGCAAGGGTCGTGCCAAACCCATCCCTGAACCCGCAAATCATTCACCTCAGATCAAAAAAATATCGCTTAAATCAAGCTGATTCAAGGATATAACGGCGTAACGCCCGCAACGTTTTTCTCCGCATGGTTTACTCGCCCGCCCCGCCCTCGCCCAATCTTTGCACAGTCCGCGCGCACCCCAGCTCAAGGGTGCATAAATAATCATCGCTTTATGACACTGCTTCCCGTATCCGCGGGAAGCGATCAGGCGCGGAGGGTGGGCAGGAAGACGTGCAGGAAAATGAGGCGGAGTTGCCGAACGACTAGCCGCCCGGCGCATCTTCAGGGGGAATTGTGCGGGTGCAGCTTCCGGGTGAAATTTGCGGGGGAAATATCCGGGGGAATATTCCGGGGGATCTGCCGGGGATCGTGGGGGCGTATCTTCCGGGGGATCTTCCGG
>CAZTLX010000067.1:0-19724 GCA_964614575.1 uncultured Phycisphaeraceae bacterium | reverse complement strand
GGATTCGGCTTCCGCGAGTTCTGGGTCGAGGGCAAGGATTTTTACCTCAACGGCATGCCCTTCCGACTCCGCCCCTTCAGCTTCGGCCTGATTATGGGCACGGCTGATCTGTATCGAGCGGGGTTCGAGAACATGATCGAGGCGGGCTTCAACATCACGGAAGTCTGGCCCAACGAGATCCGCCGTGGTGTTGCCTATCCCGACGACATGTACTACCGCATCGCGGACGAAGTCGGCTTTCCGATGATGGCCCGCGCCGGGTCGATGGTCGGCATCCTCAATGAAAAGAAGTGGGACGATCCGGAATCCCGACAGAAATGGATCGACACCACGCAGCACATCGTGCGCCGCAACCGCAATCACCCCTCGATCCTGGTGTGGGCCCATTCGGGCAATGTCTTCGGCTATGGCAATGACATCAGCCCGCAACTCATGGGCAAGCGCGATGTGCTGCACAACCCGGGCGTGCTGGACAAGTACCGCAAGGGCGAAGAGGCCTGCGATGTCATCCGCGCGATCGACCCCACCCGAGCCGTCATGACGCACCACGGCGGATACGTCGGCGACATCCACACGGCCAATCACTACCTCAACCTCATCCCGCTGCAAGAACGCGAACAGTGGATGAGCGAGCACGTGATGAACGCCGACATGCCCTATTGCGGCATCGAGTTCGGCGCGCCCGACAACCTGACGTTCTTCCGCAATCGCACCGATCACGGTTCGTCGGGCGTCTCCGAGCCGTGGCACACGGAGTTCGCGGCCATCTATCTCGGCCCGGAGGCGTACAAGCTCGAAACCGACTGGTTCCGTGCCGACATCATCGCGGGGTACAAAGGCATCGAAGAGCATAAGGGTGCCGGCACCGTGTTCCGCTGGCATAGCTGGCAGTATCGCAAGCAACATCCCATCCAGCCGCAGTTCCAGGAGGTGCTGGCGCTGTTCATCAACAATACATGGCGATCGTTCCGCGCGGCGGGACACACCGGCGGCGTGCTGCCCTGGTCCGGGGCACATGCCTGGACGAACCTCAATCATTCAAATCCAGCCGATCCAGCGCCCTGGGGCGGCAAAGAGTTCAAGGACCGTGTGGTGTTCAATACCTGGACGCCCGGCACGCGCGGGCCGTGGTATCCGCACGCGCCTAAAGGCAGCTACGAACCTTTCACCGCCGAGCATCAGACCCAACAGCTTGCCGGCGATGCGCTGGTGGCCAACGGTCAGCCGACGCTGGCGTACATCTCTGGTGGTATTCCCGACAAGAACGAAAAGCGTGAGGTTGCGGGTGACATGCTCGAGGCGAGAGAAACTCAGCGCCGATTGGCGGAAGCCAAGCCGGCGTTCTATCGCAAGGATCACCATTACGAGGCCGGCGAGACGATCGTCAAGCAGATCGCCATCATCAACGACAGCCGCGCGAAGCAGAAGTACCGCTTCACCGTTGCGCTGAAGATGGACGGCCAGGTCGTCGAGCAGATTGAGAATGACGGCGAAGTGGAGGTCGGGCGCAACCTGTTCATTCCCGTGCAGTTCAAGACTCCGCAGTTCAGCGGACACAAGGCCGACGCCGTGATCTCACTCAGCACGCAGATCGGGGAAGTCAGCCACACTGATGAGCTCGCAATCCGGATCTGGAGCCGGCCACGCTCATCCACTGCTCGGGACCAAGCGCCAGTCGCGATCTACGACCCGAAGGGACAGACCACGGCGATGCTGGAGAGCGCCGGCGAATCAACCAAACCGTGGGACGGCAAGCCCGTGCCGCGCCTGTACATCGGGCGCGAGGCGTTCAGCGATGGCGCGCCGCTGCCCGGCGACCTGGAGCAGTTGGTGCTGGAGGGCGCGGAAGTGGTCATTTTCCAGCAGCATCCGGATTACCTTCGTGCCAGCGGGTTCCGCGTGAGTCAACACGTGGAGCGGCGGGTCTTCCCGATTGCAAACCACCCGTTCAACTTCGGCCTCGAAGCCCGTGATCTGCGCGACTGGCGCGGCAACGGCACGCTGTTGCCGCCGGTTAGCCCCGTCGGCTCCGGCGAAACACCGCAGCCTCCGTTCGGGTGGCGCTGGGGCAACACAGGGTCAGTCAGCAGTGCGGCCATTGAGAAGCCGCATCACAGCGGCTGGCGTCCGATTCTCGAATGTGGATTTGACTTGCAATACACGCCACTGATGGAATTGGAAGTCGGCAAAGGCCGGGTGATCTGGTGCCAGCTCGATCTCGAAGACCACGTCGCCGCGGGCGATCCGGTGGCCGAGAGAATTGTCAGGCGGCTGGTGGAAGGCTGGCAGAGGCCCGTGGGTGCTGTCGCACGCGATCGTTATCATGAAGCCGAGTTGAAGACGTTGGCATTCGGCGCAGAGTCCTCCGGAGAAGCACAGCAATATCTGGTCGCTCCAGTTCGAGCCACCAGCGTCTTCTATCTCGGCGGCGATGCAGCCGCACAGCAACTCAGCGACCTCGGCGTGCTGTTCAAGCGTGTGGATGCGCTACCAGAAGCCCGTGGCGATGACCGCGTGCTGGTGATCATCAGCGGCGACGCGAAGACCGATGATTCTGCTCTCAATGCGTTCATGGAAGCCGGAGGCAACGTCGTGTTCCTCGCACGCCCCGCCGGAGCAGCACCGCTCGGAGTGACGATCACGCGCATTGGCGAGGTCCCTGCTCTCAAGCCTTGGGTCCATGGGCGCGGCTCGGCATTGAATCTCGGCACACCCGAGGAATGGGCCAAGCTGTTCCACGGTGCGACGAGCGTGCCGGAATGGACCGAGGCACGCGGGCTGAGCCTCTCGGACCTGAGGTTCCGTACATTCCATCCAGCCAACGTCATCACCGGCGGCGCAGAGATCGGCGCAGACGGCCTGCTGGCTCGCAAGATCGTCGGCAAAGGCGTCGCCATCTTCTGCCAGGTTGATCCCACAATGTTCGACACCGAGAAGCAGCCCTACCTGCGCTTCACACGATGGCGGCAGACCCGAGCGATGGCCCAGGTGCTGGCGAACCTCGGTGCGAACTTCGAGTCCGATGCCCAGACCATCCATCCCCGACCCACGCGTCTGCTGCTGGCGGGCGACGAGTGGAAGGCGAAGCTGACCGCCAAGCTCCCGCCCATTCTCGACTGGAAGGACCGCCTGCCAAGCCGCCCGATCAGCGATGAAGCCAAAGTGCTGGTCGGCGTGGAGGTGGACGACAGCAACTGGCAGCGTGTCAGCGTCCCGGATGTCTGGGATAGCTATGGTGCCGAGTGGCGCGGCCTCGAAGGCGAGGCGGTCTATCGTCGTATGATCGATCTTCCCACAACTTGGGCGGGCAAGGAAATGGTGCTTGAGTTCGGCCGGTTCCAATCGAACAAGCAGACCTTGCGCGATCAGGACGAAACCTTCTTTAACGGCCAGCGCGTCGGCGGGGCTGGCGATTATTGGGCCAGCCGTTCCTACGCTGTCCCCGCATCATTGGTCAAAGCCGGGCCCAACGTGCTGGCCGTACGACTGGCCAGCAAGATCGGCGGCGGTGGCATCTTGACCAGTCCTAATGGCCTTTATATCCGCCTCAAAGACGAGGTTTGGCCTTCGCTCTACCACCCGGACTACCGCGACGACTGGGCCGAGGGTGACGAGCCGTATCGATGGGTGCGGTGGTAGGTGTAGATCCAACTCAGCACACATGGAAGCGAGGTCATGCAAGACATAGAATCCACCACACGCGTAGCGGTCGATTTGAAGAAAGCGGCGGATCGTGACGCGATGCTAAAGCGTCATGGATTCCATCGCGGAACCTACAAGCCCGAATCACTGGGGTTTCTGATTGGTAATACCGAGATCGGTGGTCTTGCCCGTCCCGACGGCTTGGGCTTTGATGACTTCTTCCTTGCATCGCTGTGGCTTTCCCCCACGCGGCGGGGAGTTGTGGCGGGGCCGCGTCTTGAGCCGGCCGAGGGACTTGGGGAGGTGACCGACTACGCTCAGGACCTGGACTTGCGAACGGCCGTATTGACAACTGAGCTGGCGACAAAGCAAGGGCTGGCTTACCGCTGCAGCATCTTCGCATCACAAGCGGAGACGGCCCTCATACAGATTCGTCTCGTCAGCGCGGGTGAGCACGCCCAACGCTGGCGGCTTGTGCTGCCGAAGTCACCGGGCAGCCGCCAAACCCGCATCGACGGGGGTCTCTTTCATGTGGCCTCAGCCCCCGGCGCCTATACACGCTGGGCCTGTGCGGTGACGACCAGCAAGCCATCTGACGAGGATGACGACTTGGTCTGGCTAATGCAGCCCGGTGAGGTGTTGCAGGTCAGCCTCGCGTGTACGACCGAATGGGAGGGGCTGGACTTTGCCGACCGCGCGCATGGAGTGGCGATCGACCATCAGCGGGATGACGGCATCGCTCTTCGCGCTCATGTCGCTGCCATGGATCGGCTCTGGTTGTCCTCGGCTTGGGTGTCGCTGCCCGATATCGAACTCGAGCGCCTCTACTACCGCAGCGTCTATTGGCTGTTTTCGACGAGCGGAAGTCGATATGCGCTGCCTCAGGAAACACCTCTGGCCGATGTCGATGGGGCTTGGCGGGGCGTCGCTTTCACCTATGGCTTTGGATGGGGCATCCTCGCCTGGACCGCGTTGGGCCATCCGCAGCGAGCGCGGCGGATGCTTCGTCGAATGCACCGGCCGGCAGGTCAGGCGCGCAATGCCCGCATATTGCTGGAGAAGCTCTCCCCGGACGACGTCCGATTCTTCATGGATGACAAGGACGCGGAGCCCCCCTCCGACAACAGCGATGTCGTCGAGTTTGGCTTAGAGCAGTTCGGCTGCCCGTGCCACTACGCCGCCCACCCCGGCGCCGACGGGGCACGAGCGTTTGGCCACCAGATCAGCATCTACGGCGACGACCGGATGCGGCGCGGTCATCAGCGTCATATTGACGGGTTCGCCGCAGCCCTCGCCTATCGTCTCGACCAGTACTACCCCGACGAGTGCCTGAGGTTGTCCACGGTCTACCCCATGCTGCGCGGTGCCGCCGAGTTCTGGGTTGGCCTGTTACGCTGGGACAAAGCCGCAGGGGGATTCATCACACCCCTGCTGCACTCAGCGTCAGAAAATCTCGACGGTCGTAACGTCTCGGACAATGTCCTCTCCGCCAAGTGGCTTTTACGCCAGGCGGCCGAGATGGCGGAACGCTTAGGCGTGGACCCCGAGCAACGACAGCGATGGGCGGCCTGTGCGGACGGCATCCTGATTCCGCAGAACCAGGCCGTATATCTGGAGCACCTGGATCAGCAGGAGCTCCGTCGCGAGGAGGGCTACTTCGGCGTGCGGTTTCCCGTCTACTTCGGATTCCCGGGCTGGGAACTGGCCCACGAGTTGGACAAGGGTAAAGTGCACAGAACCTTCGCGGCCGTCATCGAAGCGACGAACGGTCACAAGGGCATGATCAGCTTTGTTGCCTCCGCCTTTGCCGCTTCTGCCGCGACCTTCGGCGATGGGCACACATGGCTGCTGATGATCCGCCGAAATCTCATCACCATCGAGCGAGACTCCGGAGCGCTTCAGGAGGTTGAAGGTCTTCGGCCCTACTTCCATACCTCGTATGCGGCCTACGTCTGTGCCGTCTTGGCCGGGCTCCTACGGTCAGACGGCGATGGCGACACCGTCTTTCCTGGTGTGCCCGCTTCGTGGAGGCAGGTGATCGGCTGGAACCTTCCGGCATCAGGCGGAAGACGCTTGGCCATAACACGCGACATTCATGGCGATTCTGTAGAGGCCCTATGAGGAGCTGCATCGTTACAGGCGCAACATCGGAGATGAAAATATGAAAGATCACCGCGCCATCGACGATACGGCGCCCGGTCGCATCGATCGACGTGAAGCTCAGCGCGTTATCAAACCCGGCCGCCATGAATGGGCCATTGACTAGCCGCAGGAGGTGATATGCTAAGCGCAGCGAAGTTAAACGAGTACTTGAGACATACAACGATGCAGCAAATCCCCACAGATATGGACGCGAAGTTTCCGCGGCACACCCAGCACGATCCGCTTGTGCCGGTCTGGTGCCTCACGCCCAATCAAGGTGGGTGTATCCATCGGTTCTTCGATACCACGCCAATCAGCCCGTCGGGTCGGTACGTCGCGCTGTTTCGTTTGCCTCGCGAAGATCGCTTCCCGGGGCCCGGTGATGAAGGGCAGATCGTATTGATCGATCTGGCCGAGGGCACGGAGAAATCTGTGGCGACGACGCGCGGCTGGGAACCACAGATGGGTGCCAACATCAACTGGGGGCCCGACGATCACACGTTGCTGTTCAACGATGTGGACACAAGCGACTGGTCGTGCCATCTGGTCAAGCTTGACCCACTATCCGGTCGGCATGAGCGGTTGCCCGGGGGCATCTACCACGCATCGCCCTGTGGTCGCTACGTGGCCGCGGCCAATCTGCCCGCCATGCGCCGGACCCAGACCGGTTACGGCGTGATCATCCCCGACGACTTGGTGCCGCGGCAACGCGGCGCGCGCGACGATCAGGGCCTGTTCATCACCGATATCACCACCGGCGACCGCCGGCTTGTTCTGCCGCTAAGTGAGGCGGTCAAACATATCCGTGACCTTGATGGGGCCAACCTCGATGACTGGGAGATCTACGGCTTCCACTGCAAATGGAGTCCGGACGGCAACCGCCTGATCTTTACCGTCCGCCGCTTCCCCGCCCGCGTCGGCGGCGGTTTCGACGTGCCCCACCAAGGCGACGACGGCATGCGCTTTGATGTCTTAACCTGCAAGCCCGATGGCAGCGATGTTCACAACGCCGTCCCCGCCGAGTACTGGCGATACGGGGGGCATCACATCAACTGGTTCCCCGACAGCGGACACCTGTCGATGAATCTGAACTACGAACAGACGGGGATGAGGCTGTGGCGTGTCCGCTACGACGGCACCGACCTGCACAAGCTGTTCGATGAGCCGATCGGGTCCGGTCATCCAAGCGTGCATCCCGATGGCCGCCACATCCTGACCGACACCTACGTCTGGGAGCAGCCCTTCGTGCGTGAACAGACCGTGCCGTTGCGCTGGATCGATCGTGCGCAGCGAAGCGAGATTGAGGCGATTCGCATCTGCTCACGCGTTGAGCCAACACCCCACGGCGCTTTGCGGGTCGATCCGCACCCGTCCTGGGATCGCACCTGGCGATACGTGACCTTCAACGGCGTCGCCGACAACACACGCCGCGTCTATCTCGCCGACTTCGGCCCATTGCTGGATCAGTCGTAAACCCCCGCGATGGCCTCTCAACCCATTCATCAGGACCAAAACATGACAACGACCGTGACCTCGGCGATCGCCGCCGGAGACCTGTCCGGGCCGCGCGCCTGGTTTACCCAGGCCCGCTTCGGCATCTTCATTCATTTCGGCCTCTACACCGTTTACGGTCAGGGCGAGGATCACCATCGCGACGGGTGGACGCCGCAGCGTTATGCCCAGGAACTGATGCCGCGGTTCAACCCGTCAGATTTTGATGCGAAACAATGGGTGGAGCAGTTCCAGCAGGCAGGCGCTCGTTACTGTGTGCTGACCAGCAAGCACGGCGAGGGGTTTTGCTTGTGGGACACCGACACGACCGACTTCAAGGCTACCAACACCCCGTTCGGTCGTGATATCGTTGGTGAACTGGCCGACGCCTGCCACACCGCCGGGCTGCGTTTCGGGCTCTATTTCGCCATCGATAACTGGCACGCGACCAACCGCGAGGGCGGGGAATCGTCGGCCGCGAGTTTCACCGCGTTGACGCGACGCCAGCTCGAAGAGCTGACCACGCGCTATGGTCAGGTGGATGTCATGTGGTTTGATGGGTCCAGCCCTCTGCTGCCGAAGGAACAATTGCAGCAGATCGTCGATGACATCCGTGATCGGCAGCCCTCGATCGTCGTCAACGATCGAGGTGTGCATCACAACGACACCGGGGACCAGTCCTGCGGGGACTTTGTCACGCCGGAGCGATTCTTCCCATCCGTCGTTTCCGACGATGCTCAGTTTGTGGAGATCTGCGATGCGATGTGCATCAACTATTGGGGGTGGCGTGAGGACAATGTTTTCTGGAGCGTGCCCACGCTTCTGTCACGACTGGCGCGGTGTGCGAGCCGGGGAGCCAACTATCTGGTCAATGCGGAGCCCGACGCCTCGGGTCGAATCCGCCAGGCTTGCAGCGAGCGGCTGGAAGCGATCGGCCGCTGGAACGCGCTGCACGGCGATGTGATCTTCAACGTGCAGTCCTGCACGGTGAAACCAGTGGAAGCATACGAACAGAACCAACACGCACTTGGGGTCTGTACCCGAGGGGATCGGTGCCTGCACTTGCTTCTCGACCAGTGGCCCGCGACCAGCCGATTATTCTTGCCGGGGGTGGTGGGCGAGGTCGCCGCGGTGCGATGCGCGGGGCAGCGAATCGATGCGTATGCCGAGCGGGCCGATGATGGGATGCATATCACGAATCTACCGGGCGTCGTGGCCGGCACCAACCCCGTGCTGACGATCGAGTGGGCGGACGATCCGGTCTTTGCCGAGGCGGAGAACCGGGAACCCGTTCCTGTCAAGATCGCAGCGGATGTACCTTCCGTTGTGCCTGCCGCCAAGGCCATCCTGCTCCCCTCAAATGACGGCGTGACCTGGCACCAGCTCGAACGCTACACCAACGGCAGCGAGTCGATCGGGCGTTGGGTTCGTGCTTCCTCCCGTGTCCAGTGGCCACTTGACGTGGAGGCACAGGGATCTTACGCCGTCTATCTCTATCTGGGCACGACTCAGCCGCAAGCCGACACGGAGATTACCCTCGCGGTGGGTGATGCAAAGATATCGATGCGGAGTCGAGAAACCGGCTGGTACGGCGACGCTTACGGATTCTACATAGGTCGATTCGAACTGACCCGCGGGCAACATCGCCTGACGCTATCGATGAAGCCGGTAAGATTTGGCCCGAATGTGCACGGGATCGTCATGGTTCCGGCTAGAACGTGAATAACAATTCAAAAATATAACGACTAGGACTATCGATTAGTAGCGTTACCCGAACACGAAACATCGCAATCAGCAGATGATGAAAATGACTCATATTATTCCATTAAATCGGTATGCAGAGAACGGGGCGGTTGTGCCCGGCGATTCTTCTTATGACGTATCGTCTCATCGCGGTACCGCTGCACGATGCGGCCTACACCGGGATGGCCAGTGTTTACGTGGTACTCAGTAACCGTGTCTGCAGGCTCAACGCTCGCCGGGCCGACCGTCGGCTCTGCACCGCAGACTTTCGCATTGAAAAGGAACTTTGATGATTCGATCCAGACGACTTCGGTATGCGGCGCTCGCGTTGGCGGGATGCATGTGCCTGCTGATCCCTATCCACGCGCCCGCGCAGAATAGCGACTCCGAGCCGGCCCCAACGGTCACCCAGCCGTCGGCCGTTACGCCCGATGCCGCGGAAGCGCCCGATGCCGCGGAAGCGCCCGCGGTCGCAGATGAAGCGGAGGTGAGCCGTTCACAGGCCTTCCTGCACAAGTTGTATCAGGGCGGGTTGACGATGCTGGCGTTGCTGCTGGTTTCGATCTTCGGGCTCAGCTTTGCCGTCGAACGGTTTGTTCGCTGCCGCAAGTCCAACTTCGCCCCGCCCGGCTTCGCGGCAAAAGCCGACGCGCTCTGGAAGCAGCAGAAATATCGCGACTTAAGCACCCTCGCCGAACGCGACAAGAGCACGCTGGCCGCGATGATTGCGGCCTTGGTGGAGCACCGCGACGATCGACAGGAAGCGACTTTGATCGCCACGGACCTCGCGGCCCGAGACCTCAAACGTCATCTGCAACGGGCCTATCCGCTCGCGGTGGTCGCGACTCTGGCTCCACTCCTGGGCCTGCTGGGCACGGTGATCGGCATGATCGGCGCCTTCGACAAGGTCGCGGCTGCCGGATCGATGGGCGACGCTTCGATCCTCGGCGGTGATATCGCCAAGGCGCTGATCACCACCGCCGCCGGCCTGGTCGTGGCGGTGCCCGCCCTGGCGCTCTATCACTACTTCAGAAGCCGTATCTCCGTCTTCGGCGTCACGATCGAGGAACAGGCGAGCGAGCTGATTTCCCGCTGGTTCCGCAAGACCGCCGTGGCGCAAGAACCGAAAGCGATACCCGTGTCTGCGCAGAACAACACCACGCCACCGCAACCGGCTCCCGCTGCCGAGCCGGCCAGTACTCAAGCCTGATGCAAGGAATTCAATATGCAGATCAACTACGACCAAGACGATGGGATCGAGGTTCAGATGGCGCCGCTGATCGATTGCGTCTTTCTGTTGCTGATCTTTTTCCTCGTCGCGACGACATTGAAAAAGATCGAACCGAAGGTCCCGATCGAATTGCCCCAGTCCCACGCCGCGCTGCGGACATCTCAGCCCGATAACCAACTCGTGATCGCGATCGACCCGCTGGGTACGGTGTATCTGGACGGCGTGCCCGCGACCAATATGCAACTGCACGAACGACTACGGCTCCACGCGCAGAGCGGCGAGAGCCACCCCGTGCGCCTGGATGTGGACCGCCGTACGGCGTTCGAGGACATCATCCGCGTCATCGAACTGTGTACTTTTGAAGGATTAAGCGATGTCGGATTCCATACCGCCGAAGAGCCCTCGTGACCCGCTGCACGCGTCCGCGGAGCAGAGCGTGTGGGTCCTCGCATCCACGCTGATCCATGGCGCACTCCTGGCCCTGGTGCTGGTGCTGATCCCGCTATGCAGCGTTGCGCCGAGCCTGCGTTCCACCGAGCCAAGCCTCTCTGCCGAAGAGGTGCAGAAGGTGGCGCAACAGGTGGAAGAGGTGCAGCGTAAAGAACTTGAAATGGAACTGGAGCGGATGAAGGAGGCCCTGGAGAAGGTGCGCGACGAGCAGGCGCGTCGCGAGTCACTGCTGCCCGAACCGCCGACCGATCCCGCAGACAATGCCGAAGCCGAGACCGCGTCCGATGCGGTGCGTGACGCGTTTGAGTTGATGGAAGCGGCGCTGGAGGCTCAGACGCAGGCGGAGGAATCCGCCGAGGCCGCGGCCCGTGCGGATGATCCGCAGCAGCTCAAGGAGGCGGTGGATACCGCCACCACGAAGCAAGCCGAGGCCGATCAGTTGCAACGTGAGGCCTTGAACCGCTTGGCCGAGAGCCAGACACCGCTGGACCCGGCGATTGAAGCGCAGATGGAGGCGATCGCTCAGCAGGTCAAGGCGCATGCCAGCCTGGACCGGGTCCGCGAGCGGCTCGATGCCCAGCAAAAGCTCGACGAGCAGTCGCAGCATTCGGCCGATCAAGCGCAGCGCACGCGTGAGCGTGAGCTTGAGCGTTGGCAGGGAGAGGAACAGCGGCGTGAGGAAGAGGTTGGCCGCATCAACCAGCGACTGGAGGGGGCACGGGAGGCGCTTCAGGAGGCGCAGTCACAGCGCGAACGTGCCGAGCATGCACACACCGACGCCGAACAAAGCCGCAATGATCAGAAAACGATCACCGAGCAGCGTCAGGAGGAACTCAACGACGCGCTGGCGCAGGAGCGTGAGGCGAGACAGTCCAACGAGGGCCCCCGCATCGATCTTGCACGGCAGAAGGCCAACGAGGCGCGTCAAGCGATCAATGAAGCCCGCGAGGCACAGAAGCAGGCTGATCGCCTCGCGACGGACGCCGACCGGGCCTTGAAATCCGCCAAGGGCGAAGAAGCCAGGCAGCAGCGTGCCGTGGAATCGGCCGAGAAAGACCTGGCGCGTACGCAAGCGGCCCTGGATGCGGCTAAAGAAAAGGCGTCCGCCGCGCAAGCCACCGTTGCCGCGGCGCAGGCCAAGGCGGATACCTTGGCGAACACCGCGAAGAAGCATCTCGCCGAAGCACGGGCGGCGGTGCCCGAATTCAAAGCCGCGCAAACCTCGGCCCGGACCGCCCAGACCGAGGCGATCAAAGCGCTCGGCAAGGCCATGGCGGCGCAGGCCTCACCCTCTAACAAGACCGACCCACCGACTACGGCCGACGCCGATCCGTCCCAGCCCGAGGCGGGTGAAGACCAACGCGCCGACGCATCCGAGGAGCAGCCGGCCCCGGACCCCGCGTCCGACACGCCATCGATTGCCCAGTTGTATGATCGGGCTCGTTCGTTGGAGTTGCAGGTTGCCCGGCACTATCGGGAAGCGAGTGCGGCGGAACTGGCTCTGCTTCAGGGCATCAGCATGAACGAAGCGAGACGGCAGGTCGATGTGCCGATCAGCGCACGCCCGGACGCGGATCAGTTGATCTCCGCGCCCCGGCCGGTGCGTACCGTTTCAAGTTTGCAGAATCTCAAGAGCGACCTGACCGGAGTGCGTCGTGAGGTTGGGGCGATGGCCGATACCGCGGAAGCGATGGCGGAGACGGCGGCCGGCAAGGATCGTGCCGGCCTGCGCGTGGCGGGAACGGCGATGCAGGACCTGGCTCGGCAACGGATCGATGCCGAACGCGGCCTGGCCGAGTTGGCCCGCGAAACGGCCGGCTCGCCGGCGGTCGATCTCTCGGCCCAGATGGCCGCAGCCGATCAGATCGGCAAACCCGCGGCCGCGCCCGGCGAAGCGGGAGAAGTCGCGCCCAAACCCGATGCGGGATCGCACGATCCTGCAAGCGGGGTCGGCGCTGCCGAGATGGAGGAACAGGAGCCGGTCCAGCCGCTGCTGGCCTCGCGTTCGGGCGCTGCGGGTGCGCCGCCGGCGCTGACCGAAAAGGTCGAAATAATGGCCGGACGACGCCTGACCATCCACGGCCCGGAGGTGGAATGGCTCTATCTCGACGCGTGGTACCTCGCCGGGCCGTTCCCCAACCACGGCCGCAGCAACATCCATCGCCAGTTCCCCCCCGAGACCGTGGTCGATCTTGACGCGGTGTACTCCGGCGCCGGTGGCCGCACCGTCAAGTGGGAGTTCGTGCAATCCACCAAGCCGATGGTCCAGCCCGAGAACGCCGGGGAGTACACCATCTGGTACGCCTACACCGAGGTGTCGCTCGAAGAAGCGGCGGACCTGTGGATCGCCGTGGGCTCCGACGACCGCTCGGACATCTGGATCAACGGCATGAAAGTATGGGCCAGCTCCGACCAGCTCAAAGCCTGGCGGATCGGTGAGGGCTACCGCAAGGTCCACTTCCGCGAGGGTGTCAACCGCATCCTCTACCGCATCGAGAACGGCCACGGCGGGATGGGCTTCTCACTGGTCATCCACATGAACCGTCCACCCGAAGCAAGCGACTAAGAACACTCAATCATACGGATGGAAACACTATGCCTGAGAATTGTTGCGGCCGACCGTAAGGAACGTCGACATGACGCATAATACGTTTGACCCATGCCACTATGGCGCGAAGGCCGATGGCTTAAAGGTTTGCACCAATAGCATTCAACAGGCCATTGATGCCTGCGCCGATGCCGGGGGTGGCACGGTGCGCTTGATGCCCGGCACGTACCTCACCGGTACACTGTTCCTCCGAAGCTACGTCCGTCTGCACTTGGAAGGAGGCTCTGAACTACGCGCACTGGAGGACCTTGACGCGTTCCCCCCACAGACTCCGTCATTTGCGAGCAACTTCAATCCGATGTTCCGCCACGCGTTGATCTATGCCGACCAGGTCGAAGACGTCACTATCAGCGGCACCGGCACAATCAATGGCTGTGGAGCCAGCGCGGCCTTCAAGCAGCAGACATGGGACCGACCCATGCGGTATCAAAATCGGCCTTCCCTTCTTCGCCTTGTTAACTGCAAGCGCATTCGACTAGAGACTTTTCGTCTGCTCGACTCTGCGTTTTGGACGTTGCATTTAATGGCGTGCGAGGATGTTGTGGTGCATGGCCTGACCATCCAAACGCGAAGCCCGAACTACAACACGGATGGTATTGATATCGACGCATGTGAGAACGTCCGCATCTCAGACTGTTTGATCGACAGCGAAGACGATGGGATTTGCTTTAAGTCAACCGGCGGGCGGCCGCTGCGTCGTGTGACTGTGACCAACTGCACTGTGTCCTCGCACTGCAATGCCATCCGCTTTGGAGCCGAGTGTTTCGGTGGCTTCGAGGACATCCTCGTCAGCAATTGCTGTATCCACCATTCAGGCGCGGGCATCACGTTTCAGTGTACCGACGGGGCGGCGATGGACTCGATCCAGGTTCGGGGCATCACCATGAGAACGGTTGCCGAACCGATCTTCATGATGATTGGTCAAGGCACCTATCCAACCGGGCTTGAGGAAAGCTATCCCTCTCCTCCCCGGCCTGTACCGGGCACAATTCAGAATGTCATGCTCGCTGATATCACCGGTTCAGACATTGGTCGATATCGCGGGATCGGGCCGATCAATACGCCTGCCGGTCGCGATGCGAAGTCGGGCATACTGTTGGCTGGGCACCCCCAGTCCCCACTGAGGAACATCAGCCTTAGTGGTATCCGCATGCAGTTCAATGGAACCGGGACTTCTCGGGATGCTCTTGTTCAGATCGAAGGAGCCAACTCAAAGTTTAACAGTAGCGACCATCCGGTCACCCCCGCATATGCCCTGGTCGCCGGGAGAATCGATGGGTTTGATCTATGCGACTCAACATTCTCTTGCACTGAGATTGATCACCGGCCGACAGTGGCGATGGAGGATGTCCAACGCGCCAGCCTTGCGAATATCCACTGCGAAAACGATTGCCGAACGTCACCCGCTTTTATGGTGCACGGCGTGAACCTTGTGGAATTGCGAGGCTCCTTCACAACAGACGGACACGCAACGGCTTTGACAAAGAAGAGTCTGCACGAGAGCCCGAAGCAGTTTTTCAAGCGGAATGCGCCATAGGTGGATTGAATAGCCAAGCGCAACGCCGCGGGTCGCAAACAAGAGGCATCACGGCTCTTGCAGTTGGGCTAGATTGTTCAATGACTCACTACGAATCGGCACCCAGTTCACTGCGTTGTTGGGCATGGTTGTATTGAGGTTCCCCACCCCCAGTGGGTGCTGGCGGGACACAGGGATTGTAATCAGGCGGCGTAGCTTGTGGGGTTGTTGGGGTAGCGCATCTCGAACTCGTCGGGGCTCTGGTAGCCCAGGGTCGAGTGCAGGCGTCTTGGGTTGTAGTAGCCGTCGATGAAGTTGAAGACCTCCAGCTTCGCCTCTTGCCGCGTGAGGAAGCGGAAGCCGTCGAGGTGTTCGCTCTTGAGCGTGCCGAAGAAGCTCTCGGCCACGGCGTTGTCGTAGCAATCGCCTTTGCCGCTCATCGGGCCAAGAAAAGGGGATAAGTACATTATTTTGGGGTATCGGCACGTGGACGCTCCCCGTTTTGATTCGGGCTTGCGGTTTTCATGGGGTCTGTGCCAATTTTACAGGATTCATGGGTTACGGCGCGGCGTCGTGCGGCAGCGCTTGCAATGTCCGCCGCAACCGCGATGACGCGCGCAGGGTGCGCCACCACAGCCACAGCAGCGTCAGCGTCAGCGGCAGGCCGGCCAGCAGGGCGGGCACGGCCTCGCCGAAGCGGTACACCCACGCGCTCCCCCGGAAGAGGTTGACGAGGTTCGTAGCGAGGGCGATGTCGATCCGACCGACACGTGGGCCGAAGCGGTCGATGAACCACTCGGCGAAGGTCACCGCCTCGACCGCCATGTGCGTGGCCCCGGGGTCCCGGGCAACTCGGCGAGGAATCGTTCGATGCTCATGTTGACTCCGCGGTCGTGATACGCGCACATACAAGGTCGCGGTGAAATATCCACTGCAGAATTATTGGCTTCTTGACGAGTATGCAGGCATGGATATCTCGCCCCACGCCTCGAAACCAGTTTCAAGCAAGCTCGCGTTCACCGTGCAGGAGGCTGCGTCGGCCATTTCGCTGAGCCGGAGGACGGTCCAGGCCTTGATTGCGGACCCGACATCCGGTTTCCCTTTCCGACGGATCGGCCGTCGCATCATCATTCCGGTGGAACTTTTAAGCCGTTGGATCATCGATCAGGCCTCGGCGGGGCCGGAGGAGGAAAATAGGACTATGGCAAGCATCAGCACCTCCAAGAACGGTACGCGGGCCATTTATGTGAATGGCCACGACGGCAAGCGGCGGCCTATCCGGCTCGGGCACATGGCAGAGCCCCGTGCCCGGCGGATTCACCACCATGTCTGTGAACTTGAAGCGGCGATGCGACTCGGTGAAGCGCCCGGTATCGATACGCGTCGCTGGCTTACCGGGTTGAGCCAAACGCTGTACAACAAGCTCTCAAAAGCAGGCTTGAGTGCACCACGCAACAACACCACGCTGCGTACGTTCTTTGAAGACTGGCTTGAGCGACGCCGAGGGACCGTCAAAAGTTCGACCATCCGTTGGATGCAGCAGGCCAAGGATTGCGCGATCCAATACTTCGCCGAGGACCGTTCGTTAGGAACAATCCAACCGGTGGACGTGGAAGACTATGCGCAATGGTTGCGAAACAAGCGGCAGCGTCCGCTCTCGGAAGCGACTGCGCGAAAGCGGTGCGCAGTGCTCAAGCAAGCGCTCGATGACGCCGTGCGACGTGGCCTGATTATCAAGAATCCGTTCCATGACACCAAAGTAACTACAGGATCGATCGGCAACGCAAAGCGTCAGAGCTATATCCCGGCAGCTGATGTCAATCGGGTCATTGATCAACTCCCGCCTGCCGGCTGGAGAGGATTGGTGGCGATGGCACGGTTCGCAGGGGTGCGTATGCCATCTGAGGTTCTGCAACTCAAATGGGACGACATCGATTGGCTGGAGCGTTCGATCCGAATCCACAGCCCCAAGACCGAGCGGCACGAGAGTGGGGCGTTCAGGTGCGTGCCGCTATTTCCTGACCTTGAGCGCTTTTTCAATGCACCCGGACGCAGGGTGATGCATCGGGGTGCGGAAAGGTGGGGGCGGCCGGATTCGAACCGGCGACCGAGCGATTATGAGTCGCCTGCTCTAACCACTGAGCTACGCCCCCCGCGAGGCGTGGAGTATAGCTTGTTGGCGGTTTGGTCCTGTTCCGCCCGCGGCTTGGGGGGTGAGGCTTTAGTCCCGGCGAGGTCGGGCGGGCTGGCCGGTGCGGGCGGATTCGTAGATCAGGTCCATCAGTTCGCTGAGGATGATGCCGGTGGTGGCGGTGGAGCGGGGCTCGTTTTTGCCGGCGATGGCGTCGAGGAAATTAATCGCGGGGGTGACCGCCTCGCCGGTAATCGGCAGCGTCTTGCGTTCTTCTTTGCCTTTCCAGACCTTCACCCAAGCGGCGCCCCAGGGGTCGAACTCGATCTTGCCTTCGGTGAGCATGAACGCCATGTGCGCGCCGTTGGTCGGGCAGTTGCCGGAGATGCTGATCGCGGCAAACGCGCCGTTGGCGAAGCGGATGGTGAAGGCGGAGTTGATATCGACCGGTGTGCCGTGGTTGTCCACGAGGGCATAAACCTCCTCCACGGGCGACTCGACGGCCCAGCACATTGATGCGAGCGGGTGCGCGCCCGAGTCGTACGCCTGCCCGCCGCCGGAGAGGCCGGGGTCCTGCCGCCACGAGCCGGTGGTGCCTTTCATCCAGCCCTGCGAGAGGTGGCCGCTGATCAGTTCGATTTGCCCGAGTTCCCCGCTGCGCAACAGCGTGCGGATGTAGGCCAGTTCCGCGGAGCAGGGCGTGTTGTATGCGACGATGAGCACCTTGCCGCGGCGGGCGACCTCGGCGGCGAGCGTGTGCGCGTGGTCGGCCTGGGTGACCATCGGCTTCTCGAGCAACACGTGCAGCCCGCGCCCCAGCGCCTGCATCGCCTGGTCGAAGTGCAGCGTGTGGGGCGTGGCGATGGAGACGGCATCGAGTTCGAGCGCGTCATACATCGCGGCCGGTTCGGTGAAGCGGGGCGCGTCTTTGAGCGCGTCGGGTGCATCGAGGCGTTCGATGAGCCGGTCGATGGCCGCGTCGCTGACATCACAGAGCGCGGCGATCGTCGCGTCGGGGCGGGCGCGGAAGGTGCGGGCGTGCTTGGCCTGGATGCCGCCGCAGCCGAGCAGGCCGATGCGGAGAGGGGAGTCGGTGGGCATGATCGAGTCTCGCGTCGGGGATGCGTCAGACGCATGCTAGTGCGGCGGGCGAGGGGAGCAAGCGGGGGAGGGGAGGGACCCGGGGATTGACCTCCGCGGCGTCGGGCGGCGTTTGCCCGGGCGAGTTGCGGGGATTACACTCTTGAGGCTTTGCCTGACCGACCGTGACGCGACGCCCTGCTAAAAGGGGTGCGGCACGGACAGGAGCGGACCCCGCCACACGACCGGCAGCGGGGCGTTCGAGATGGGCAAGGCGGCCGGGCCCCCTTCGATCGCGGTACACGCCGCGGGCGTCAGGGTCGGCTCCGACCTTCCGCACTGACGCGATGCCGTGGCGACGCCACAGGCCCATGGTGTAATGGTAGCACCCAAGTTTTTGGTACTTGTAGTCTAGGTTCGAATCCTAGTGGGCCTGCTTTGTATTTTGTAATTTCGATTTTCGATCGGCGATTTTCGATCGAGTCGATCAGAGCCAGAAGCGCGACCGCATGACCGAACCATCGACCATCCACCCTCGGCCATCGAGCTTGACGCCACCCGCCGCCATCATCCTGGCCGCGGGTAAGGGCACGCGCATGGGAGGCGATCTGCCGAAGGTGCTCTACGAAGTGGCCGGGCGGCCGATGCTGGCCTGGGTGGTCGATGCGTGCAGGGCGGCGGGCAGTGAGAAGATCGTGGTGGTGGTGGGTTACAAGGGCGATCTGGTCCGCGAGGCCCTGGCCCACGAGCCGGCGTGTGAGTTTGTCGAGCAGACCGAGCAACTGGGCACCGCCCACGCCGCGGACATGGCGCGGCCCGCGTTCGAGGGGCGCTTCACGGGCGACGTGTTCGTGCTCGCCGGCGACGGCCCGCTGATCCGCGGCCAGACGCTCGCCCGTCTGCTCGAAGTCCACCGCCGCGCCAAGGCCGACTGCTCCCTGGCCACCGCGGTGATCGACGACCCGACGGGTTACGGCCGGATCGTTCGCGATGCGAAGGGCCGCTTCGTCGAGATCGTGGAACACAAAGACGCCTCCGAAGCGCAGCGTGCGATCCGCGAGGTCAACCCCAGCTATTACTGCTTCGACGCCGCGGCGTTGTTCGACGGCCTAAGCCGCGTCAGCAACCACAACAAGCAGGGCGAGTACTACATCACCGATCTGCCGGCGCAGTTCAAAGCCGGCGGTCGGACGGTGACGGTGGTCGAAGCGGTGCCGGCGGAAGACGTTTTGAGCATCAACAACCCCCAACAGCTCGCCGAGGTCGATGCGATCCTGCGGCGGCGGTTGGAGCCGACCAGCGCCACGCCGGCCAGGAGCACGCGATGAGCAGCGCAGACCGCGACCACATCAAGATCTTCTGCGGCCGGGCGAGCCGGGACCTGACCGAGAGCATCTGCCGCTACCTCGACATCCCGCTGGGGCAGGGCCACACCGACCTGTTCCCCGACGGCGAGATCCTCGTCAAGATCGAAGAAGATGTGCGCGGCCGCGACTGCTTCGTGGTGCAATCGACCTACAACCCGGTCAACGCCCACCTGATGGAGCTGCTGATCTACGTCGATTGCCTCAAGCGGGCCAGCGCGTCGCGCATCACGGTGGTGATCCCGTACTTTGGCTACGCCCGGCAGGACCGCAAGGACGCCGGCCGCGTGCCGATCACCGCGAAGCTGGTGGCGAACCTGATCACC
>CAZTLX010000066.1:1500-19821 GCA_964614575.1 uncultured Phycisphaeraceae bacterium | reverse complement strand
GAAGAGCACCATCTTCCACCACTTCCCCGCGCCCGTCACTTGGGGGGAAGCTCAGGTTACCGGTGCCGCGACGATGTTTCCGGTTAGCAACCTTGACGCGTCGCTTCGATTTTTTGTCGACGTCCTCGGCTTCAGTGAAGATTTTCGCTTCGGGCAGTATGCCGGTATCAAGAGAGGCGAGTGCTGCATCCACCTTTCGGCGTACGGAAATCCGAACACTGGTAGGCCAGGATCGGCCTGTATTTATGTGTTTTGCGATGAGGTCGATCAGTTTTATCGGGACATCACGAGCCTGGGTGCGGTGACAGACGGTCCGCCGAAGGATTACGAGTACGGGATGCGTGACTTTATTGCACGTGATCCGGACAGAAATCAGATCTCGTTCGGAAGGCCGACCGGCGGAACATAACCCGCCGCTGCAATTGACCGGCGACGCCCGCGATGGATAATCGTGTTGTCGGTTGAACGCCTGCTCCCGCGGGCGGCCGGCAACTGAGCCTTTTCGTTAGACCTCTCCAATGACGACGATCGATCCTGCCAAGTTGCCGAAAGGCGAAGCCGAGGGCGGTTTTGACGAGATTCACCTCGCCGCACGTCAGCGGGACCCCGATCGCATCAGCATGTTGCTTCGCTCAGGTGCGGATCCCGACGTACGGAACCGAGAAGAACCCAATGGTGATGGCGGCAATACGCCGCTATGGTTTGCGGCGCAAGGTGCTCCGGGCGGGGGTGTTCCGGTTGCCGAGGTATTGATTGAGGCCGGCGCGACCGTCAACGCCAAGTGTGAATACGGCACCACCGCGTTGCACATGGCTGCGTCGTGGGGGCATCTGGATATGGTCAAGTCCCTGATTGAGCATGGTGCCGATCTGATGGCACAGGACGACGAGGGTCGAACGCCGCGCCAAATGGCCGAGTCCGACATGGCGAAGTTGAAGCAGAACCCCGCCCACGCCCAAGCATGCCATCCCCGGCTCGAACAATGGTTGGCCGATACGACAAACATCATCGCATACCTGCAATCCTGCGAGGTCTAACCACCGGCCGCAGTTGACCGGCGACGCCCGCCCCCGGAAGATGGATCATCCGGTGGTCGGTTGAACGTCTGCTCCCGCGGGCGGCCGGGAACTGTGTTTTTTACGTTCGCTGAAGAAAATCAATGATACGCCGCCTCAACGATTCCGACCTTGATCAATGTGTTGAGCTTTTTGTCTCCACCTTTGCGCAGCCACCTTGGAATGAGACTTGGGATCCACAAATTGTCCGAGAACGCCTTGATCAGATTATCAGAACTCCTCTGTCATATGGTGCAGTTTGTGGCGACCCGAAGATTACAGGATTTGCGCTAGGGTTTTCAGAACCTTGGCATGAAGGAACCCATTTCTATTTGAAAGAGATGTGTATCGACCCTTGCTATCAGCGGCAGGGGCTTGGTACCGAGCTGATGAGATTTCTCTCCACCGAGCTTGAGGAGCGTGACACCAAGAGGATATACCTGCTCACTGCAAGAGGCGATATATCCGAAGCGTTTTATTCGAAGATTGGTTTTTACACGAGTCCCAAGATGATTCTGATGGCACGCCGAATTGCCCCCAGCACCGCGGACAAGACGGTGGAGGCCACTCCGCTAAGCTCCGCGCCCCACCTTTGACGTCAGGCTGCACCATGCGATTCTCTCAACTGCTTCTCGTGCTCCTGTTGGCCGCCGGCTGTGACGCATCCGAGCAGTCGGCCTTGGACGACGAGCATGCAAGCACCCTCGCGGTCGGACAACGTTGGGCCGACGCCCAAGCCCTTGCCTCGCGAGCGGGATACCAACTGCACGACGCCGCGGGACTTGCTTGGCAGCCCACGATCGACGGCTACTACATTAGCCTTGCCGGCGACCGGGACCTGATCGTGTTCCGGAACGCGTTTGACGACACCGTGGTTGGACTGACGCTCGTCGAGAACGCGTCGAAGCCGAAATCCGAACGCGCTTTGCATTCGCATGAATCCTTCAAGGTACCGCCAGCCACCCGGAGCGGAGGCTGATGAATGTTGATCCGTTAGCGAGAAGGGGCGACGACCCAAATGAGGTCGTCGCACGCGCTTAAGCGCATTCGCAATCGGGATGATCTGCTCCAAAATGAGAGGGCAGATGCGAATCGGCAATCGGTATCTACAGCCGATGGCTAAATGCTCGCTAACCAACCGCCCGCTGCCGCGGCGGTGTCGAAAGTCAAGCGGATTGTCGTGATGCTTCAGTTCGCGCGGTCAGCGTTATATGGTGCGGCGTTTGGGGCACGCGGGGGTGGTTTGTTGATCCAGCTAGGGCAGAAAACGCTCGCGCCACGGGGCGGGTATGATGGGGCAGGCATCGGTGGGTGGGGTGAAGAGGCGGTGACGGATTTTGGCGATGCCGTCGTATCCCGCGTCGCGCAGGCCGAGCGGCACGCCACGACTCAGCCACGCGAGCACGCGCCAGAGGCCGCCGATGCGGTCGAGCAGGTGCAGCACCGCGGCGCTGCGGGTCAGGAGCGTTCGTTGCGAGGTGAAGACCACGACCGAGTCCGGCAGGCGTTGACGTTGCTCGGTGGTGAGGACCTGCTTGATGTGTCGGCCGTCCAGCGGCGAGAAGCGGAAGAGCGTGCCGTCGCGGTCGCGCTGCGCCGCGAAGCGTACGGTGTGGTGGCACAGGCCGCAGTGGCCGTCGTAGAACACGTCCTCCGGCCGCTCGGGCACGCGCGGCGGCAGCCACCGCGGGTCAAAGAGCAAGGCCAGCGCCACCACCAACGCGGGCGCGGCGAGCCACGCCCCGCCGACGATAAGGATCAGCGGCCCCAGCGCCAGTGTCGCCAACCACAGCCACGGCCGCAGGTGACGCACCGGATAAAGCAACGGCCACGCCAGCAACAACCCCAGCAACACCCAGTGCGCCGGCGCGGCGGCGTCACGCAGCCACGACAGGCCCAGCGCCTCGCCCAGCCGCCACGCCGGATCGGTCCAAAGTAGCCACGCCGCGGCCGCGCCGAGCGCCAGGGCGATCAGCCAGCGGAACAACGGGATGACGAAAGATGCGCGCGGCATCCGGGCATCATACGCGTCCGTCGTTTAGCGGGTGGCACGAAGTGCCCCTTCGGTATCAGCAAACGGTCTCCCGCCAAAGCTCCGCTGCGCTTCGCATGGGCGGGCTTGGGGATGGGTGGGGCGCGCGGGTTACGCGTGGCGGCCCTTGAGCGTCATGCCGAAGTAATCGCGGGCGTTGTTGAAGCAGATGTTTTCGACCACCTGCCCCAACTCATCCGTGTCATCCGGCAGCAGGCCCGCTTCGACATCCTTGCCCAGCAGCTCGCAGAGCAGGCGGCGGAAGTATTCGTGGCGCGGGTAGCTCAGGAAGCTGCGCGAGTCGGTGAGCATGCCGACGAAGCGGGTGAGCAGGCCGAGGTTCGACAGCGCGTTGATCTGCCAGGTCATGGCTTCGAGCTGGTCGAGGAACCACCAGCCGCTGCCGAACTGGATCTTGCCCGCGGTCTGGCCGTCCTGATAGTTACCGATCATGGTAGCGAAGAGGTAGTTGTCGGCGGGGTTGAGGTTGTAGAGGATCGTCTTGGGCAACTGCTGCCGCCCGGCGAGCGTGCCGAGGTAGTGGCTCAGCCCCTCGCCCTGCGGGTAGTCGCCGATGGAATCGAACCCGCTGTCGGGGCCGATGTTCTGGAAGGCCCAGGCGTTGTTGTTGCGCATCGCGCCCAGGTGAAGCTGCTTGGTCCAGCCCGCGGCGTGGTCGAGTTCGCCGAAGAACAGCATCAGGTAGACGGTGAGCTTGTCGCGCTGTTTGTCGGTGAGTTTCTTCCCGTCGCGCGCCTGCTTGAAGATGTCTTTGGCGGATTTCTCGGAGCAGGTGGCGACGGGCAGGTGCGTCAGGCCGTGGTCGGAGAGTCGGCTGCCCGCGTCGTGGAAAAAAGCATGCCGCTGGCGCAGCGCGTCGAGGAAACCGTCGAGCTTGTGGCACTTGATGCCGCTGACGTCTTCGAGCTTGTCCACGTAGGTGTTCCACACCTTCAGGTCGGCGGTCTGATACGCCTTGTCGGGGCGGAACGCGGGATAGACCGCGGTGTTCGGCAGCGTGTTGCGTTTGGCTAAATCACGGTGGTGCGCAAGCGTGTCGGTCGGGTCATCGGTGGTGCCGATCAGCGCGACGTTGAACGTGTCCATGATCGTGCCGACGGTCATGTCGTTGAGCCTGGCGTTGGCCGCGTCCCACACCTCGGCCGCGGTGTTCTCGTTGAGCAGCACGTCGATGTCGAAGTAGCGCTTGAGCTCCAGGTGTGTCCAGTGGTAAAGCGGGTTGCGCAGCGTGTGCGGCACGGTGCGGGCCCAGGCGAGGAACTTGTCGTACGGGTCGGCGTCGCCGGTGCAGAAGCGCTCATCGACGCCGTTGGTCCGCATGGCGCGCCACTTGTAGTGGTCGCCCGCGAGCCAGATGTCGAAGAGGTTGTCGAACG
This sequence comes from uncultured Phycisphaeraceae bacterium, assembly GCA_964614575.1. Classification (GTDB taxonomy): domain Bacteria; phylum Planctomycetota; class Phycisphaerae; order Phycisphaerales; family Phycisphaeraceae; genus JBGTLW01. The sequence goes on along the minus strand of CAZTLX010000066.1, from coordinate 15,337 downwards.
AGCGGTCGGCGGCGAGGTCGGCCGGGGGCAGGTGGCAGTGGTAGTCGTAGATCGGCGGGTGGATCGCGTGCTCGTGGAAGAGCCGGCGGGCGGTGTCGGTCGAGAGCAGGAAGTCGTCGTGGATAAAGGGCATAGCGGGTCTCGGGGGGTGATGGTCAGCCATTGATGATAAGGCAAGTGGCGGTGGCAGGCTCACAAACGATCTGGCTTATGGCAGGCGCATTCTTTGGTACACGCAGATAAACGCTGATCAGATCACCCATAGCCGGCGAGCTGCGCCTCGCCGGGCAACGCGCAGCGATGAACCGGTCATAAATGCCCGGCGAGGCGTAGCTCGCCGGCTATTTGCTGAGGCTAACAGGCGACGAGGCGTTGAGTCGCTTGTTCGGGTGAATCCCCCGCCGCGATCCGCTCGAGCCCCGCGCACAGGTAATCACGCAGCGCGTTCGCATCCTTCATAGCGGTCGCTTCGCGACGCAGGCCCGGCCAAGGCTGCAGGTGTGCGCTGTAACGCGGCATACGCTTGTGCATCGTCAGCACCGCATACCGATCGCCCCGCTGCTCCCGCACCAGATCGAAGTGCGCCAGCACCAGCTTCGCACGCTCGACCCGCGGTAGCTGCGGCGGCTCCTGCCCCGTCGCCAGGTGATACGCGATCTCACGGAAAAGCCACGGCCGGCCCATCGCGCCCCGCGCCACCATCACCCCGTCGCAACCCGTCGCCGCGATCATCCGCGCCGCGTCCGCGGCGCACGCGATGTCCCCGTTGCCGATGACGGGGACTTGCGGGAAGCGAGACTTGACGGCTTGGACCGTGCGTGCGATGCCGGGCAGATTCGCTTCGCCCTTGAACATCTGCGCGGTCGTGCGGCCGTGTACGGTGATCATCGCGATCCCCACGTCGCACAACGCCGCAGGCAGGTGATCGACGATGATCGATTCGTCATCCCAGCCGAGGCGGATCTTCGCGGTGACGGGAATGCTCACCGCCTCGACCACGCGTTTGGCCAGCGCGACCGTGCCGCGCGGGTCGCACAGCAGCTTCGAGCCGCCGTTCTTCTTGGTGACCTTATCGACCGGGCAGCCCATGTTGATGTCGATGATCGCCGCGCCCTGCGCTTCGGCCCAGCGTGCGGCGTCGGCGAGCACGTCCGCGTCCGCGCCGTAGAGCTGCATGCATACCGGGCGGTCCTCCGGCGACAGCTCGCTGCGCCACGAGCGCTTGTGCTGCTCTTCAAGGCGCAGGATGCCCTGCGGGCAAAGCAGCTCGGTGCAGGTGAGCCCGACGCTGCCGTAGGTCCCGTCGCCCACATCCCGCGGCCCGCCGAGGTCCTGAGGCCGACAGGCGATCGCCGGCACGCGGCGGACAATCAGCCGATACGCCAGGTCCATGTACCCGGCGACGGGCGCGAGCAGCGCGTTGGTTTTCAGTTGCACGTTGCCGACACGGAGCATGGGTGGATTTTACCCGCGCGGGCGGTGAGGGGTGATCCCGTCCTGATCCCGCCCTTCGCTGCCGCTCAGGGACGGGCGTTGTATGAGGCACAGATGTGCTTCCCCTCACGCCCGTCCTGAGCGGCAGCGAAGGGCGGGATAGAGTCGGGATGAGAACCGGATCAGAACCGGACCACGCCCAGATGCAGAATCCCGTATGCTCCCCCGGCCTGCCCCGCGCGGAAAGTTCGCCGCGATTTCAAGGAACCACCCCCATGACCCTCCCCCGCGATCGGCGCACCAAGATCATCGCCACCATCGGGCCGGCGACCGACTCCGAAGACATGCTCGCCAGGCTCTTCGAAGCAGGCGTCAACGTCTGCCGGCTCAACATGTCCCACGCCAGCCACGACCACGCCCGGCAGACGACCCAGCGCATCCGTGCCGTCGCCGAACGCCTCAACAAAGTCGTCGGCATCCTCATGGACACCCAGGGGCCGGCCATCCGCACCGGCGACGTCGCCACCGACCTCAACCTCACCCCCGGCGACAAGATCGCCCTCACCGTCCGCGGCGAAAGCAACGAGGAGATGCACTCGGTCGATGTCAACTACGAAGGCCTGGTCGAGGACATCGGCGTCGGCGACGTCGTCGTGGTGGACAACGGCAACCTCAAGTTCCGCGTGCTGGCCAAGAAACGCAACCAGCTCGAATGCGAGGTGCTCACCCAGGGCACGCTCGGCTCCCGCCGCCACATCAACCTGCCGGGGGTGCGGGTCAACCTGCCGGCGCTGACCGACAAGGACATCGCCGACATCGAGCTGGGCATCGAACTGGGCGTGGACTACATCGCCATGTCGTTCGTGCGCGATTCGGAAGACGTCTCGCGTCTGCGGGCGATCCTCGACTACCGCAAGGCCCCGCAGAAGATCGTCGCGAAGCTCGAAGACCAATCGGGCGTTGCGGACCTGGACGACATCATCGAGGCGGCCGACGCGATCATGGTCGCCCGCGGCGACCTGGGCATCGAGGTGCCCTTCGAGGAACTGCCCCCCCTGCAGCGCAAGATCGTCAAGGCCTGCCGACGGCGGGGCCGGCCGGTCATCGTCGCCACCCACATGCTCGAATCGATGATCGAAAACCCCAGCCCCACGCGCGCGGAGGTCACCGACGTCGCCAACGCGGTGTTCGAAGAGGCGGATGCGATCATGCTCTCGGGCGAGACGTCCGTCGGCCGCTACCCGGCACAGTGCGTGCAGATCATGGACCAGATCGCCCGGCGGATCGAACGCAGCGGCGGCGCACGGTTCAGCGACGACGTAGCCCCCGAGGGCCTGCGGGCGCAACTGGTGCGCTCGGCGACGCGGCTGGCCATCAGCCTCGACGCCGCGGGCCTGGTCGTCTTCACCCGCACCGGGCGCATGGCGCGTCACGCGGCATGGGACCGCCCCGGCGGGCCGTCGATCTTCGCCTTCACCCACGACCCCAAGCTCCTGCACCAACTGACTCTCACCTGGGGCCTGCACCCGATCCTCATGGACTTCACCGAGGGCGACCCCAACGAGACCGTCCGCGCCGCCAGCCGCCGCCTGCTCGAGACCGGCCTGATCCGTCGCGGCGAACTGGTCGTCTTCGTCTCCGAAGCCCACATCAAGGGCAAACGCGTCGAGTCGATCCAGGTCGAAGAGATCGATTAAGGTGACACACGCCCTGTGAAGAAGGATCGCTCGCCGGCTATGGTTTGTTCGACATTCAATGCTGACGCTGAGCGCGTTGCACCAGCGCGAGGATCAACGCGATCAGCAGCAGGCAAACCACCACGCCGCCGAGCACCCACCAACGCTGTTCGGGGAACGTCCCGGCCAGCGCCCCGCCGGTGACCAGCGCACAGAGCGTAAAGATGATCGCGGCAAAACGAAACGGCCGCGGCCGCGGGGGCTGGTCGTGCGGATCGCTCATCACCGCATCATAGCGCCAACCAAGCACCCCATCGAGTCGGCCCGGCCCCCTGCGGCCCCGCCCCTCCCGCCCAACCGGCCTCGGGGCATCCCCATCCGGCACGACACATGACCCGGCCGTCATCCGAGCGTCGGCGGTGATGCGGGTCGCGCATGAGGCCGCGGTCTCGCTGCGGGTTTCGATATGCGGCTTTGATGCGACCCTGTTCTGATATCGCGGTGACTCACAAGGTTCGTAGCCGGTGGGCGGGCGTCGGCACAAAGAAGATCTGAATCACCATCAAGGGTGCCGAGGTCGCGAAGGATGGCTTTCCTGTAAAGCGGAGCAATGGATTTGCTTGGCGCACTCGGCGGCTTGGCGGTTCAAATGGGGTCGGCTTTGATGAGCCACGGGCTGCCGATCGGCTGCGGAGACACTCAGCGGTCGCCGCCGCGCAGGGGGAGGATGGCCAGCAGGACCACGACGCCGAGGCCGACGCCGACGGTCGCCATGGCCATGGCCTGGCCCAGATCGCCCTGGTCGAACTGGCCAAAGATGAAGCTGCCGATCGTGTGGACGCCGGCGGGCAGGAGCATGACGGAGGCGACCAGGTCGCGGAGGCAGGTGACGAACGTTGTCGCCCAGGCCGCGACCAGGCTCGCACGCAGCAGCGGAAACACCACCGTGCGCAGCGTGCGCCCGCGGGACGCGCCCAGCGATTGCGCGGCCAGCTCCATGCGTTGCGGCACCTGCCCCATACCCGCGCTGCCCAGGCGCAGCGCATCGGAGAGGTACAGCGCGAGGTAGGCGATCACCAGGATCCAGACGGTGCCGTAGATGCGGACCTGCACCCACGGCGCGTTCCAGGCGAGGATGAGCGCCACGGCGACGACGATCTTGGGCAGCACGCGGGGCAGCAGCGCCAGGCCGTCGAGCGCGGTGGTCGCCCAGTGGCGGTAGCGGGCCAGGGCGTAGGCGGCGAGCGCGCCCAGCGCGGTGCAGCCGACGGCGGAGACGAGGCTGAGCCAGAGGCTGGTGGTCAGCGCCGAGCGGCCGGTGGAGCCGGCTTCGAAGATCGCGCGGTAATGCGCGAGTGAATAGACCGCGCCTTGCTCATCCCAGCGTTCGATGAGGCTCGCGAGGATCATGGTGACAAAGGGTGCGATAGCGCTGAGCGCGAACAGCCCGCCGAAGAAGAGCCACGCGAGCAGTTGCCCGATCGGGCCGAGGCGTTGGCGGGTGATGGCGGAGGCCCGGCCGCCGGGCAGCGTCGGCGTGCGCAGGATGACGCGATTGAACCCCACGCCCAGCAGCGCCATCAAAAGCAGCAGGCTCGACAGCGCGGTCGCCAGCGGCAGATTCACCGGCCAGGTGGTGACCAGGTAATAGATCTCCGCGGGCAGCAGGAGGATGTTGGAGCGTGGGCCGAGGATCGCGGGGACGCCGAAGTTTGAGAGGGCATCGAGGAACACCAGCAGCCCGGCGTTGAGGATGGCCGGCAGCAGCAGGGGCAGGACGATGGTGCAGGCGATGCGGGCGCGCGACGCGCCGAGCAGCGAAGCGGCGTCTTCGAGCCGGCTGGGGATGCCCCGCAGCGCCGCCTCGACCGCAAGGGCGACATAGGCGAACGTCGCCAGCGCCATGACCAGCGTGATGCCCCAGAAGGAGAAGAACAGCGCCCGCAGCGTGTCGGGCAGCGGGCCGACGGCCTGATCGGCGAGCCCGCCGGGCTGCATCAGCAGCACATAGGACAGAGCCATGACGTAAGGCGGGGTCATGACGGGCACGAGCAGCGACAGCCGCGCCGCCCAGCGGGCGCGCAGGTCCGTCCGCGCCAGCAGGTAGCCGCAGGGGATGCCCATCGCCCAGGCGAGCACGGTGGTCGCGCCCGCCCAGCGCAGGGAGTTGAGCAGCATCGTCCCGAGGCCCGGCGTGGTGAAAAGCTGGCGATACGCGGAGAGGAAGCCGTCGAGCCGGCCGTCGTAAAGCCGGGGCCAGAGCGACTGGAGGCCGAGCATCGCCACGGGGTAGCCGATCAGCAGCAGCAGCGCCGCCGCGCTGACCGACACCGGCCAGGGCGGCAGGCGGCGCGAGATGCTGTGGGCAACGGCTCGGGGCATCGCAATCAAAACTCCTTGAAGTCCGCTTCAGATCACCGCGCGTTCGATCTCGTAGGCGAACCGCCGCAGCACCGGGCCCTGGTCGCGCATCGCGGCGGCGAGGTCCAGCGGCCAGGGGTTCAACTCGCCCGCGCCGGCGCGGGTAGCGCTGACCGGCACGCCCGGGAGCGCGGGGATCAGGTGCCCCTTGGCCGCACGCTGCTGGACCGGCTCGGTGAAGTACAGATCGACGAACCGCCGCGCCCGCTCCGGCACGCGTGTGCCACGCATGATCGCGATCGGCCGATGTACCAGCGGCACACCGGAGGGCGGGTAGCGCATCCGGATCGGTGCGCCGGCCTCGACCTGTTTGAAGATCAGGTAGTCGGCCGCGGCAAAGATCGCGTCGTACGCGCCGCTGAGCAGCCCGCCGATCGCCTGGTTGTTCGCCCCGCCGATCTCCAAGCCGGAGCGCTTCGCATCCCGAAGCTGCCGCCACGCCTCCTCGCCGCGACGTTGCACGAAGCCCAGCACGAAGTCGGCCGCGGTCCCCGAGCGCGACGGCGCGGGCATCACCACCCGCCCATCAAACTGGCCGGCCAGCAGGCGCTCCCAGCTCGGTGCTTCATCGGTGTCGTGCTCGGCCCGCAGCGCGATGCCGACGGCCGCGGCCGACGATGTGTGGTACGCGCCGTCCGGGTCGTCGCCGTCATCGGCGGGCTTCTCGGCCGGGCGGTATGGCTCGAGCAGGTTTTCGCGCTTAAGGTGCTCGGCGGCGAGGCGGCTGGCGAGCACGACGACATCGGCGCGGCGGTTGTACCGCTCGGCCTGGAGCTTGGCCATGACCTGCCCGGTCGTCGCGCCAAACAGCTCAACCGCCTGGCCCGTCGATTCACGGAAATGCTCGGCCGCCGCCTCCGCCAGCCACCCCGGCCCGGCGGAATAGACCACCAATGCCGCATCACCGCCGCGGCGAACACAGCCGGGCAGCCCCGCCGCCGCGCCCAGCGCAAGGCCCGCCCCGGCGCGCAGCACCGCGCGGCGCGTCGGATGCCCGTCGCTCAGGCCGCCAGCCATTGGAGGTCCTCTTCTTGGATCGTCAGATGCAGCGGTGTCTGGTCGGCATAACCGCGCGAGGATAAAACGCGCAGCACCAAACCCGTATCGGTATGGATCGACAACTCGAAGCGATCGCCGAGGAACCTGGCCGAGGCGCAACGACCGGCCAGCGTCAGGCGGCCCCGCGCCTCGTCTGGCGTGGGCGGCTGCGCATGGACCGTCACCCGCTCGCGCAGCACCCGGCACACGCCGCGCTGCGGCACGTCCGCCGCGGGCGCGTCGATCGCCAGGGTGCCCTCGGTCCCGCTGCCGCCGATCCGGATTTGTCCGTCGTGTTTCGTAAACGGCAGCATGTTCGCCGAACCGAGGAACCCCGCGACGAACGCCGTCGCCGGGCGCGCGTAGATCGCTTCGGGTGTGTCTTCCTGCTCGATCACGCCGCGGTTCATCACCGCCACGCGGTCGGCGATGACGAACGCCTCGGACTGGTCGTGCGTGACATACACCGCGGTGATCCGCAGCTCGCGCAGCAATGCCGCGATGTCATCGCGCAGCTCCTCGCGCAGCTTCAGGTCCAGTGCGCTGAGGGGTTCATCAAGCAGGAGCACGCGCGGGCGGACGACCACCGCGCGGGCGATGGCGACGCGCTGCTGCTGCCCGCCGGAGAGCATCGCCGGGTGACGCCGGGCGTAGCCGTCCATCCCGACCAGCGCCAGCGCTTCGTGAACGCGGCGCTTGCGCTCGGTGCGGCCGACGCCCATGACACGCAGCCCATACGCCACGTTCGCGCCGACGGTCAGGTGCGGCCAGAGGCTAAAGTCCTGGAACACCGTGGCGAACCCTCGTCGGCGCATGGGCAGGTGGCGGTTTTGTGCCGGGTCGTCGAGCGTCACGCCGTCACAGGCGACCGACCCGGCATCCGGAGCGATGATGCCCTGGAGGATGTTCAGCAGCGTCGTCTTGCCACAGCCCGAAGGCCCGAGCAGCGCGAGGCATTGCCCGCGCGGCAGCGCCAGCCCGACCCCGCGCAGCACCGCCGTCGAGCCGAAGCTCTTGGTCAACTCCACGGCCTGTAAATAGGGCGTGTCTACTTGCATGTCCGAGTCGAGGGGCATCCGGGCTTGGCTCCATCAGATGCAAAGGTCCAGCAAGCCCCGGCGGTCGGCGTAGAGCCTAATGCATCGCGATGGCGACTGTCGTGTTTGAATTTGATGAAGACCCCGCGCCGGGCACCCGCGCGGATGCGGATCGGTTACAAACAGACCGTTCCGCATCGTTCTCATCCCCCGCGCCCGGAGCCTCACCATCATGATGCGCCTGCTTTCCCGCCCGCTGTGTTTGCTCATCCTCCTGCTTGCCTTGCCGCTGCCCGGCCCGGTTGCGGGTGCGGCGATCTATTACACCTTCGCGTCAGACGCCGATTCTGGCACCGAGGGCGGGGGCGGCGGGGTAGCGGTGTTGGAGGTGGACCCCCAGACCGCCGCGGTCATCCGACATGAAACCATCTTCCAGGTGCCCGCCTTCAAGAACCCGCACAAGCTGGCCGTGTCGCCGGACCAGCGGTTGATTGTCATGGTCAACGAGAGCGAAGCCGACAACATCGCGGTGCTGCGGCTCGAAGGCGGCAAGGCGATCGAGCATCGGGTGCTGACGGTCAAAGGCGTGCCGGACGCGGTGACGATCTTCGGCCGACACGCGCTGATCGGCGCGGACAAGGGCCATGTGACGCTGATTGATCTGGAGGCGATGGCGATCAAGAAGCATGTCAACACCCGTGAGATGCTCAACCCGCCCGGACACAAGGTCGAGGACATCGCGATCGCGCCGGACGCCGATTATGCGGTTTTTTCCCTGCAAAAAGACCAGAGCGGCCACAAGTCGCTGGGCAATCGGCTGGTGCTGGTGAAGCTGCCGACACTGCAAGTGATCTGCGACCTGCAACTGCCGCGTGACAAACCACAGCTCCACAACCCACACAACGATAAAGAGCAGGGCCCCGGGCCGGAGGTGATCGTGCTGCGGCCGGAGCTCAATCGCCTGGGCGTGTCGCTGGACCTGTACGGGGGGTTCGCGCTGACGGACCTGGACGCGGCATTGCGTGGCGAGCCCGGCGAGGTGACCTACCTGAGCACCGCGCCGGACGGTGCGTGGGGCACGGCGTTTCCGGATCGGCTTTGCCTGTTCCCCCACCCCGAAGCCGCGCCCGATCAGCCCCATGATCTGGTGATGATCTTCAACAGCGGGGAGGTCGGCGGCGGGTGTGTGATCGATCTGGCGAAGCGTGAAGTGGTCGCACGCTTCGACTGCCCGCCGGGGCTCGAGACGCCGACCTATCTCCCGGCCGCGGGCCTGATCGCCGCGACGCACAACGGCAAAGTCAAGTCGATCACGCCGCAGAGGGTGGATAAGGATTACGAGCCGAGCGCTCGGGTGTTCGTGTACGACGTGCGGCGTCTGGATGGTTTCAATGATCCGCGCATCATCGAGCTGCCGGAGGCGACGTATCGGCTTGAGGCCATCGACCCCCACCGCTCGCCGCTGGTGGCGGTGGTGCACGGCCTACCCTACGTCAAGCGCAGCGCCGAGGGGCGGGATAACGCGGCCCAGCAGTCGATCACCCTGCTCGACACATCCACGGGCGAGATCAAGCTCACCTTCGATGCCCACGGCGAACCACGCCGGCTGGTGCGGCGGTGAGCAGGGCGATGGGAAGGGGGGAAGGCTTAGCGAAATAGCGGGAGCGGTGTGAAGAGGAATCACGTAAAAGCTCCGCAATGCCGTGCATTGGCGGGCTTTGTGTTGAAGGGGGTACGGGGTTTGGGAGGGTGATGCGAAGAAAGGTGCTGGAGGCTTTGCTCAGGGGAACAGCGGATCGGCGTAGGGGGTCCAGACGACTTTGCCTTGGATGTTGCCGGTGTCACCGGGCACAGCCTGACTCTCGATCACCTCGGCGTAGCTGCGGAAGCTGGCGTGACCATCGGCATAGGTCGAGTGGCCCCCACCGTTGTGTCGGGCGGCGTGGTGCTTCCAATCGCCGCGGGCGCGGTCCAGGCCGGCACCAAGCGCCGGGGAGCCGTCGGTGATCTCCGAGTCCTCGGCTCGCAACTCGAACATCAGCACGGTAATCGAGGATTGGGTGAAATCATCGAGGTTGACGACAGGAACGGTCTCCGTGACGCTGGTGACCACGTTGTTGTATTGGGTCGTGCGTTGGGTGCCGTTGTCCAGGTTGGCATTGGGGACGTAGGAGAAGAAGTACCAGAACGGTGCCGGCGAGGAGTACGGAGCTGCGTCGGGCAGGGACGAGGAGGGATCGACGAAGATGCTGCCGTCGGGCGGCAGGGGTAGTGCCTCGCGTGCCGCGGCTTTGTTGGGGAGTGGATTCTTAAAAACGATATCGACGTAGCGCTCTTGGCCGACGTACTCGGGGATGATGTTCGCCCACCAGATCGGAGAGCCGAAAGACGCTGCGTCGGGGCTCTTTTGTCCTTCCCAAGGCAGGTTCTGCTGGTAGTCCTGCGCAGAAACCATGGCACCGATGCCCCACTGCCGGGCGTTGGACAGGCTCTTAACTGCCCGTGCCGTGCCACGCACCGCGCCGAGCACCGGCAGAAGTATGCCGATCAGCAGCGCGATGATGCTGATGACGACAAGGAGTTCGATAAGGGTGAAAGCGGGGCGACGGAGGCTCATACGAGTTTTAACCTGTTGAGTTGGCATGCGATTGATTAGTAGAAAGATCGTCTTTCCGCGCAACATCCCCTTGATCTTAGTATTAGTTATTACGACGACGCATCAACAGCAGCCCACCACCGAGGCTCAGGAGTACGAGGCTGCCGGGTTCGGGGATCGCCGAGGCAAACGCCTCTACGGCGGCCAACTCTGCCGCCGTCACGGAAGCGCCACCGGCACCGAAGTTATTTTGTAGCAGCGCGAAGTCGGCGATGGATACCACGCCATCACCATTGAAGTCCCCATCGGCCCACTCGCCCGATTGACCAAAATTGTTCTGTAGTGCGGCAAAGTCTGCGATGGATACCGTGCCGTCCAGGTTCGCATCGCCGGGCAGCGGGCCGTCGTAGATCAGGTCCAGGTCGCCGCCGTTGACTTCGAGGCGGAAGCCCGCGGCCAAGCCGACGGCGAGGGGGTTGTCGTCGGCGTCTAGCACGTCGCCGATGGTAAACAGGCTCTGGGCAACGCTTATCGAGCCGGCATCGATGATCGTCCAGGTACGCGGGCCGTTGTAGAACCAGAAGTCGTCGGTCAGGTCGATGCCCGCGCCGCGGAGTTCGACATCGATGACGACCTCCTCGCCGGCGATCAGCGAGGCGTCGGCGGCGACGTTGCCGGTGACGGTGATCTGATCGAAGTCAGTTCCGGCGGTGCCATTGCTGTTGTCCACCTGGCCGAAGAGTTGCCAGGTGTAGTCGGCGCGTTCGCCGAGGGTCAGGTCGCCCTGGAAAGCGAGGTTGCCGGCGGCGTTCGCGTCGCCGGGTGAGAGGACCGAGCGAGAAACCAAGGCGTCTCCGACGACGGTGAGGTTACCGGAGACCTTGGCGTCGCCGTCGGTGAAGACCAGGTTACCGCCGACGGTGCCGTTGCCGGTGAGTTCCGCGTTGGCGACCTGGCCCTGCAAGGCAGAAATGGTGCCGGTGCCGCTGTGGCCCTCTACGCGGAGGATAGGACGATCGATCAGGTCGATGTCGCCGGCGTAGCCGGTGTTGTTGCTGTTGATGACGACCTCGCCCCGGCTGTCGATCCGCATGCCTTCGCCGGCGAGCTGGCCGTTGAAGGTGACCGAGTCGCCGCCGCCGACATCGACGAGGGTCTTGGTGCCGGTCCCGGTGGGATCGACAAAGGTCACATCATTGTCGAACGTGCTTGAGAGCTTGGCTCGGATGATGTCCTGCACGTGAATTTCGCCGCCGGTGAAGTTGTAGAAGCCGTTGTTATTCTCGATCTGGATGCCGCGGGCGACGACCTGCCCTTGGGAATTATCAACGGTGATGGTGAAGGTCGGGCCACCTTCTTGATTCGCAGCATCGGATCCGAAGATGGCAAAGTCGGGGCGGGACGAATCCCACCCGAGGTTCGCGGTCTTGATGCTCCAATTGTTGCTGCCGTTGATCCAAGTGCCGCTGCCGTCGGTCGGGGTAGCGCCGAGGCCGGGAAACGGGCTGGTATCCGCGTCCCAGATCAGGATGCGCGACGCATTGGGGTTGAAGTTCAGGACCAGCTCATTGCTGACCACATCGAGGCTGAAGCCGAAGGTGTACGGGTGGGCGTCGTTGTCGTTATCGAGCGCCTCACGGATGCGGAACATGTCGGCGGTAGGGTTAAAGTCACCGGTGGCGCTGATCAGAGTCCACTGCCGGGCGCTGTTCCAGAAGCTGTCGGCGAGGTCCACAGCGTCGCGCATCTCGACATCGACGTTGAATCGGCCACCGCCGCTGAGGGGGTTGCTGCCGTCTTCGTTGACATCGCCGACAACGTTGAGATAGTCGAAGTTGATCCCGGCCCCGGTGGTGGTGTTGCTGAACAGTTGCCAGGTGAGGTCGGCATTGGAGCCGAGGGTCAGCCCATTGTTGAAGTTGATCTGTCCGGCGGTGTTGCCGGTATTACCGTCGCTGGGTGAGATGGTGGAGCGGACGATGGTGGCCGGGCCGTCGATATCGAGCGACCCCGCGAGTTTGGCCGAGCCGTCGGTCATGGTGAGGCTGCCGGCGATGGTGCCGGTGCCGGTGATCTCGACGCCGCTGCCCGAATCCACGAGCACGTTGCCCACCGTGCCGGTGGACTTGATGTCGAGGGTGGCGTTGTCTTCAACATCGATCAACCCGCCGAAGGTGTCGTGGACGCTGCCGATGACCCGCAGCGTCGCGGTCTGGTTCACGTCGATGCCCCCGGTGTATGCGCTATTGTTACCGGTTAGTTCGATGGTGCCCGAGCCGTTGATATCGAAGCCGTCGTTACCCAGCAGTTGGCCGTTAAGCGTGAGCGTGCTTTGCGGCCCGGTAAGGATTTCGGAGTCCTTGCCGCCCTGATCGACGAATGTCACATCGCTGTTGATGGTCGCGTTATTGATCACCAGCACATATCCGTTGACGGTCAGCGGGCCACCGGTGAGGGTGTAGGTGGTGCCGGGGTCGAAGGTGAGGTTATCGACGGTGATCGGGGTGCCGAGGTTGACCGTCGCGGTGCCGCTGCCGCCGGCACCGAACACGGCCGAGTCGGGGTTGGCGTTGGACCAGTTGACATTAGTGTCGCTGTCGGTATCGAACCAACCGGCGCCACCGTTGGACCAGGTTCCGGCTCCGCCCTCTTGCAGGCCGACTACCGTCGCATCGTCCCAGACCAGACCCAGCACGCCGACACGGAAGACGGTGAAGTCCTGCACCAGCCCGCCGCCGATCGGGTTGGGGACTCCGAAGGAGGAATCGGTGCTGTCTGTGTAGTCGGTGATGGCCAACGACGTAGATGGATTTGTTTCAAGCTGAAACACCTCGCCGCCATTCACGCCACGATTACCGGGGTAGCCGGTAACGTTCTCGCCAACGTAGCCGCCGAGGATGTTGGTCGCGCCTTGATTGGGGTCGCCGTCAAAGATGCGGAACCACAGGTCGTCATTGGTTTCCTTGTCATTCTCGACGCCGGTATGCACGCCCATGATCTCGGTGCTCGATCCGGAACCGAGGTCGAAGTACTGGCTGTCGCCGACGTACAGGTTCGACCACCCGAAGCCGAGCGTGGCGAAGTTGTCCACGGCGTTGATCTGCGTGTTAAGCCCGAAGGGCACGTTCGCGACCTCGGGATTGATCGCGCTGCTGTTGCCCTCGGTGAACGTGAGGATGGTCCCGGCCTGGACGCTGGACCAGAACGGGTCGTCGGAGAGGATCAGCGTGCCGGCGTCGAGAAAGTCGATCACGCGGTTGAGCGTCATCTCGATCTGCCAGCCGCGCATATCGACGGTGCTGCCGGCGGTGCCGTCTCCGACGACGACCAACTCGAACCAGTCGCCGCCGTTGCCTTCGACCTGCCCGAAGTACGTGTCGCTGCCGCCGCTCTCAAGTAATTGCTGCGGGCGGACGGCGTTGTATTCATTGAGAATCACCTGGCCCGAGGCGGTGGCCGCGACCCCGGCCATCAGGCCGATCAACAGCGGCAAGCTGAGCGTTCGGATAAAGGGGCTGTGGTAGCGGTGCGAGCGGTTCAAGCAAGGCCTCCTTGGTAATGGACGCGCGTGGCGGGTCACGGGGGTCTATCAGAGCGTTCTGAAATCGGGCGCGGCCGGGTCAGCGGCCGCGCCC
>CAZTLX010000066.1:0-1490 GCA_964614575.1 uncultured Phycisphaeraceae bacterium | reverse complement strand
CGCGCCCGCGGTTAAACGGTCGGATCGCTTGTTGATACCGGGCCGTGACATCCACGGCTTCGACGGTAACAAGCGGCTCGGGCGGATCAGGCCCGGCGGTGACGCCGACGGCCGAGCATCGCGAGGCCTCCAAGCCCCAACAGCGCCAGCGAACCGGGCTCTGGCACCACGCCAGGCGAACCCGTGTCAAGTCCAAATGGCGACTTGATCCCGCCCAAAACCCCCTCCTGCGCGAAGGTGTATCGCGGCTCATCGATGCCGGAGGCAGGGTCCCAGACCAATGAGATATAAACTTCCGATGCGCCAGCGGAAGGCCCGGCGTGCCCCCCGGTCGAAAGCGTGCCATCCGATCGAGTGAAACCACCGGCGCTATAGTCCAATGAGGCCACCAGATCGCCGTTGGCGTCAAAGAAGGTCACCGCGTCGTTCTGACCCAGACCAAGTCCGCTGCCGGAGAAGGTGTGTACCTGAACCGAATCATCGATGCCCCACCAGCCACGAAACGCGGCTGCGGACATATTCTCGACGAAGACGATCGACTCTCCCGGGTTAATGCTGATCAAATTGGTGAATTGGAACGCGCCGTTCAACGGCGTATCTTTGAGACCATCATCGTCGTTGTAATAGTAGTCGGTCAGATCAACGACGGAAGCTCCGAAGTTGGTGACCTCAAACCAATCCTCCGTACTGCCGACATTCTGATTGGACTGAATCTCCGTGATCAACAGTTGACCCTGCGCCGCTGTGGCCGCCCCGCCCGCCATCAGGCCGGCGACGCCGGCTGCGCTTATGAATCGTTGCCAGTTCCGCATTTCGATTGCTCCTCGCCAAGAGGTTCTGGCCGAATGACCTGCCGCACGCACGGCAAGCCCCTCCGGCCTGACGGGTCGGAGTCTCCCTTAAGCGTGTTAGCTGAGGATCAATGCGAAGTGAAGAGGAGGTGATGATCGCGCTAATTTTCTTTGCGCGATCTTCACACGACTTTAACCTGTCATCGGCGTGCGCATAGCGATGCCGTGCCGCCGATGACCGCCGCGGCGCAGCGGAAAGGGCGTGCGCGCGGGCGGCTGCGGTTTTGTGCGGGGTGTGATCCCTGCGGCTTCGGCTTACTCTTGCTCGACCCGCTCGATGAGCCAGTATTCGAGTTCGACGGGGGTCGCGCGGCCGAAGATGGTGACGATGACGCGGACCTTGCCCTGGTCGGGCAGCAGCTCGTCGATGGTGCCGTCGGTGTTCTCGAACGGGCCGTCGGTGATCTTGACGTGGTCGCCCTTCTCGAAGGCCATCTTGACCTGGGGCTGTTCCTCGGGCGGCTTGGAGGCGATGAGCATCTTCTCGATCTCGGGGATCGACATGGGCGAGGGGCGTCCGGCGGTGCCGATGAAGTCGCCGACGCCGGTGGTCTCTTTGATGAGGAAGAAGATGTCCTGGGGGATACGGCCGTCGGACTCGAGCTTCATCTCGACGAAGACGTAGCCGGGGTAGAGCTT
>CAZTLX010000065.1:0-19858 GCA_964614575.1 uncultured Phycisphaeraceae bacterium | reverse complement strand
TCACCGCGCGGTGCTGGGCCACGGCGATCACGATGACCACGGCGGCGGCGGCCAGCGCCAACAGGGACAACGCGAGGGTGATGGCGCGGCGTTGGTCTTCGGCTTCGGCCTGAATCGCCGAGATCCGCTGCCGGGCCGTGGTCGAACGCGCCGCCACGCCGGAGATTACCTTGTTGAGCGACGCCTGCGCCGCGGGTGGTGATTCGGACGCGAGCGCGGCCGCGGCCTCATCGAGCGCGGCCCGCCAGGCGGCAAACGCCGCGTCGGAATCCGCTTCGCCGAACGCGGGCAGCGCGGCCCGCGCCGCGAGCGTCTCGCCCAGCGCGGCGTCGGTGTCGGCCGGGGCGCGCAGCGCGTCGCGCGCCCGCCACGCGTGGATGCCCACCTCGTAGCCCCGCCGCATCGCCTCGTACTCGGCCAGCGACGCATCCACCTTCGCCCGCAACGACCCGACCCCCCAAAGCCCCCCCGCCGCGACCAGCAGCACCACCCCCACCCAAAGTCCGGCCGCGATCGTCATGCGTCGTGCGAGGGTCATGGGGGAATGGTAATGGGTCGTGGGGCGTGGGGCGTAGGGCGTAGGGCACGTAGGGCGTGGGGCGTAGGTCGTAGGGCGTAGGGCGTAGGGAAAGGCATGCTCGCTTGGTAGGCGCGCCCAACGACCTACGACCTACGACCTACCACCTAACAACCTCCCACCCTCGCCCCACGGCTCTGGCGTCCTATCCCCCGCGTCGCTACATTGCCCGGTCCTATGAAAATCAAGGTCTGCAAGTTTGGTGGGACGTCGCTGGCCGACGCGGCTCAGGTGCAGAAGGTGCAAGCCATCGTCGAGGCGGAGGCGGCGCGGCGTTATGTCGTGGCCTCGGCGCCCGGCAAGCGGACGAAGGACGATCAGAAGGTCACCGACCTGCTGTACCTGTGCCACGAGCACGCGAAGCAGGGGCTGCCGTTTGACGAGGTATTCGGGCTGATCGCGACGCGATTCCGGGCGATGGCGGAGCAACTCGGGGTCGGTGACGGTCTGGAGGCGGCGCTGGCCCAGGTGCGGGAGGGGATCGCGGCGAACGCCAGGGCGGATGCCGGGCCCGACTTCGCCGCCAGCCGGGGCGAGTACCTCAACAGCCGCTTGATCGCGGAGCGGATGGGCGTGCCGTTCGTGGACGCGGCGGAGATGATCTTCTTCAACGAGCGCGGCCGGCTGGACGAGGCGAAGACCTACGCCGCGGTGAACGAGCGCTTGTCGCAACTGGAGCGCGCGGTGGTGCCGGGGTTCTACGGCTCGACGCCGAGCGGCACGATCAAGACCTTCAGCCGGGGCGGCTCGGACGTGACCGGCGCGATCGTCGCGCGGGGCGTTCACGCGACGGTGTACGAAAACTGGACGGATGTGTCCGGTCTTTTGATGACCGACCCGCGCATCGTGCCCAGCCCACGGAAGATCGAGACGATCACCTACCGCGAGCTGCGCGAGCTTTCGTACAGCGGCGCGACGGTGCTGCATGAGGACGCGGTGTTCCCGG
The DNA here is from genome assembly GCA_964614575.1 of uncultured Phycisphaeraceae bacterium. Taxonomy (GTDB): domain Bacteria; phylum Planctomycetota; class Phycisphaerae; order Phycisphaerales; family Phycisphaeraceae; genus JBGTLW01. The sequence continues at coordinate 18,335 of CAZTLX010000065.1, read as the reverse complement.
TGCGCGAGGCGGGCATCCCGGTGAACATCCGGAACACCAATGAGCCGAATGAGCCGGGCACGCTGATCGTGCGGGGCGACACGGCGGACCTGCCGCGGGCGGGTTCGATCACCGGCATCGCGGGTCGCAAGGATTTTACCGTCATCAACGTCGAGAAGGCGATGATGAACGCGGAGCTGGGCTTTGGCCGGCGGGTGCTGCACGTGCTGGAGGACAACGGCATCAGCTTCGAGCACATGCCCTCGGGCATCGACACGCTGGGCGTGGTGGTGGCCGACGCGCAGCTCAAGGGCAAGCTGGAGGAGGTGCTGGAGAAGGTGCGGGTCGAGGTCGAGCCGGACCACATCGAGATCGACCGGGACATGGCGCTGATCGCCACCGTCGGCCGGGGCATGGCCCACACGCCGGGCATGGCGGCGAAGCTGTTCGGCGCGCTGGGCGACGCGGGGATCAACATCCGCATGATCGACCAGGGCTCGAGCGAGCTGAACATCATCGTCGGCGTCGACGCGAAGGACTACGAGGCCGCGGTGCGGGCGATTTACGCGGCGTTTGTGGGGAATGACGGATGAATGACGAATGACGAAACCCGAATGGCGAATCCGATCCACGTCGGGCGTTGTTCGTCATTCGGGTTTCGTCATTCTTCATTCACAGCAACATGCCGCGCCTGACCTATAAAAGTATTATCGGCCTGTTTATCTCATGAATCCCGACGCCGTCCGATTTGTGCTGGTGTTTGTGGTCAGCGCGTTGGCGTTGGGGCTGGGGTATGCGTCGCGCCGGCGCGGGTGGTTCGACGAGAAGCACAGCAAGCGGGTGCATTTTCACACGGTGACCTGGGCGTGGTCGGCCGGGGCGTTGATCTCGCTGTGGCGGCTGCCGCTGACGCTGAGCAACCTGTGGATCGTGGTGATCGAGACGGCGGTGATCGTGCTGCCGGCGGTGCTGATGATCCCGCTGGCGAAGCGGCTGTGCGCGACGCGCGGGCAGGTCGGGGTGATGGCGGTGGCGGCGGGCGTGGGCAACATCGGATGGACGCTGGGCGCGTATATCTGTTTTATCCTGATCGACCCGCCGGGCGAATCGCTGGCGGTGGCGGGCACGGCCGCGGCGGTGCTGGCGGTGGTCAACGTGCTGGCGATGTACCCCATCGCGCACCGCTTCGGCGAGCTGAGCGGCGGGCTGACGCTGGGCAAGCTGATGGTGCGCAGCCTGTTCATGCTGCCCGCGCTGCCGTTGTATGCCGGGGCGGTCGGCGTGACGCTGTCGGCGACGACGCCATTTCCGGAGTGGTTGATCGATTATTACCTGGTCGATGTCGTGCTGCTGACCGTGGCCGGGGGCGGGTACCTGGGCGTGGGGATGCGGCTGCGGCTGGGTGGCGGCCTAGCGTTCATCCGACAACATACCCTGCTGGCGGTGTTCACCTTCGGGGCGACCCCGGCGATCACGCTGGGCCTGATCGCGCTGGCCGGGGCGACCGCCGCGCCGATGAGCGCGACGGCGGTGCGGGTGATGCTGGTCGAGGGGCTGATGCCGACCGGCGTCTCGTGCATCATCATGGCCAACATCTTCCACCTCGACACCCGCCTGGCCGCGAGCCTGTGGCTGTGGAACACGGTCATCTTCCTCGTGCTGATCCTGCCCGGCCTGCTGCTGTGGCTCGGCCCCGGCACCATCTGGTAACCCCCCCCACCCGGAAGGTGGGTCCCGGGGCACGCGGCGCGCGTCACACCAAAGACGTTTCACGTGGAACATTCGGCCCGAAATCGGCCCTAACAGCGCCCAAACGCCGATTTTCGCCAAAGTGTTCCACGTGAAACGTCGCAGGCTCAGGCCCGCGCCCCGAGCCCCCGTCGCCCCGAAATCGGGCCCGCGGGCGAGGGCGTCGGGCGAGGGCGATACAATTCGGCCGTGCGTGAGACGATCGACAGCCCGATGGAAGCCGCGAGCCGGGCCTTGGCGGCGATGGACTACCTGACCTGCGAGGCCCACTGCCTGGAGGCGTTGGCGGCGGCCCGCGCGGCCGGGGCCTGGGCCGAGGTCGCCCGCATCCTGCTGCCGCTGCAGGAGGCCCGGCGGCAGCGACGGATGATCGCCTGCGAAGCCGGGGTGACCACCGCCCGCGCCCCGGCCGACCTGCCCGGCCTGCCCGATCTGCGGCGGGCCGGCTGCTTCGTCATGCGGCCGCCGCTGACCGGCGCGCAAGCCGCCCGATTCGAGGCCGACGCCCGCGCCGCCCGGCGTCACGTGGAGGTGCTGCATGTCACGAGCGATCCATCCGCTGACCGCTGGTCCGTCGCCAGCTTCCGCGGCCCGGCGGTGGCGTGCGCCGTCGCCGCCCCCGTTTCACAACACCCCGATGTCCGCTGGTACCTGGGGGCCAGCGAAGCGCTCGGCGACGCGGCCATCGCGCTGGTCGAGGCCGACCCGGCCGCGCCGCTCGGCAGCGTCCGGCGGGTCGATCGTCTCCAGGCGATGCTCGCCGTGGTCGTCGATCACGAGAAACTGCACCAGCGCCTGGGTGATGCCGCCCGCGCCCTGCTCGGTGCCGGGGCCGCGTTGTGAATCAGACATACGAGTCCGTTTTAATCCGCCGCCCCCGCCGCCGATGGCTGCGCTTCGGCTGCGCGGCGGTCGTGCTGCTCCTGCTGATCGGGCTCGGTGTCCTCGGCGTGGGCTACTACCTCAGCACCCGCACGCCCGCGGGTTTCGCGCAGGCGACCGGCTCGATCGCGGCCGTGCCCGCGCCGCAACAACAGCAGACCGCGCAGTCCCTTGAAAAACGCACCACCAGCGAGATCACCGACCGCCGCCCCGCCGAGGCGTGGACCTACCGCCTCGACTGGGCCGAGGCCAACGCCTGGCTCGCGCAGCGCCTGCGCCCCTGGGCCGCGTCAAGGGACATGCCGATCCCCTCACAGATCGGCCGCGCCGCCGTGTGGACCGACGAGGGGCGCATCGCCCTCGGCGTCGAGGTCAACGCCAACCCCGTCAACCAGGTGCTCTCGCTCGGCGTCGAGACCACCCTCGATGAGCAGGGCCAACTCATCATCCGCCTCGCCCACATCCGCGCCGGCCGCCTGCCCCTGCCCGCCGACGCGGTGATCGAACGCCTCGGCCTCAAGCAGCACCCGCAGTTCGCCGAGTTCGCCCCCTTCATCGAGCAGGCCACCACCGGCATCCCGCTGCGACCCGCCCAACCGATCGACCCCACCCGCCAGGTCCGCATCACCGACCTCGAAGTCGACGACCAAGGCATCACGCTCACGCTCGTCACCGAACCACGCGCCAATCCATAACCTTCCCCAACCGTTTAGCGGGTGGCACAAAGTGCCCCGGCCTTGGTTCGGATTTCGGGATTTGGGTTTTGGATTTCAAGACAGGGGCACTTTGTGCCGCCCGCCAAACAAGCCCGATGCGCCTAACATATCCCACCATGGCAGACGCCAACCCCTCCACCCCGCGCATCGTCGTCGGCATCACCGGCGCCAGCGGCGCGGCCTACGCGCAGCGCACCGTGCAACTGCTCGTCGCCGCGGGCGTCGAAACGCACCTGGTCGTCTCGCCGCTGGGCCAACGTTTGTTGCACGATGAACTGGGCCTGGAAGGCTTAAGCCCCGCCGCGCTCGCCGGCGTCGCGGAGGGTGACCCGTCGCTCGATCGGCTCACGCTGCACCACTTCCGCGATGTCGGCGCACCGATCGCCTCCGGCTCGTTCGCGCACGACGGCATGCTCATCATCCCCTGCTCGTCCAACACCCTCGCCGCGATCGCCACCGGCAACGCGCAGAACCTCATGCACCGCGCCGCGCACGTCACGCTCAAGGAACGCCGCCGGCTCGTGCTGGTCCACCGCGAGAGCCCGCTGTCGCTGGTGGATTGCCGCAACATCGTCACCGCCACCGAGGCCGGCGCCATCGTCGCGCCCGCGAACCCCGGCTTCTACATGCTCCCGGAGAAAGTCGAAGACCTGGTTGATTTCGTCGTCGGCCGCAGCCTCGATCTGCTCGGTATCAAACACGACCTGAACATCCGCTGGGCCACGCAGCTCGCGTCGATCAAGCAGGCGCGGGCCGCCCACCACGACCGCGTTTAATCGTTTAGCGGGCGGCACGAAGCACCCCCGACTTGAAATCCGAAATCCGAATCTCGAGATCCGAAAAAAGGCAAGCGGCACTTCGTGCCACCCGCTAAACAACGCAAGGGCTATTTTTGATGACGCGATTTATGATCCTCGCCGCCGCGTGCCTGCTCGTCGCCCACGCCGCCGCCCAACCCGCCGAGCCGATCCAACTTGCCGAGGCGGTGAGCGGCCAACACCCGCGGCTGCTGTTTGATGCCGAGGAACTGGCGGAAATCAAGGCGTTCATGCGCACGCCGCGCGGCCGAGTCATCGCCAAAGAATTCGCCGCTTACGTCGGCTCCAGCGTCAAACCCGATCAGCCCCGCTTCCTCCACGACGCGACCGACGGCCAACGCCAGGGCTTCTGGCGGCTGCCCACCATCGCGCTGCACGCGGCCCTCACCGACAACCCCGCCTCCACCCGCAACGCCATCGATTTCATGGCCTTCCTGCTCGAACAGGAACACTGGGAGCTGGGCAAGGAGATCGACAGCGGCATGAGCGCGGCGAACATCATGATCGGCGCGGCGCTGGCCTACGACTGGCTCTACCACAAGCTCGACCCCGCGTTCCGCGAACGCTTCCGCGCGAAGCTGTTGCTGCAGGCGACACGCCTGTATCAGCTCGGCCACCTCGAGGGCGCGGACGCCATCGCCTACTGGCAGAAGGACCCGCAGAACAACCACCGCTGGCACCGCAACGCCGGGCTCGCCCTCGCCGTGCTCGCCGCCGCCGACCCGGACCGCGACGACACCGACTGGCTGCTGGCCCGCGTCCAGGCCGAGCTCGACTTCGTCGCGCGATGGCTGCCGGAGGACGGCACGAGCCACGAGTCGTTCACCTACATGATCTTCGGCGGGTCGCACCTGCTCCTGGCCATGACCGCCGCCGACCGCTGCCTCGGCACCGATCACCTGCAACAACCCTTCTTCAAAAACGTCAACCGCTTCATGACCCAGTCGCTCACGCCCGGTCTCGACCAGCGCTTCGCCTACGGCGATGGCGGCACCGGGCTCGACGCCCTGGGCTACGGCGTGTTCCTGCTCAAGACCGCGTCGCTCCACCAGCAATCACTGGACCTGCTTGTCCTCGATCACCTGATCGATCGGCATGGCGTCGGCAGCGCGCACGCGTGGCTCGGGCTGCTGTGGTACCCGCGCGGCCCGGACCGCGCCCAGATCACCGACCTGCCCACGCGCGACTTCTTCCCCGACCTGGGCCTGCTGATCGTCCGCGATACCTTCGCCCGCCGCGGCGTCGGCGCGATGTTCAAGTGCGGGCCGCTCGGCGGGCACACGCTCAATCACTACCGCGCCGCCAACAACTTCGCCTACCTCAATGTCGCGCACGACGACCCCGACGCCAACAGCTTCACCCTCTTTGCCCAAGGCAAGTTCCTCGCCGAGACCGACCGCTACGCCCAGCGCAAGCAGTCGGCCAGCCACAACACGATCCTGATCGACGGCATCGGGCAGGCGGCGGACGGGCGGCCGCACGTCCAGCACTGGAGCCAGCCGGCGAAGGGCCGCGTGTCGATGCACGACACCGCGGTCATCACCGCCAAGGCGCAGCAGGGCCCGCACCTCGCGATCGAGGGCGAGGCGGGCAAGGCTTACCCGACCAGCACCCGCAAACCCCCGCGACCCGAGGTGCAGCGCTACCGCCGTTCGTTCTTCTGGATCGAAGAGCGTTACGTGCTGGTGCTCGATGACATCCGGCTGGCCGGACCCGCGGAGGTCGCGTGGCTGATGCAGGGGCCGCGGCTCCAGACCGATGCGCACGGCGGGGGGCGTTATCAGCTCGGGCGTGATGAGGTGACGCGCGGCTTTCAGGTCGTGAGCACCCACGACCTCGCCGCGGTCATCGACGAATCCCCCGCCGAGCACCGCGGCCACGCGCTGGGCTGGCAGCAGCTTCGCCTGACCACGAAGACGGATGCGGTGCGCTTCGCGAGCGTGTATGACCTTTGGGACCGCAAGGGCCTGACCGTCGCCCTCTACCCCAAAGGGGCGGACCGCGCGACCGTGCGCGTGACGGGCGAGGGGATGGATGATCTGTGGGACTGGCAGGCCGCGAAGTCGCGCTTCGGCCCCTCGACCATCACCGGCCAGACCGGCGCGGGTGAGGCGTTGATCATGTTGCACGAGCCGGAGCCCGAGACACGCAAACTCATCGAGGCCACCGAGGCCGCGCTGCGCTGAAGCGCTCGACCCGGTTTAGCGGGCGGCACGAAGTGCCCCGTTTTTTCGGATTTCGGGATTCGGATTTCGGACTTTGAGTCACGGGCACTTCGTGCCACCCGCTAAACGTCGGCGGGGTTATCATTCCGCGTGATGACGACCGAAGCGCTCCCCGCAACGCACGACTCTTTCGTAACCAGACTCATGCACGTCGCGCGCGACATCAAGCTGTCGCACTCGGTGTTCGCGCTGCCGTTCGCGCTGCTGGCGATGTTTCTGGCCGCGGCGTACGACGGCGGGCAGCTGCCGCGGTGGGGCGAGGCGGGGCTGATCGTGCTGTGCATGGTGCTGGCCCGCACGTTCGCGATGACGGTGAACCGCTGGGCCGACGCGAAGATCGATGCCGCCAACCCGCGCACGGCCAAGCGAGCGATCCCGGGCGGGCGGTTGTCCCGGCCGTTCGTGCTGGGCGTGGCGCTGCTGTGTGCCGCGCTGTTCTGGCTGGCCGCGGCGGGGTTCGCGGTGTTTTTTGATAACGCGTGGCCGGCGCTGCTCGCGCCGATGGTGCTGGTCCTGGTCGGCGCGTACAGCTTCATGAAGCGGTTCACCTGGCTGTGCCACGTGTTTCTGGGGTTGGCCCTGGCCGCGTCGCCGCTCGCGGCAACGATCGCGATCCACCCGCCGTTCCTCACGCAGCCGGACGTGTTCTTGCTGGCGGGGATGGTGCTGTGCTGGGTCGCGGGGTTTGATGTGATCTACGCGCTGCAGGATGTCGAGGCGGACCGGGCGCAAGGTATCTATTCGATGCCCGCGAAGCTCGGCGTCGAACGCGCGTTGTGGATCAGCCGGGCGCTGCACGTGCTTGCGCTGCTCGCGCTGGGCACGCTGGCGGTGCTGAGCCCGAACCTGCATCACCTGTTCAATTTAGCCGTCGCCGCGACCGCCGCGCTGCTCGTCGTCGAGCACGGCCTGATCATCAAGAGCCCACAACACCACCTGAACATGGCGTTCTTCACCGTCAACGGCGTGATCAGCTTATTGCTCGGCGCGGCGGGGATGATGGATGTGGTGATGATGTGATCGTGATAACAGGCAGGTCAATGAATGCATCACCAAAACTAGCCGGCGAGCTACGCCTCGCCGGGTCGTCGCTACGCGACGAAGCATTGCTCGGATGATCAATCGCAGCGCGATCGTCCGGCGAGGCGTAGCTCGCCGGCTATTGATGTTGCATATGTTCAGGGCATGTTGTGTTTTGGACGTGCTTCAGACGGATACTGCCGCTCGGTTGGGCTCGCACGTGCGGTCGATGGCCTCGGCGATGCGATGCAGGCTGGGCATCAGTTTGGTCAGCGCCTCGGGGGTGATGGACTGGGCGCCGTCGGTCATGGCGCGTTCGGGGTCGGGGTGCATCTCGAGGATGATGGCGTCGGCGCCGGCGGCGACGGCGGCGCGGGCCATGTCGGGCACCAGCCGCGCGTGACCGGTGCCGTGGGACGGGTCGATGATGATCGGCAGGTGGGTGCGCTGGTGCAGTTCGGGCACGGCGGAGAGCGAGAGCGTGTTGCGGGTGTGGTTCTCGAAGGTGCGGATGCCGCGCTCGCAGAGGATGACGTTGGGGTTGCCCGCGGCGAGGATGTATTCGGCGGCCTGGAGGAACTCGTCGATGGTCATCGCCATGCCGCGCTTGAGCATGATGGGCTTGTCGGTGTCGCCGCAGGCTTCGAGGAGCTTGTAGTTCTGGCTGTTGCGCGTGCCGATCTGCAGGCAGTCGGCGTACTTGCTGACCAGCATGACATCGGAGGGGGTGATGACCTCGGTGACGATGGGCAGGCCGGTCTGGGCGCGGGCGTCGGCGAGCATCTTCAGCCCGTCCTCGCCGTGGCCCTGGAAGGCGTAGGGGTTGGTGCGGGGCTTGAACGCGCCGCCGCGCAGGGCGTGGGCGCCCGCGGCTTTCACGGCCCGGGCGGCGGCGAGGATCTTCTCGGCGCTCTCGACGCTGCAGGGCCCGGCGATCACCGGCACCTGCTTGCCGCCGATGACCACCCCCTCGCCGAGGCGCACTTCCGAGCGCTTGCCCTCGGTCGTGTTGATCGACGCGAGCTTGTAAGGCTCCATGACGCGCATGACCTTGTTCACGCCCGGCGCATTTTCCAGGACCATGAGGTCGGCTTTGGTCTCGTCGCCGATGACGGCCACGACGTCGAGGTCGGTGCCGTGGATCACGTGGTCCTTGAGGCCCATCTCGCGGATGAGCGTGGCGACGTGTTCGACGTGGTCTTTGGTGGCGGTGGGTTGCATGACGATGATCATGGGCGGGTTTCCTGTTGGATCACGGGGCTTTGGGTGGGTGTCGCCAAACAAAAAACCCCGACGCTTGCCGCATCGGGGTCATCCTCTTGGTGCTGAAGGCAGAGTCAGACGGACCGCGACACGGCTAGGGGCCGGGCAAACCAATAGGCAAAAAAGAAAAACCAGTCGCGGTGCATATCGGTAAGTATCCATCGGTTTGGGGGAAAGTCAAATGGTTTTTCTGAATAACCTAACCCGCCGGATACCCCGCCGAAGCTCCGCTGCGCTGCGCATCGGCGGGCTTGGGTGGGTTAATCAATGGAGTCAAATGAAAATTGCGGGCAGCGGATCAGGCGTCGCCGTGGAGCCCCGGCAGCCCGGGCGGGCGGATGCGTCGGTGCGGCTCGGTGTGCCCGGCCGCGTTCAGGGGGCTTTGATCCAGTCCGGCGGGTCGGTGAAGTCGCAGAAGGTCAACTTCAGGTCAACCACCAGGTGCGGGAAGTCGGGCCTGGCTTCGCCTTCCTCCGCGGGTGGCGTCTGCTCGGCAGTGCTGAGCTGGAGTCGGGTGAGCCGACCATGCAGGTTCGCGGGGTAAGGCTCGACGGGGTCCAACTCGCTGATGGCTTGCGTGTGCTGCGGGCGGAAGGAACAGGTGACCCGAACGGTCCAGAGCCGATCCTTGACCACCCGGGTTTGCTCGCTCACGAGGATCGCCGCCTTGACCTTGCCATAACGATCGACCAGCGCGGCCGGGTCGCGTAATTCGCCCTCGTAAGAAACGTTCCCGCCGACAAAGGTTTCTTCCATGTGTTGAGCGAGGATGCTGATCGCCAGCTTGGACGGGGGGCGGTCGTAGCGGGGCAACGATTCGGGCGCGATCTGCTCGAGCATCTCCCACGTGTTGCCGAAGTCCGGCAGCTTCTGCCCGGAGGATATGGCCATCAGCGGCGAGCGTTTGGCGGCGTGCTCATTCGGGGTCTCCTCCAGGCCCTCGATGATCGCCAGCGATTGCTCGGAGGATACTTCGCCACGCGTCGCCAGCAGCTTTTTCGCTTCGTCGAGTTGACGTTCGAGGGTATTGATCTGTTCCCGGCTCGCGCGCAGTTCATCCGTTTTGCGGCGGCTGGCCTCGACAAAAGGCTCGATCGACTTGAGTTCGCGGCGGGTGTGCAGCAACTCGGTCCGCAGCTCGTTATGCCGCTCGACCAGGGCGTTGTGCTTCGTCACCAGCCTGGCGATGATCTCACGCAGCACATCCGGCCCGCTGTCGCTCAGGGCTTTTGCCGCGTAGCTTTCTTCATCGATCGCCCTGGCTTGCGGCGGGATGGCTTGCGGCTTGGTCTCCGCCGCCCATGCCGCCCCCGTCAGCATCATCGCCCACAACACACCAAGCGCCCACGCGCGCATCGTGACGGAAAATCGGTTCATCGTCTGGGCCTCCCGAAGTCGAATGGCATATCCACGCCTTGAAAGAAACACCCCCGGCTGACCGGGGCACCAATGCGGGCGAAAGGACTCGAACCTTCACGGGTTTTACCCCACTGGAACCTAAATCCAGCGCGTCTGCCAATTCCGCCACGCCCGCCCGCCGGAAGTTTACCAAAGGTTCGGGCCGCGAGGCAGGTGGACTCAAGCCCACCTGCCTTAGAATGGGGGCATGCACGATGCGTTTGATGTGATGGGACTGGTGCCGGGTTTTGCGCTCGATGAGGCGGAGCTGCAGCGGCGGTTTGTCGCGCTCTCGGCCGAGGCGCACCCCGACCGCTACCTCGATCCGATCGAGCAGGCGGACGCGGCCGAGCGCTCGGCGAAGATCAACGAGGCCTACCGCGTGCTGCGTGACCCGGCCCTGCGGGCCGCGGCGTTGCTCCAACAGCAGGGCGCGAAGGATGCGGGCGATGAGAAGGCCCTGCCGCCGGATTTGCTGATGGAGGTGATGGAGGTCCGCGAGGAGCTGGAGCGCGCGGCCGCGGCCGAGGATCTGGTCACCCTCCAGCGCCTGCGCGACTGGGCGGAGCAGCGCAAAACGACGCACCTGGAAAAGATCGCCGAGCTGTTCGCGGCCGGCGACGACTCGGTCAAGACCGCCAAGGCGGTGCGGCTGGAACTCAACGCGCTGCGGTACGCGCAGCGGATGCTGGAACAGATGCCCGACTCCTGACGCCTGAATGATCCCGCCCTTCGCTGCCGCTCAGGACGGGCGTTATGGGTGGGGGCGCATCAGGCGAGTTTTTTGGTGGCGACGGTGCCTTGCTTGGTGGTCTTCACGTCGTAGCCCGCGGCGATCAGCTCGTCGCGGATCGCGTCGGCGGCGGCGAAATCCTTCGCGGCCCGCGCAGCGTCGAGGGCGCGGCACTTGTCCGCGGCGTCGTCGGTTTCCGCGGCATCGGCGTCTTCCTCCAGCACGCCCAGCACGCGGTCCATCGCTTCGAGCACCGCGAGCGCTTCGGCGGGGTCGGCCGGCTCCTCGGCGATGAACTCGAACACCACGCCCATCGCGCCGGCGATGTTGAGGTCGTCGGCGAGGTGTGCGGCAAAGCGTTGGATCGCGGGGTGATCCGCGGTGCTCATGCCCAATGGATCCGGCACGCCGGCGGCGGTGGCCCATCGCACGTGCGTCTCACGAAGTTTGCGCACCGCGCTGCCCGACTCCTCCAGACTCTTCGCGCTGAAGTCGAGGTTGCTGCGGTAGTGCCCGCGGATCATCGCGAAGCGCATCACGGCGGGGTCGACCGGCCGCCCGGTCACCTTGCCTTCGAGCACATCGCGCACGGTGTAGAAGTTGCCCTTGGATTTGGACATCTTCTGGCCCTCGACCATGAGGTGGCGGGAGTGCATCCAGAACCGGGCAAACCCCCGGAAGTTGCCGCAGGCTTCGAGCACGGACGGATCGGTTGATCCCACGCTCTGGGCGATCTCGCACTCGTGGTGGGGGAAGATGTTGTCCTCGCCGCCGGTGTGGATGTCGATGACCTCGCGGCCGAGCACCGCGCGGGCCATCGCGCTGCACTCGATGTGCCAACCCGGATAGCCTTCGCCCCACGGGCTGTTCCACTTCATCAGGTGTGAAGCATCCGGTTTCCACAGCAAAAAGTCGGCGGGGTGACGCTTGCCCGCCTGCGTGGTGACGCGCCCGCCCGCGCCGCCCTTGAGCTGATCGATGGTGTTGCCCGACAGCTTCCCATACCCCTCGAAGGTTTCGACGGCGTAATACACCGCGCCACCCCCGGAACCTTCCTCCGCCACATACGCGTGCCCGTTGTCGATCAGCCTGCCGATCATCGGGATCATGTGCGATTCGACGAACTGTGTCGCGCGCGGCATGTTGGCTGGAAACTCATCCGCAACCTTCAGCCCCAGCTTCTTCGCGTCGTCGAGAAACGCCTGCGTGTAGAACGCGGCGATCTGGTAGGGGTCGCTCGGGTCGTCGATCGCCGCGACGTGGGCCTTGCCGGCCTTCTTCGCCTCGGCCAGGCGTTTGGCGGCGAGCTGCATCTTGTCCTCGCCCCCGCCGTCGGCGAGCTGGTCGTCGGTCATGTGCCCGACATCGGTGATGTTCATCACCTGATGCACCTCGTAGCCGACCAGCTCGAGGAACCGCCGCAGCACGTCCGCGAAGAGGAACGTCTTGAAGTTGCCGATGTGGGCGAAGTCATAGACCGTCGGCCCGCAGTTGTACATGAACACCTTGCCCGGTTCGACGGGCGTGAACGGCTCGGCGCGGTGGGTCAGGGTGTTGTAAAAACGGATCGCGGGCATCGACATAGCCGCAAGTATAAGCGCACCGGTTTAGCGGGTGGCACGAAGTGCCCCATGCCTTTTTTTCGGATTTCGAGATTCGGTTTTCGGGTTTCAGGACAGGGGCACTTCGTGCCGCCCGCTAAACGGGGGGGGGCGGGGGATTACGCGCCGTTACCGTTGGCCGGGGTATCCGCGGTGGCGAGGCGTTCGATCCGTACGCGAATCACCTTCGTGCGCTCGGCGTCGGTGACGGTGAAGCGCAGGCCCTCGAACTCGAAGCTCTCGCCCGGCTCGGGGATGTGCCCGAGCTTGGCGAACACAAACCCGCCGACAGTGTCGTAGTCCTCGTCCTCGGGGATCTCCAGGCCCAGCTCATCGTTGAGCGTGTCGATCTCGACGCGGGCCTCGACCTCGGTGGTCGTCTCGTCGATCGGCTGGATGACCGGCGGGGCGTCTTCGTCGCTTTCGTATTCGTCCTGGATCTCGCCGACGATCTCTTCGAGGATGTCTTCGATGGTCACCAGCCCCGCGGTCCCGCCGTACTCATCGAGCACGATGGCGAGGTGGACCTTGCGGGCCTTGAATTCGCCGAGCAATTCGGAGACGGATTTGGATTCGGGGACCATGAACGGCTCGCGGAGGATGCCGCGCAGGTCAAACCTGCTGTTGCCGCCGAGGTATGTGATCAGGTCCTTCGCGTAGAGGATGCCGATGATCTGGTCGAGGCTCTCCTCATACACCGGGACGCGCGAGTGGCCGGCGTCGAGGATCGTGGTGCGCACCTCCTCGAGCGTGGAGCTGACCTCGATGCCCTCGATGTCGGTGCGCGGCGTCATGATCTCCCCCGCCGTGGTCCGCGGCAGGTCGAACACCGCTTCGAGCATCTCCTTCTGCGCGTCATCGACCGCGGCACCCTCCTGGTGGTCTTCCACCACGCTGAGCACCTCGTCGGTGATCTTGTCCTTCTCGTCATCGGTCAGCAGATCGACGCCGGAGATGCGGCGGACCACCGGGTCGACGAAATACAGCAGCGCCGCGATCGGCATGAACACCAGGCGCAGCACGATGAGGATCGGCAGCGACCAGGCGAGCAGGCGCTCGCGCCCGTAGCCCGCCCAACTGGTGGGGATCGCCACGATAAACAGCCCCAGCAGGATGCCGGCGATCACAAACGCCAGCGCCATCACCGCCAGCGGGTCGGTGTCCGGCAGGCGGGCTTCGAGGTCGCGCACGATCGCGAGCACGACGACGATGCTCATGCACGACCGCGCAAAACCGCTGACCATCAGGAACTGGCCCATGCGGTCGCTGACCCGCTCGAGCTGCGCCTCCTTGCCACGCTCGGCCAGCAGGTCCGCCAGACGCTTGCGCGAGTAGGTCTTCAGCGCGGTGTGGCACGCCGCAAAATAGCAGCCGAGCAACGCCGCGATCATCGTGATCCATAGCTCCACGCTCACGGCTCGCCCCCTTCGCCCGGCGCCTCACGCCCGAACACCGCGCCGATGCCCAGCGCGATCAGCAACTCATCCTCGCGGCGGTGCATGCGCCGGTAGTCCGCGTCGTCGTGATCGTCTTCCCCCAGCAGGTGCAGCAGGCCGTGGACCGCGTAGAGCAGCACCTCGACGCGGGTGTCGTGCCCTCGCCGCTGCGCCTGGCGGCGGGCCTCGTCAAGGCAGACGACGATCTCGCCATCGACGGGTTGGTCCGCGGCGTCACGCAGGTCGAAGGTGAGCACGTCGGTGGTCGAGTCCAGGCCCAGATGCTGGTCGTGCAGCAGCGTCATCGCCGCGTCATCGACAACGACGACGCTCAGCGCCGCCACGGGCGCGTCGGACAACGCGGCGGCGCGGGCGAGCATCGGCTCCAGCCAGCCGGCCAGGGGCGGGTCGGCGTCGGCGGTTTCCAGCGATAGCTTAATGCCGGCGGCGGCCGAATCGGCGGCACCGGCGGGCGGTTCGTCGTCGGGCTCGGCCGCGTCGGGTAACGGGCCGGGCTCGGGCTGCGATGTCGCGATAGCGTTCAACCAGAGGTCTCGAACAGGGACGAAAACAAGGTGCAAGAGTGTATCGCAAGCCGCCACCCAAGCCAAGGAGGGGGTTCGGGAGGACCGGGGGCCGGGGGCCGGGCGGAAAAGTTGGACCCGGACCGTCGGTCAGGCATACTTTGACCGCGAAGGCGCCAAGGCATCGAATTTCACGCAGATTCAGCGATCAGAGCAAGCGACGTGATTTAATTACACCGCCTTCACCCGCCCGCAACGCGGCCCGCGGGAGGATGCGGATCGCGGTGGCGAAACGGTGCTTGTTTCAGTTTCCTGGCGCGGGTGATTCAACGGCCCGGGGTCAATCGGTGTTGGGCAGCGGGCAGTCGCGGGTTTTGACCAGGCGGACGCAGTTGCCCTTGTCGTTGAAGGTGACCTCGGTCATGTACGCCCGCATGAGCATGACTCCCCGGCCGTGGGGCCGGCTCAGGTTCGCCTCGTCGGTCGGGTCGGGCAGCGCCTCGGGCACGAAGCCGGGGCCCTCGTCGCAGACCTCGACCCACATGCGCTCGGCGGTGACTTGATAGCTCACGTGGACGGACTTGTCCGGGTCGAGTTGGTTGCCGTGCTTCACCGCGTTGGCCAGCGCCTCATCGAGGGCGAGGCGGATGGCGAATACGGCCTGCTGGGGGTAGCCGTGCGCCTCGACCCGCTTGATGATCTCGTCCTGAACGGGGACCACCTGATCCAGCTTGCTGGGAATCACCAGTTTGTTTGGTGGTGAGTCACCCATGCGTCGCCGGGGTTGAGGGCCGGGGGTTTCCTGGGGGGCGAACGAGCGGGCCACGGCTACTTGAAGCTGGCCATCGCCTTGGCGGTGTCGTCGTGGATCTGGAAGAGCTTGTTGAGCTTGGTGATGACAAAGACCTCGTAGATCTGCGGGTCGATGTTGGCCAGGCGCAACTGCCCGCCCTTCTGGCGGATGCGGTTGTTGATGGTGATCAGCGTGCCCAGCGCGGCCGAGGACAGGTGCTCGACGTGCTCGAAATTGATCAGCACCTTGGGGCTGACCGCGGCATCGACCAGCGCGGCGATCTGATCGCCGATCTGCTGGATCATCGCCTCTTCGAGGATGTTGCGGTCAAGGAACTGAACCTTGGTGACCTGGCCGTCTTCGGTGACCACGAGTCGTGATTCCTGGGTGGACATCGCCTGCGTCTCCACAAGATGAACGGCCGTGGTCGCCCACGCCGCGTCGTTGGCACTCATCAACCGCCGCAAACCGTAAGCCCCGGCCGGCAAAGTGTCAAGCAAACGCGGGGCCGGTCGAGGGTGAAGACATTGACCCCCATGACACCCAATGGGTAGGACAGGCATTCGTGCCGGTCGATCGACCGCAGGTCGAAATCCGGCTTGGCCGGCCCTTCGGGCCGGTGACAGACAAGAATGCCTGTCCAACCTTAATGAATACAAAGCGGGGCGCCTGGTACATGTCTTCACCCCGGGGGCCGCTCAGGCCGCGAACCACGCGGCGATCAGCGCGTCGCGTCGGCGGCACTGCTCGATCAGCGCGGGGTATTCGAAGTGCCCGCCGTCGCGCATCACCAGCCGCTTGCGCTCGCCGGGGATCGCGTTGTACACGGCGACCTGCCCGGGCGGGGGCACGGCGGGGTCGAAGCGGGCGCAGCTCACGAGCGTGGGTTGGCTGATGAACCGGGCCGCGGTCGCCGCATCGAAGTACTGCAGCACGGGCATCACGTCGTGGCCGCGCTGGTGATATCGGCGGACCGCCTCGCCCGAGCCGGTGCAGGGCAGGGTGAGGCGCAGCGGGTGGTGTCCGAAGCTGGGCACGTCGAGCGCCGCGCGGCGGATGCGCGCGTCCCAAGGCAGCGCCAGCGCGCCGATGCCCCCGCCGAAGCTGCTGCCGCGGTAGTCGGTGCGGGAGGCGAACTCGGGGAAGCGTGTTTGCAGCGCGGTGACCGCCGCCCACAAGTCGGCCGCGCAACCGAGGTGGAGGTAGGTCTGTCGCGATGCGATGCCGTGGAGCACGTGGCGGTCGGCGGTGTCGGGCAGGTCGGGCGAGGCCGAGCGGTGGAAGCCGCGCATACAGAGAAAGAGGCGCACGGCGGGCGGGTCGGACGGATGCAGCTCCGGCGCGTCGCGGCCGCCGTAGCCGTGGCCGACCACTTCCGCGCGGACGGGCGCGACGCGCTTCGGCGTGACCAGCCACCCGCCGAGGCGGCGCGGCTCCTCGCCCCCCAGCCCCAGCGCGTCGAATTCAACCTCCTCGACCGCGACATGCTTGCTGTCGAAATTGTCACTCGGCCGCGACGCCAACGCCACAGGCACCGCCCGTGCCGCGGCATAACGCTCGCGCCAGAACGCCGCAAAATCCCCCGGCACGGCCGGCGGCTCGACCTGCCGCAGCGTCTGGTCGGTGTAGCCGTAGGTCGGATCGAAGGGGAAATCGTGGGGGAACATGGGTGCGGTTTCGGGGTTGGGTTGCGCAGCGGGGCAGGGTTTGAACAATCGGGCTCAAGTCAAAGGTTGCCCGCCCACCGGCATGTGGTAATATATGTCAACTGCCGTGATATCAAACGATGGTCGATTTCATCCTCTCGATTCTCTGGGACGACGCGGAAGACGGCAATGTGGCGCATTTGGCCGAGCACGATGTGACACCCGCCGAGGCGGAACATGTCATTCGCACGCTTTTCGACACGCGAACCCGCAGCGCGTCGAACGAGGCATACTGGGTCGTCAAGGGGTACTCGCCTGCCCGGCGGCTGCTCTTGGTGGTGTTCGAGTACATCGCGGAAGCGTATCTGGTGATTCCCGTCACCGCCTACGAACCGGAGCCGGAGCTTAAAGATGCAGAACGATGAACCAAAGTTCAGACGCGTCAGTGGTCGGCTGACCGACGAGCAGCGCCAACGCCACGCGGTGATCCGCGCGCAGGTCGAGAAAGACCGCGCCCGCCTTTCCAAAGAAGCGTGGGAGGCGGCGGCGGAAATCCGTCAGGCGCATGAAGCGATGAAGCTTTTACGCGCCGAACGCGAAAGCCGCGGCTTGACGCTCGACCAGATCGCCGAGCGCAGCGGCATCGACCGCAGCCGGCTGTCGAAGCTCGAAACCGACCTGGGCGCGAACCCCACGTTCCGCACCGTGCAGCGCATCGCTAAGGCGATCGGGGTGGTGATGACGATCGGCTTCCGTGACGCCGCGTAAGAAAAAACCGCGAGACGCAGGGTCTCGCGGCTTGGGGTGGTTCTTCATCAACCGGCGCTGGCGCGGCGTCAGTTCTTCACTTCGTACTCGGCGTCGATCACGTCGTCGTCGCCCTGACCCGGCTTGCCTTCGGAGGCATCGCCGCCGGACGCTTCGGCACCGCCCGCGGCACCCCCGGCTTCCTTCGCGGCGGCTTCGTACACCGCCTTGCCCAACTCCTGCGCCTCCTTGTTCAGCTCATCGAGCGCGGACCTGATCGCCGCGGCGTCGTCGCCCTTGACCTTCTCTTCCACGCTCGACAGCGCCGACTCGATCTTGCCCCGCACCTCGGCCGGGACCTTCTCGCCGTGCTCTTCCAACTGCTTGCGCAGTTGGTACGCGGTGTTCTCCGCCTGGTTACGCAGGTCGATCAGCTCGCGCTTGGCCTTGTCTTCCGAGGCGTGGGCCTCGGCGTCGGCCTGCATCTTCTTGATCTCGGCTTCCGACAGGCCCGACGAGCCCTCGATCTTGATCGACTGCTCCTTGCCCGTCGCCTTGTCTTTGGCCAGCACGCTGAGGATGCCGTTGGCGTCGATGTTGAACTCGACCTCGATCTGCGGCATGCCGCGCGGCGCCGGGGGGATGTCCGCCAGGTCGAACCGGCCCAGCGTGCGGTTGTCCTTGGCGAACTCGCGCTCGCCCTGCAGGACGTGGATGGTCACGGCGGTCTGGTTATCCGACGCGGTCGAGAACGTCTCGGACTTGCTGGTCGGGATGGTGGTGTTCTTCTCGATCAGTTTGGTCA
>CAZTLX010000064.1:0-20094 GCA_964614575.1 uncultured Phycisphaeraceae bacterium | reverse complement strand
CGAAGCCGTCCACGAAGCCGCCCTGGGCGTGGACGGACGGATGATCCACTTCTAACCTTAACGCAGCCGGTGTGATAGTCATGCCAGATAGCCCCCGCTCCGTCCTGCTGTGCATCGCTGATGACTGGTCGCCGATCGCGGGGTGCTACGGCAACGACATCATCCAGACACCGCATATCGATGCGCTGGCGCAGCGGGCGACCGTGTTTGACCACGCGTTCTGTACCACGCCGTCGTGCGCCGCGTCGCGGGCGTCGCTGCTGACCGGGCAGCACAGCCACACCCACGGGCAGTACGGGCACTGCCATTCGATCCACGGCTTCCGCACGCACGAACCCATGCGCACCATCCCCGCGGTGCTGCGCGACGCGCAGATCAAGTCCGCGCTGGTCGGCAAAGCCCACGTCGCGCCCGCGCACGTGTACCCGTTTGATCTGGCCACGGAGTTAGGGCGCGGCGACGGGATCGTGACCGAGGCGTGGTCCACCCGCTCGCTGGCCGGTGCCGCGGAGGCCTTTCTGAGGGGCGTCGGCGATCAGCCGTTCTACCTGCACACCGCGTCGATGTACCCGCACCGCGCCGGCGCGACTTTCCCCGCCGAGAAAAATGCCGACGAATACGGGGAGTTGGACGTCTCCTATCGCCCCGAGGACGTGGCCGTCCCCGACTGGATGGCCGACACGCCCGAGTCGCGCCAGGACCTGGCGGAGTATTACCGCTACATCTCGCGCTACGACCACTTCGTGGGTGAGACGCTGCGGGTGCTGCAGGCGTCGGGCCGGGCGGATGACACGCTGGTCATCGTGATGACGGACCACGGCATGCCTTTCGTCGGGGCCAAAGGCAGTTGCTTCGAGGCGGGGCACCACTGCCCGTTGCTCATCGCCCGGCCCGGCGGTAGCGCCCGGCGCTGCGATGCGCTGGTCAACTGGCTCGACCTGGCGCCGACGATTTACGAATGGCTCGGTGTGCCGCGCGAGCTGGTACCCGAAAATCTGCCCGGCCGTTCGCTGCTGCCGATCCTCGATCAGCCGCACCCCGGGGGCTGGGACGAGACGACCTACGCGCATAACTTCCACGAGGTGTGCGACGGCTTCCCGTATCGCGTGCTGCGTGGTCGGCGTTACAAGATCGTGCAGAACCTGCTCTGGCAACACCCGGCGCGCCTGCCCTTGCCCAGCGACCTTTATCGCTCGCCGAGCTGGCAATCCGTCCTGTCCCGCGGGCTGACGAAGACCGGTCAAGTGAGCGTCGAGCGCACGCTGATGCACGATGCCGAGGCGTTGTTCGATCTGGAAGCCGACCCGCTGGAGACGCGCAACCTCATCGATGACCCGGCCCATGCCGCGGTGGTCGCGGACATGCGTAAGCGCCTGACCGAGCATCGGCTGGCGACGCGCGACCCGTGGCTGGAGGTCGATATCCAGGCGGGCCGGCCGGGGCTGCCCGCGCACGGCTTCGGTTGATCGGCCGCAGCACCCGCGCGGGTTTTCTCGCATTTACACCACAAAGTCCGTCAGCGTGGCGCGTCATAGCTGCGCCACCTCGACGCGGACCGCCGCGTGGACGTGGCGGGGATGGCATGCGCTTTCACGAACATTCCCGGGCATGCGTCACATGCCAAGCCCGCGGGTCAGGTGAGCAGCGCCGTCGCCAGGCCCAGGTAAATCGAGAGGGTGCAGATGTCGGCGGTCATGAGCACGACCGGGCCGGCGGCGATGGTCGGGTCGAGCTTGAACAGGTGCAGCAGCCCCGGCACCGCCGCGCCGATGACCGCGGCGAGGCACATGGTCAGCGCGACACTGATGCCGATCGCCAACGGCGGGCCGGCCTGCCAGCCCCACAGCAGCGACGCCAGCGTCACCAGCGCCCCGCTGGTCAGCCCGATCAGCGACGCGGTGGCCGCTTCCTTGCCCAGCAACTGCCAGAACTTGCTGCGGCTGATGCGCCCGCTCATCTGCTGGATGCTCAGGGTCAGCGATTGGATGGAGATGCCCTCGCCCAGCGACAGGACCAGCGGGACGAAGGCCGCGATCACCAGCACCTGCTCGATCACCACGCCGAACCCCGTCGCCACCGCCGCGCACGCGATGCCCCCGGCGATATTGCACAGCAGCCAGGGCATCCGCACCAGGAAAGCCCGGCCGGGCGAGGCCTGCCGCATCTGATCGATCCATACGCCGATCAACTGAAACACGTCCGCGACCCGCTCGGTCTCGGCCAGGTCGAACGCCTCGTCGGCGTACAACTGCACGCTGATCGTCCCGATCAGTTTCTGCTCGCGGTCCACCACCGGCAGCGCCAGGTAGCGGTGCCGGGCGAAAACCTCCATCGCGTCGGCCAGCGTCTCGTCCGCCCACAGGCTCACCACCGGCTCGTGCATGATCTGCTTGACGCCCTCGCCCGGCTCGGCCAGCAGCAGACGCCGCGTCGGCACAACCCCCTGCAGGCGACCCTCCGCATCCACCACGTAAAAATAAGTGACCGCGTGATCGATCGTACGGCCCCGCAGGTCGCTCAGCGCCTGGGCCACGCTCAAATCGGCCCGCAGCGTGGTCTGCACCGGCTCCACCCACTCCCGCACCGAACGATTGAGGTCTTGATGTGTCGCACGCATACCCGAAGTTTATCATCACGCTCGCGTGGCTTAATCCTTCGGCTCGTCATCGGCGCTCGGGCCGGGTTCAGGCTGACCCAAAAGGTCTCGCAACACCTCCCCCACCCGCTCGCCCAGCGTCGTCTCCTCATCAATCACCACGTGCGCGCCGGCCCGCGTCAGATCATCGACATACGCGCTGTAACGCGAGCGCACGATGATCGGCAGGCTCGGGTGTACGACCCGCGCCTGCTGAATGACCTGCTCGGCCAGGCGGTGGTCGGGCACGGTGATGACCAGCGCGATGGCACCGCTCAGGTCGAGCTGATCGAGCGTCTCGGGCTGCGTCGCGTCACCGACGATCGCCCGGATGCCCTCGGCCCGCGCGGCCCGGACGGTGCGCAGGTTCAGGTCGGCGATGGCGATGGGCACCTCTCCCTGCCGCAGCGCCGCGGCCACCGCGCGGCCCGCCGGGCCAAAGCCGATGATCACCACATGTTCCTGATCGCCCCGCGTGGGGTCGGCCAGCGCCTCGCCCGCCTTGCTGCGCACCAGACCCCAGTGCCTCAGCCGCAGCTCCGTCCAAGCGCCCACCGGTGAAGCGGCCCCGACGAGGTAAGGCGTGAGGAAGATCGTGAGGATGATCGTGGCGACCATCAGCGCCGCCAGGTCGCTGCCGATCAACGGCGGATCGCCGCCGCTCTGCCCGACCTGAAGCAGCACGAACGAGAACACCCCCACCTGCCCCAGACTCAGCCCCGCCGCGACCGCGTGCCGCAGCGGCATGCGGAAAATCAGGCCGATCGGCAGCATGACCAGCGGCTTGCCGACCATGACCAGCCCGACCGCGAGCAGCACCCAATGCGGATGCGCGGCAACATAGGCCGGGTCGGCCAACATCCCGATCGCGCCGAAGAACAGCGTGACAAACAGCGTGCGCAACGGCGCGACATCCGCGCGGACCTGTGTCGCCAGCGGCGACTCGCCCAGGAAGATCGCGACGATAAACGCGCCCAGCGCCGGGGAGATGTTGAGCTTGTACGCCGCGAGCGATGCGCCGGCCGCGGCGGCAAACGCCAGCAGCACGACGATGTCGCGGTTGCCGGTCAGCGACTTGAGCATCTGCGGCAGGACAAACCGTGCCGCCAGGTAAGCCACGAGCACAAACCCGCCGACGATCAGCACCGATTGCCCCGCGCCGATCATCATCTGCCCGACCGTGCCTTGCCCGGCCAGGGCGGTGACCAGCAAGACCAGCGGCACCACCGCCGCGTCCTGCACGAGCAGGATGCCCAGGCAGAAGCGGCCGTGCGGCGAATCCAGCTCCGCGCGTTTGGCCAGCGCCGGCGCGACCACCGCCGTGCTCGACAGCGCCGCGAGCGACCCGATTGCGATGCTGGTCTTGAAGCTCAGGCCCAGCGCCATGCCCACCGGGGTCGTGATCGCCATGGTACCGAGGATCTGGGCGGTGCCGCTGATGAGGGCGGTGGCCCCGAGTCGTTTGAGTTTGGACCAGGAAAACTCGAGCCCGATGGAGAACATGAGCAGCGCGACGCCGAGCTGCGAGATGGTGTTGACGATCGCCTCGTTCTGGATGAACCCGAAGCCGTTGGGCCCGACCAGGACGCCGGCGAGCATGTACCCCACGACGGCCGACTGCTTGAGCCGTTCGCAGAGCACCCCCAGCACCCCGGCGCTGCCGAGGAGGATCAACAGGTCGAGGATGAGCTGCCAGAAGGTGGCGTCCACGGGGTTCTTTCGCGTCGAATAGCGCGGCTAAATGCGCGGCTGAAAATACAAAACCCATACAATTCTACTGTAAATAGCCACTTACGGGCGGATCAATGACCCGCAATTGCGCGGCCGCAAGACCCGATTCGCAGCCCTGCTATCTCCTAATGTGTTATATCTCGGTGCATGCCTCTAAACACCCAAACACCGGGCCGGTTCAGGCGGGTACTCCGGATCGTCAAGACCACGTTGCGCATCGGCAAGTGGCTGATCGTGCTGGCCCTGATCGCAGCCGTAGTTTATGTGGTCTGGACCAACCATCGTGGTCGCGTGGTCGCCGCGGATACGCTCAAGGCATTGCACGCGAGGGGGGTTCCGCCCGACACCACCCCCGATGTTGATGACGATACGAATGCCGCACGCTACTACCGAGCAGCCGGTGAACTGCTGCATCTCCCCGAAGATATGCGGGATCAATCGCCGGTCATTGGATACGCCGATTGGCCGAAGTTCGGCGAAGGTTTTACCCCGGATCAGGCGGCGGTACTCCATAAAATGGTGGGTATTAACAGGCTTGGGCTGGAGGCGGTGCGACAGGTCAAGCCCAATGATCCGGTTCGGTTTGAGCTTGACCTGCTTGATGACTTTCAAGGCACGATGAATATACTCGGCAATGCCCGGCTTATTGCGCGGTGGTACCAGATCGACGCGCTGGCCGCCACGGCGGAAGGCGATACGGACCGCGCGGTTGAGAACTGCGTGAGCGCGTTTCGGTTATCGCGAGCAATGGCGGGGGATGACTATCTCATCGTCGCCCTTATACGCATCAGCATCGCCGCGCTGGCGGAAAGTGTAGCCGAGGATTTACTTGGCCGAGCGGTTTTGACCGACGCACAGTTTACGCGGCTTCGCAACGACATCAGGCTCACGCGAAATAGCTTCGATTTGGCAAAGACCATCCGTCACGAATGGGCGTATGCCGCAGTGGGCCTCCATGACCCCGATTGGCAGATCATGCAGGGGCTAATCATGCAGCGCCATGTCGCGGACGCGTGGCTACCGATCATCGAAGCTTTGGCGGGTGATGAGATTGACGAAGACGATCTGTGGGAATTAACGACTTGGGAATGGCTTCAACAAGCGTCACTGCGGACGTTTTACGCATGGTGTCCGGGCCATGTGCGCCTTCAGACAGCCAACACGCTACGCGAGCAGTTTGCGTTCTATGACGAGTTGGTCGATCCCGCCACCACTTCCGCTCGATTGGTTGAACTCAGCGGACTCAAAACCGGCAATCGTGACCTGGCCCCGCTGCAAGCGGCGCTGCGCACACACCTGCAATTGACCGCCCGGCTCGACGCCGCGGCCGCCGCGATCGACGTCGAACGCTTCCGCCTGCGAGAGGAGCGTTGGCCCGCGAGTCTGACCGAGGTGTACAAAGACATCCCAAAATGCGCGTATGGTCACGAACTGCGAATGATCATCGATGGAACGCAATGCCGCGTCTATAGCTTGGGAGCCAACGGCATCGACGATCGGGGTATCGATCCGTGGAGCGATGCGAAGGTTACCGGAGATGAGGATGATTTCGCGTTCGTGCTGCTCGAACCGTCGCAGCGCTCCCGTCCAGCAACGACTCAACTCGAAGGCGAGCCGCCGCCGCCCATATCAGAAGCATTCGACGCTTTACAAGAAAGCATCGAGACGCTCGAATCACTTAATGAAGAGCCATAATCCTGCTGCTTCACCCTTGCCCCCACCACTGCCCGAACGCCAGGACGTACCCGTCCGCATCGCGGATGGCGAATTCCTTCATCGTGTAATCCGGCTGGATGACCGGCTCGTACACCACCTCGGCACCGCGGGCGGTGAAGTCGGCGAACAGGGCGTCGGCGTCGCGGCACCACAGGTAGAGGTCCCACGTGTCGCCGCCGGGATTGGAACCGCCCGCGCCGGCTGCGCTTCGCGTGCCGCCGTTGGGCCGGACGCGCAGCGGGGGCTGGACCTGGTGCAGCATGATGGTCAGCCCGTCGCGCTCGGCCATCGCGAAGTACGGCGGGTTGCCCCAAGGCTCGCCGACCGCAAAACCCAGCACGTCCGTATAGAACGCGATGCTCCGCGACAGGTCTTTGACCAGCAGGAACGGCGCGACGGCAAACAAGTCGCGGTCATCGTCCGGGCTGGGGGGCGGCGGCTGCATGGCCGCATGTTAACGCGACAACCTGCCGATCGCCGCCTCCCCGCGGCTTATCGGCCCAACTCCAGGTGGCCCCACGCGGCGGGGTTGATCGTCGCCAGCACCCCCCGGTCCGCCACGCCCAGCCCGGCCGAGGCATCAGACCACGCCGTCCGCTCGGCCACGCCGTCGCCCGCGGCGTTCGCCTCGTTCACCGCCACATCCAGACGAAGCCTGCCGGGCGCGGCTTCAAGGCCCAGCGTTTGCCAGGGCAGGAAGACCTCCGCGGTCCAATCCGTTCGCGACGCATCCACCGCCCGCTTCGCCGCCGGGGCCGGGCGTTCGTCGCCGAGCAAAGTCGGCGCTTCGCCGAGCCCCTCCAGGTCGTCGAGCGTGTCGAGGCTGACCCCCAGGGCGGTATCGCTCATCACAAACCGGCACTGGTGCTCATCGAGCACCCCGACCCGGCCGATCCTCGCCCGCGCCCCGGCGGTCGCAAGGCTGACCGCCTCCTGCGTGTCGGCGTTGTCGGTCGGCTCGTAATCAAACAAGACCGCGGTCCACCGACCCTCAACCTGCCCGAAGACGACCCGCCGATCACCCGCCACCACATCGCGCGAGCGGTTGCCGGCTTGCGGGCGAACCATCAGCTCAAACGCGAAGCCCTGCGACAAGACCTCGGCGGGGCTCTTGGCCGTGTTGCCCATCTTCGATTTGCCGCGGAGCACGACATACAGCCCGCGTTCATCCCGGGCCAGATCGAAGCGCAGCCCGCTGTTCTCTGCGCCGATCGCGGGCATTCTCGCGGGCGAGCCCCATTCCTCGATCTGCCCATCGATCTTCACATCCCGCGCCCGCTTGCTCAACTCGGGCACCGCGAGGCTCTTGCGCGATGACTTGCCGTTGGCCAGCGCCCGCGCCTGCTGGCGTGCGGCGATGACCGGGCGCAGCGTCGTGTTGACCGCGACATGCGTGGCTTCGATGCGCACGGGGGTGGTTTGCACGGCGATATCGTTGAGGCCATCGATCCGGCTGATGCCGTGAAACCCCTTGCCGGCTACGGCATAAAAGTGCCCGTCATCCGCTTTGACAAAATCGCCGCCCCAGCCCTCCCAGCCGTGCTTGCGGTGGGTAACATCGGTGCCGCGCGTGGCGCGTAGCGAGGTATCCCAGCCACCCTCTTTGCCGTCGAAGAACGTGCCGACGATCACGCCCAGGTCGGCCGCCCACGCGTACCAGTAGCCGTTGTTGGAGTTGACCGCGGCGACGTAGCCGACGTCGGAATCGGTCATTCCGCCGCCGGTGAATTTCCACGGCTGGTTGAGCACGTTGCCGTCGATCTCCGGGGAGAAGTCGGAGGGCTGCGGCGGCGGCCCGCCGAGGATGCTGCCGTCCGGCTCGATGATGAAGGGCTGTCCCTCGCGGATCATGCGGCCGGCGTCGGTGACGAGCTTGAAGTCGCCCGGTCCGGGCTTGGCGCTGGTCGGCCCGCCGAGGGTGTAGTTGCGGCGGTAGTGCGGCACCGACTCGCGGTCGTAGAAGGGCTTGGCATCCGCGAATCGAAACACCGGCACGCCGCCGGAAGTGAATCGGTGCGGCGACCATTTGTATGTGCCGTAGAGCGTCATCTCCGGCCCCATCGTCCCGCCGGTCGGCGGGCGCTGGCCGTGCGGCCAGTCGTCGGCATGCATCAGCTCGACCTCATCGATCTCGAATTGCTGGTTGTCGTTGGCATCGCACCAGATGAAGTAGCGGTCGCGCAGGTCCATCGCGCCGAAGTGGTCGCGCCAGGCTTTTTTTCGCAGTAGAAACACCGAGTCCTCGGCCGGGCCCATGACCACCGCCGGGGTCCACGCGCGGCCTTGCTTGTTCTCGGGGTGCAGCGCGATGACGTACCCGCCGCTGGAACCGCCGATGATGTAGCGTCGGCCATCATGGCGGTACGGCTGGCCGAGGCCGGTGAAGGCGAACGTGCTGGCTTCGAGGCCGAGCGTGGCTTCCTGATAAGCGCGGTCGTTGGAGGCTTTGAGTCGGCTGGTGCCTTGGGCGAAGTCGAGGTCGTACTCGATGCCGCGGTAGTAGAAGCTGCGGAGGTTGGGGTCGAGGGAACCCCCGCCGCCGTACATCGGTGGGCCGAGCAGGTCCTTCTCGTGCTGCCCGTCGGCCGACCACACGCTGACGCGCTTGGGCGCGAAGCTCGACTCGGCGAGCCAGACCCGCCCCTGCGCATCGAGCGCAACGCCGTTGGGCTTGCCCAGACGGTTGGCGATCCACGGCCCACGGTCGCGCGTCTCGCCCGGCGTCCCGATCGTCATCCGTAACTTGCCCGCACGATCAAACACGTACGCCAGATGCGCGCCGCTGTCGGTCACCGCGATGCGCTCGGCCGAGACGGTGAGGTCCGAAGCGTTGCTAAAGACATGATCGTGCAGTGGCTCATGCGACACACCGTCTTGCGTGATGGTGGTGCGGTGTAGACGATCATCGATGACGCTATAGAGCGTGCCGTCCTCTGCCGCGGCCAGGGTCTGGAGGTCCAGCTCGTCGTGGCCGCGCAGCTCGCGTTTTTTCTCGCCGGTGTTTGCGTCGTGGATGGCGAGGATGCGTGAGGGCGGCGTGGGCGGCGGGTCCGTCAGGCGCAGCAGCGCGATCTGATCGACCTGTGCCCACATCGGGTCGTCGTCTTTTGCGCCGCCGGGGCCGCCCATGAGCGTCGCGTACTTACCGGTGCGGTATCCCTCGGTCACGCGGAAGCGCAACGCGCGCGTGGTGGCGGGGGATTCGAGGCGGACGATGCGGGCGTTGTGGTCTTTGGTGGCGGTGTAGGAGCCGATCTTCTTCTGGCTGCCGCCGTGAAACTCGGCCAGGGGTTGCCAGGCGGCGTCCTCGCGCAGCGCGGCGTCGGGGTCGCCCTCGCCAAGAAACGCATCGATCCTGATGCGGGGGTTGATCGGGTTGTAGAGCAGGATGCCGTCGAACGTCTGGGGCGAGGCGTAATCGATGACAAAGGTGAGCGGGCTGTCATCGGACAGCCGGGCGGCGGTGCGGGCGTGCAGGCCCGGCCGCGTGTCGCTTCCGACGGGCGTGAGTTGGTCGGCGGTGTCGGCGGCGGTGGTGAGTTTCGCGGACGTCTCGAGGAAGGCGGTCGGCTCGGCGAGGAACTGCGCGAGCTTGAGCCGGGGCTTGCCGGCCGCGTCCTTCTCATCGAGCTTCGCCTTGAAATAGACCGCGCGGGTCGTCACGCGCTTCTCGGGCGTCAGCAGCGACAACTCCTGCTCCAGATTTGTCTGGGCGACCTTGACCCAGTTTTCATCAAACTCCTCCAGGTCCAGGCCGAGCCCGGCCAGTTCCTTGGCCGAGTCGCCACCCTCGCGCAGGGGCGAGTGTTGCAAGGCGTCGTATACCAGATCGTCGGCCAGCGCATGCAGTTCCACACGCTCCAGGCCTGGCGTGCGGGCCAGCAGCACCGAGCCGAACGTCGCCGGGCGTTTGAAGCCCAGCACGACGTAGCCGACCCCGCCACGCCGCGTCATCGTTGCGCCGGCCTGCGGGTGGCCCCCGCCGCTGAACGTGCGGTTAAACCCGCCCTGAGGCGAGGTGTGAAACTCCGTCGGGGCGCTGGTGCCCAGCACCTGCGGCACCGACGCGGCATGATCGATATCCCCGCCGCCGAATGGCGCGCGAAAGTGGTTGGTGTCGATCTCGTGGTTGCGCTGCACCAGCAGCAATTCATCGCCTCGCGCGGCGAACGCGAGGATGCGGTCCTTGCCCGGATCAATCAGCTTGCGCCTGGCGACGCGGCCTCGGTCGTCGAAGGTGAACGGGTCGATCCGATGCACCGCGCTGCCCCGCCGCTGCAACGCGTAGAGGGCTTTGCCATCGCTGCGCAGCGTGTCGGGACCGGTCCACCCGGCCAGCTTCATGCCCCAGATTTTCTCGAAGTCCTGATTGACGAGGATGAGGTTGTCGCCGTCCTCGGCGAGGAAGCTGCCGAGCGCGACGTGGTCGCCGACGGCCACGGCCGCGTTGGGCGTGGAGTGGTCGCCGAGCCACCCCCCGTGCCGCCGCTCGCCTTGTTCGTTGGTGTAGCTGCCGCCCCAGGGCTGGTCCGGGTTGCCGTGGCCGACCGTGAACTGATAGGTCGCCTTGAGGCCGGGCGTGGTGATGACCTTGAGCTGAAGATCGGTCCCGGCGGGGACGAGGTTGCCGAACAGGTCCATGCCGTCCCAGCGCACCTCATATTCCCCCGCCGACAGGTCGAGCACCTGCCCGAGGATGCGGACCAATTGGCCCGCCGGGGTGTAAAGGGCGAGAGTAGCTTGGCCGTCGTAGGGCATGGAGACCGGCAGCGTCACCGCCCCGAGGCGGCCCAACTGCGTACCGCTGAACGCCTCGGCCTGGCCCAGTTCTTCGAGTTCGGCCAAGTCGTCGGCTTCGGTGCGGAAGCCGCCCTCGGGGATGGTCAGGTCCGGCCCATCGCCTTCCTGCGCAATCGCGGCGGGATAAAGCGCGCAAAGCAGGGCAATCGCCGCGATAAGGCAGGCCGACGCAAAACGAGCGGGCATGGGCTACTCCGGCGGGGCAGAGGACAGAGGACAGGATCGTGGCAAACCGATCGGCCTAAAGTATTGTCCCGAGGAGAAGAAAGGTTTCCCCGTCGTTAACCAGACCGCCTGCTTTGGCAATAGAACCGTGACGCTGCCCCCGCCTCCCACGGGCGGCAGCCAGCAAGAGGAGTCGCGATGACCGACCGATACACGCCCGACCCGATGCGGGGTGCGGGATCACAACCCTCCCCCCGCCGCCGCCGCGCTTTGGCCCGGGTGCTGTGCGGCACGGGCCTGATCCTTCTGGGCACGCTGTGGGCCGCCCCGGGGGCGCGGGCCAACCTGACCGACAATGCCGAGGTCGTGTTCCCCGAGAAGAGCTATGAACGGCTGGACCCGTTCGAGGCCCACTCGCTCAAGCAGGCCGACGCCGCGTTCCCCAACGACCCGAAGAAGCGCTCCACCAAGGCCTTGCGGGAGGCGGCCGCCGCGTACGACGCGTTCATCGCCGAGTTCCCCCGCTCCAAGGCCGTGCCCTACGCCCTGCTGCGCAAAGCCCGTTGCCTGCACCTGGAAGAGAAGCGCTTCGAGGCGATCAAGGCCTACACCGAGGTCCTCGACTACTTCCCCAACGATCTGCCCTTCGCCGGCCCGGCGCTTTATTACATCGGCGCGGCGCACTGGCAGAACGGCAATGACGACGACGCGCTCAAAGCCTGGGCCGAGATGGCCGAGGACGAGGATTACTCAAAATCGCGCTTCGCCGCGACCGCGATCAACCAGCTCGCCGACGCCCTGGCCCAGCGCGACCGGCGTGAAGAGGCGGTCAAGTACTGGCAGCAGGTGGCGATCGACTTTAGGGGCAGCAACGGCGACGCGGCCCGCGACGCGATGGGCAAGGTCATCTACCACTACATCCGCAACACCCCCGACGAGCCGAAGCTCCGCGATTTCTACGAGCAGGCCCGCACCTTCCACCATAACCCCGGCAAGGTCGAGGGCGAGACAATCGAATCGCGCGACTACTGGCATCAGGTACGCCACCGCGTCTGGCGCTACGCAAACTTCGACGACACGCAGGCCGAACAACGCAAGCGTTATTTCGCCTACTGGGCGGATCAGCTCGAGGGCCGCTTCGCGGACTGGGACGACTATCAGCTCGACCTGGCCGGGTTCCGCCGGCAGGCGGATGGCGACGTCGGCGCGTGGATGAAGCGTGTCGATGCGCAGTTCGATCGTCAAGCCGGGGCCGACGACTACAACCGCATCATCAAGTGGGTCCGCCACTACCGTGATCACCCCCCCAAGGCGGACGCGTATTACCAGAAGCTCAACTTCGCGAAGATGAGCAACGAACAGACGCGGGACCTGATGAATATCGCCTACGGCGATCTGAAGAACGCGGAGCTTGGCCGCCGGGTGTTCGATAAGCTGCGCCTCGGCGAGCTGGACGACAAAACCCGGACCGACCTGGCCCGTTCGCTGTGGTACCGCGATGCCGAGGCGGTGCAGCGCGTCTGCGCCTCGTTTGAGGACCGCGAGCTGGGGCAGATCGAGCTGCTGCGGTTCTACGCCAACCACAAGACCCGCGACATCGAGAACGGCCTCAAGCTCGCGCAGCAGGTCACCGGCTCCCCGCGCTTCGCCAACGAGGCCTACTGGCACCAGGCCCAGTTGCACAAGGCCAACAAGCAGTACCGCGAGGCGATCGCGTCGTTCCAGACCTACCGCCCCGAGAACGAGGCCGACCCGCGCAACCTCTTCGAGATCGCCGATTGCTACATGAAGATGGACAAGCTGTCCGCGGCGGTGCAGCAGCTTGGAGAGATCGAGAGCTTCTTCGAGAAGGACGCGTCGGAAGCCGCGTACCGCACCGCGTTGTATTACGAGAAGGCCGGCATCAAAGACAAGTACATCGCGTCGTTGCGCGCGGTGATGAGCAAGTACCCCAAGAGCCGTCAATCGAGCGAGGTCCATCATCGGCTGGAGAAGATGGGCCTGCGCATCGGTGGAGGTGTCAATGACCCAGACTCATGATGCAATGTGTAACACCGCCCCAAGCCGAGCCCTGAGCAAAGGCTTTGCGCCGCGAAGGGCCCGATCGCTCTGCCTGCTGCTATGCGTGCTGGCCGTGGCCCTCGCCCCCGCCGCCCTCGCCGCGCGCGAGGTCAAAGGCGATCGCGCGCAGGTCAGCGAATCCGACTACGCCGCCCGCCGTCTGCTGCAGCGTGCCAACGACCTGCTGCTGGCGGGGGAGAACGAGCGCGGCGTGAAGATGCTGCAGACCGTGACCGAGCAGCACGCCGACTCGCCGGTGCGTTTCGAGGCCTACCTCGCGCTGGGCAAACACATGATCGACACCGCCAACTACCCCCAGGCGGTGATCTACCTCGCCCGCCTGCGCGAGATGGAAGACCCGCAGCAACCCTTGGTCGGCGAGCCGCTCGACCTCTACCTCGAAGCGCTCTACCTCACCGGCGTCGCGCACTTCCAGGCCAAGCAGTATGTCGCCGCCTTCCCGATCCTCCGCAAGATCACCAGCGAATATCCCAACACCCGCTGGGCCAACCAGGCGTTCTACTACATCGGCATGTGCCACTTCCAGCAGGGGCACTGGAACAAGGCCATCGAAGCGCTGGGCCTCGTCGGCACGTTCATCTCGCCCGACCAGGCCGGGGTCAGCTTCGTGGAGGCCGGCCGACGCTTCTATATCAAGATCGAGGACGGCGACCTGCCCGTGCTCCGGCAGCTCGGCCGCGACATCACCGTCAGCCTCGAGACCGGCTCGGGCGACCGCGAGACGCTCACCGCGATCCCGCTCTCGGGCAACGGGCAGACCTACATCGCGTCGATCCCCACCGCCATCGCCGACCCCACCCCCGATGACCGCACGCTCCAGGTCCGCGGCGGCGACACCATCACCGTCACCTACCTCGACGACAACACCCTCGAAGGCCAAAAAGACCTGCCGCGCACCGTCGAGGTCCGCGTGGTCTCCACCGCGGCGCTGTCGTTCACGCTCGCGTCGTTCGACGCCCCGGCGACCGCGGCGTTCACCGACCAGCCGCTCAACCTGCTGCTTCAGGACGCCGACCTCGACACCTCCCCCGCCGCGGATACCGCGCGTGTGCGCATCGTCTCTCGCTACAAAGAATCGCTCGACGGGCTTGACGACACCGCGGGGCAATCCGCCCCGACCGAGCCGATCACCGAGCAGTCGCTGGCCGAGACATTCGGCGTCGGGCGTGAAGAACAGACCGAGCGCTGGCGCATCCGCGATGAGGTCGTGCTGACCCTGCAGGAAGTGCGTGAACCCGCCGCGCAAGCCTCGGCCGAGGGCGACTCCGCCGGCGGCGGGCCGATACACACCGGACGGTTCACCGGCAGCGTCCGCGTCACCGCCCACCGCGAGGGCCAGGCGATCGACCGCAATGACCAGACCCTCGTCGCCGCGACCGGCGACCAGGTGCTCGCGACCTTCGTTGATGAGCTGCACATCGGCGGCGACAGCCCGCGCGACGCGACCGCGACGCTGACCGTCGTCGGCAAGCTCGACACCTCCGTCGTCGCCCGCCAGAACATCGTCACCGACGCGGTGCTTCGCTCGCGCAAGAACCTCGTCGAGGCGACCGCGTTTCTCGAGCTGGCCCGCATCTTCAAGAGCATGGGCCTCTCCGCCGGGGCCGCGGAAAAAGCCGAGCAAGGCCTCGACCGCGTCAACCCCGTGATCGTGGAAGAATCGCCGATCCCCTCGGAGCTGCGTGAAGAGGCGTTGCGGCTTAAGTGGGAGCTGTACATCGCCCAGGGCCGGTACGACCAGGCCATCGCGACCTGCCGGACGTTCAACGAGCTGTTCCCCGATTCGCCTTTCGTCGATCAGGCGCTGATGGGCATCGCGAACATCCGCTTCGAGGAGGCGTCGTATCGCGACGCGATCGACATCTATCGGCAGGTGCTGGCGCTGGAGAACTCGCAGGCCAAGGCCGAGGCGCAGTTCAAGATCGCCGAGGCGCTGGAGGCCCAGGCGCGGGTGGCCGCGTCGCTGCGCAAGGATGCGCCCGAGTTTTCGATCAAAGACGCCGAGGCCGCGGTGCAGGCGTACAAGCTCTGCGCCGAGCGTCACCCCGACAGCCCGTTCGCCGGCCCGTCGCTGGGCAAGCTGATCGATTTTCACCTCGCGACGCGTGATTTCGTTGCCGCCGACGACCTGCTCAATCAGGTCTTCACCGATCACCCCGACGCCGAGTTCCTCGACGTGATGCTGCTCAAGTGGGTGCTGGTCGCCTACCGCATGGGCGACTACGACAAGTCGCTGGACAAGTGCAACCAACTCATCTTCGCCTACCCCGGCTCGACGCACGCCGAGCAAGCCAAGGAACTGCTGCCCCGGATCGAGAAGGTCGCCGCCCGCGCCCGTGGCGAGGGTTAAACACAACACGCGCTAACCCCATCCCCAAGCCGATCCCCGAGCCAAGGCTCGGCGACGCGAAGGGCCGGATCACCCCCGATATCTCTATGAAACAACCCTCCCCATTCATTGTTCTTCTGCTCGCGTTACTCACGGGACCGCTCGTCGCGCAGGAGACCCCCGCCGAGCCCAGCGAGCTGGACACGCTGCTGCAGCAGGTCCAGGCCGACGCCGCCGGCGCGACCGAAGCGCAGGTGCTGCGTCTGCTCGAGCTGGCCGAAACGCAAGGCCGCTCATACGCCGCGTCCGTCGCAGTCAAGGGGTACCTCTCGTTCCATACCCGGCCCTCGGCCAAGCTGCTGAGCGCCGCGGCGATCTGCGCGCAGCGCAGCGGCGACTACCGCGGGGCCATCAGCCGCTACCGCCTGCTGCTGGATACCTCGCCCGAGGACGCCGACACCGCCCGCGCCGCCGGGCAGCTCTACCTCCTGCTCGCCGATGAATTGGAACTGCACGACGAAGCCTACGGCCTGATGCGGCGCTACGCCGGGCAATTCCGCAAGGACCCGCTGGCCCTGCGCTACGACCCGTGGTTCCTCGATCTGGCGATCAAACGCAACGACTATGCCCCGGCCGCCCAACGCCTCGCCGCGGCGCTCGCCCAGAAGATGCCCCTCGAACTCGAGCGGCTGCACTACTGGTCCTACCTCGATGCGCTGCTCCTGGACCTGACCCGCGCGACCGATCAACAATATGACGCGATCGAACCGCTGCGGAAGATCGCCGGCCTGATCCGCGAAGACGCCCCCCGTCAGGCCCGCGCGCAGTTCTACCTGGCCAACCTGGTCTACCACGCCAACACCGCCGGCAAAGACGACAAGGCCCTGGCCGCGCAGTTCAACCCCGTCATCGACGCGGCTAAGGCCTACTTCGATGCCACGCCTACCCTCGCCACCGCGCAGGATATCTACGACGTGTTCTTCGGTGGGCACGGGCAGTGGAACGGCTCACGGGTCGAGATGCACCGCGGCGCGATGGGTCGCTTCCTGACCCATGCGATGGGCAAGCTGGCCCCGGACGACCGCCGCGCCCTGATGTCCTGGCGTGAGGGGTTGGCCGACGAAGCAACGTGGACGAAGCTCGGCCTTGCGGACCCCGGCTTCTACAAAAAAGCGCCTGAATCGGCGGGCATCCCGTTTGCGTTCCGCTTCGAGAAGCTGGAAGACTACAGCGCCAGCGCGGCGTTCCTGGGCGGTGTGCCGTCGTACCGCGCCGCCGCCGTCAACGCCATGGCCGCCGCCGCGGGCAAGCCCGATGCCGACGCCGCCTGGGCCGCGGCCGTCGACCACGCGTTGAGCCGCGAGCTGTGGCACCTGGACTTCGACCAGCCCCACCAGTTGATCCGCAACGAGCTGTGGCGGCAGTTCACCGCGCTGCCCGTCGGCAAAGACGCGAATGAAGAGCTGCTCAACAGGCACTACCTGCGCTTCGCCCGGCAGGCCGTGGCCACCACGCCGATCGCGCTGTTCGACGCCGACGCGTTGCGGCATTACGTGGTGTATGCGTGGCGTCTATCGGGTGCCGACGACCCGACGCGCAAGGCGATGATCGCGGACCTCCAGGCCATCGCCTGGGTGCCGCTGGACGACAAGACGCGGCGGGATGTGTTCAGCAGCGCGTTTAATGAATTCAAGCAGTGGGCCGATGGCATCCGGCGGGACGTCAAGGAAAAGAAGCAGGTGCCGCAGGATGTGATCGACGCGATTGCGCCAATCGAGGCGGCGTTTCGCGCGGCGATGAACAACGCGGGCGACCCCGACAAGGCCCCCAACG
This sequence comes from uncultured Phycisphaeraceae bacterium, assembly GCA_964614575.1. Taxonomy (GTDB): domain Bacteria; phylum Planctomycetota; class Phycisphaerae; order Phycisphaerales; family Phycisphaeraceae; genus JBGTLW01. The sequence continues at coordinate 2,803 of CAZTLX010000064.1, read as the reverse complement.
AACTGACCAAGGCCCTCGCCCAGGCGGTGATCGCACGCGATAAACGCGACAGCGACGCCTTCGTCGAGGCCGGGCGCAAGGCCTACGCGCAACTCAAGGGCGACGGCTACCGCAAGACGGCGGCGGGCGAGGCGGCCATCCGCTGGCTCAGCGCCGAGCACGACCGCATCAACAGCACGTCGCTGCAGCTTGAGGTCCTCGCCGACCAGTTGCCGCGCTGGACGCCGGGCGGCGACAACCGGCTGGTGTCGGCGGTGCTGGATCAGGTCACGTCGCAGCGGCGCGACTGGAGCTGGGGCCGCATCCCCAAGAACGACCGCGACCGCGCGCAGGCCGTCAACGCCGTGCTGGAAAAAGCTTTGCTCGCGCAGCTCGATAAGGGGCAGCTCTGGCACGCGCTGTTCAGCGAGTTCCGCAAGACGCGGGCGGGCAACCACTGGAAGGAGCACGGCTGGGGCGAGGCCGTGATGAAAAAGATCATCGAGACCGATGCGTTTGAGAAGTCGGGCTACCGCCCGAGCAACTCGGCGCGTTCGGCGACGGTGGCGACGATGTGGCTGATCCGCGCCGAGTTCCCCGGCCTCAACAAGCCCTACCCCGTCGAGACCTGGTTCGACGACCGGTTCATCGCCGAGGCCAAGCGCACCGGCTACCTCGACTACCGCTACTGGGACTTTGGCCGCGACGAATCGGGGAAGGTCGCCAATAGCGCGGCCGAGCTGCTCGCCGGTTACGAGCGGCTGCCGCTGGGCTACGGCCAGAGCGACGGGCCGGCTTACCACCGCGACCGGCTGATGGATTGGCACGCCAAAGCGCTCGGGGCCGAGCCGGCCAAGCGTGACGCCATGCTGGCCGTGATCACCGCTCGCTACGGCAAGACGCGGTTCGATGAGTACGCGCTGGGCTGGTCGTGGTTCAACGAGCAGCGCAACCTCAGCGATGAGGCCGTGCGTGCCGAATACTTCAAGCGCCTCGCCCAGGCGATCGAGCGGGCGGCGTTCCAGCCCGGGCGGGTGGGCCTGCCCCGGCTCACCGCGCTCGAAAGCCTCGACGCCAAAACGCTGACCGACGAGGAGCTGAACATCCTTACCGCCGCGCTGCCCGGCGCCGTGCCGGCGCACTGGTCCGCCGGGTGGGGTTTCGAGGCGTACGCCAACCGCCTGCACGAGGGCCTGCGGGCCCGCCAGCGGGCCGATGAGCTGGCCTTGATCGCCCCGCACCTCTGGGCCATCGCCCGCGACACCCGCAACGGCACGCTCACGCGTGACCTGGTCGGCTACACCCGCGCGATGGCGCGCAACAAGAACGCGCTGGATCAGGAGCTGGCGCTGGTCTATGCCACCGCCGGGCTCGAGGTGATGCGCAACAGCCTGCCCGAGGACGCGCGCACCGCGCTGGGCACGCAGCGGAATCAGAGCCTCGCGGATGTGGCCGCGGTCATCCCGGTCAAGCGGACCGACCCGCGTTACCCCGTCTTTGCCGCGCAGGCCGCGTACCTCACGGGCCGGGAGCAGGCGGCGTGGGACATGCTCCTGCAGCACGAGGCGTTGCTGCCGACGATGGTGCGCGACCTGGACCCGGGCTTTAGCATCTGGGTCGTGCGGCGGTACACCGCCACCGCGGGGTACGACCGGGCCGAAGACCTCTCCCGCCGGCTGCTGCTGTGGTTCGAGGAAGCGGGCGACGCCTTCGATCCCGAGCTGCGTGGGGGCCTGATGATCGCCTACGCCGACATCGCGCTGGCCCGCAACGACCACGCGCGGGCCCGGGCGCTCTACGAGCGGATCGCCTCGGCGGCGGAATACGAAGGCACGCTCTCCCGTCAACGCGCGCAGCTCCAGGTCGCCGATGTCGATCGGATCACCGGCCGCTTCGATGACGCGATCGATGCGTTGGAGAAGCTGTCGCGCAGCGACGACACGCGTCTGCAGGCCGATGCGCTGTTTTATCTGTCCCGGGTGAAGTTTGATCAGGGCCGCTACCGCGAAGCACTGGAGCAGTTGGAGAAGGTCTTTGTCCGCGAGCCGGATCACCCCGACGCCCGCATCCTCGAAGGCCGGGTGCGGCTGGCGGTCAAGGACATCGAGACGGTGACCGAGATCGCGCTGGGATCGGTCGCGCTGCAGCGGCAGATCGTGCCCGGCAAGCCGCTGAAGGTCTCGCTGGAAGACCCGAACCTCGCGGTGGTCGGTTCCGCCGCCGACATCGAGATCCGCGCCTGGGCCGATTCCGGCGACGAGGAGTTCTTCACGTTGCTGCCCTTCGGCAACTCGAAGACCAAGTTCCGCGGGCAGATCGACACCGCGCTGGGCGCCACCGCGCCGGGCGACGGCACCCTCCAGGTGCTAGGCGACGACAAGGTTTACTACGACTTCTCCGACCGCTTCAAGACGGCGAACAACATCAGCTTCGGCCGTCCGCTGGCGCTGTCGGTCGCGTCGGATGCGCAGTTGTACGCCTCGTCCGGCGAGATCATGACGCGCGAGCAGATCGAGCAGCAGAAGCTCGAAGACCTGATCCGCCGTCGTCTGGGTGATTCGATCGACGACCAACCGCAGCAGGTCGCGCTCTCGACCGTGCGTCAGGGCTGGCAGGTCAAGCCCGGCAACCCGGTGCGGGTGCGGGTGGTCGATCCGGACCGCTCGCGCACGCCGGGCGTCGATGAGCTGCCGGTGCGCATCAGCGCGCGATCGGGTGATGTGATCGGCGCGTTCGTGCTCAAGGAAACCGGACCGCACACCGGCGTCTTCGAGGGCTCGGTCCCCACCACCGCCGGCCAGCCCACCGCGTACGCCTCCGACTC
>CAZTLX010000063.1:0-20167 GCA_964614575.1 uncultured Phycisphaeraceae bacterium | reverse complement strand
AGCTGCGCGGCGGGATCGACAAGTTCATCATCCGCACGGGCACCCGCGACGAGATCCGTCGCGAGATCGAATACAAGTGCCAGCCCCTCATGCGCACCGGCGGCGTGGTCTTCGGCCTCGACCACCGCATCCCCAACGGCACGCCGCTCGACAGCTACCGCTTCTACGTGGACACCCTGCGCGAGGTGCTCGGCCTGCCGCCGCGCCGGCACGGCTCGGTGTGGCAACGCACCGCCTAGGCGGCCGACGCTTCGGTTCGGCTATCCTTTCAGGCTTGGCTACGCCCAGAAACCCCCTGATCCGACTGCTCGACGATCGGCCCGATCTTACGGGCCGTTTCCTGTTTATTGATGGGTTGCGCGGGCTCGCGGCCCTGGCCGTCGTGCTTTTCCATTTTTACACGCCCAAGGTCTCGCCGCTCCACGACACGCTGGCCAACGCGATCCCAGCGTGGCTCGGCTTTGTGCTGATGCAGGGCGACCTGGGCGTGGAGGTGTTTTTCGCGCTGTCGGGCTTTGTCATCGCGCATTCGGTCCGGGGGGCAGCGGTCACGCCGGGCTTCATGCTGCGCTTCGCGGCGCGTCGATCCATCCGCCTCGACCCGCCCTATTGGGTCGTCATCGGGTGCATCATCGGATTCGCGGCGATCAGCGGCTCGGCCGCATTCGCAGAGGCCATGAACAAATGGGGCGGCTGGGGGGTGATCCTCCTGAACATGGTGTATCTGCCCGACCTCACCGGCGTGTACCGCCTTGTGTGGGTCGGCTGGACGCTGTGCCTGGAGGTCCAGTTCTATCTCGCCTTCGTCGTGCTCACCGGCCTGCGCCAGTGGCTCACCCCCACGCTCGCGCGATGCATCCCCAACGGCATCACCCTCGGCTATCTGCTGATCTTTACCCCCCTCGCGCTCGCTTCCATCGCGCTGTGGCATGCGCTCGGCCGTTACGACTTCTTCGGCTTGTGGTTCATGTTCTTCATGGGCGCGCTGGCGTATCTGGCCCTGTCGCGCCGCGTGCCGTGGTGGTGGTTCATCCTCTACGCGGGCGGCATCCTGATTGCCGGCCTCGTCGAGGGCGAACGCCGCAGCGTCTTCGCCGCCGCCACCGCGATCGTGATCTACCTCGTCGGCGAAGCGGGCGGGCTGCGGCACCTCTTGTCGTGGCGCTGGCTGCAGCACCTGGGCGCGTTGTCTTACAGCCTGTATCTGGTCCACCTGCCGATCGGCGTGTTCTTGCTGGAGAACTGGCCCGGCGGGGCCGCGGGCCACGACACCTTCGGCAAGGCTATGTTCGCCTATACGAGCGCCATCGTCGCCAGCCTGTTGGCCGCGGAACTGCTTTATCGCTTGATCGAACGGCCGAGCCTCAGGCTGGGTCGAAGGGTGCGGCTTCCGCGTCGCCGTTGCGGATGACTTGCAGGAACGCGTCGCCATACTTCTCCAGCTTCGAATGCCCGACGCCGCTGACCTGCAGGAACTGCTGGTCGCTGATCGGCCGACGGGCCGCCATGTCGATCAGCGCGCGGTCGCCGAAGATGACATAAGGCGGCACGCCCTGCTCCCGGGCCAGCCTGGTGCGCAGCGCTCGCAGCCGTTCGAACAGCGGCCGATCCTCCGGCAGCAGCGTGGGCACATCGCGTTCGCGCGTCCGCGTCCCGTCCGACCGCTTGCCCGAGATCGCCCGCGACTGGGGCATCTCGACCCGCACCTCACCCCGCAGCAGCGACCTGCTGTCTTCAGTGAGGTGCGCGGTGCGGTATTCATCAGTGGTCAGCGCGAGGTAGCCGATCTCGATCAAACGCTCGGCGAGCTGCCGCCAATAGCCGGTCGGTTGATCCTTGCCGATGCCGTGGACGCTGAGCTGGTCGTGCTGAAGCTGCGTCACACGTTCGGCCTGCGAGCCACGCAACACGTTGATGACGTGCGACAGCCCGAACCGCTGGCCCGTTCGCGCGACCGCCGAGAGCAGCTTGCGCGCATCTTCGGTCGCATCGACCAGCTTGGGCGGCTTCACGCAGTTGTCGCAGTGGCCGCACCCCCCCTCGTGCGTCTCACCGAAATATGCCAGCAGCGGCACCATCCGACAACCCGTCGCGTGGGCGAAGCCGATCACGCGTTTGAGTTGCCACTGGGCGTGCGCGCGTTCGGTTTCGCTTTCTTTCCTGTTGATGAAGTATTCGATCTTCGCGCGGTCGGCGGCGGTGTAGAACAGGATGCAGTCGGCGGGCAGGCCGTCGCGCCCGGCGCGGCCGGTCTCCTGGTAGTAGCCCTCCAGATGCCGCGGCATGTCGGCGTGGATCACGAAGCGGACGTCGGGTTTATCGACGCCCATGCCGAACGCGATCGTCGCGACACAGACCCGCGCCTCGCCGTAGATAAACGCGTGCTGCGCATCGTGCCGCCGGCCGTGCTCCATCCCCGCGTGGTACGACACCGCCGCGATCCCGTGCTGCCGCAGCTTCGTCGCCAGCGCATCGACGCCCGCGCGGCTGCCGGCGTAGATGATCCCCTCCGCGTCCGGTTTGTCGTTCAGGTAGGCCACGATCTGCTCGAAGCTCTTATGCTTGGGCCGCACCTCGTAGTACAGATTGCTGCGCTCAAACCCGCCGCGATGGATCGCCGCATCACGCAGGCCTAACTGCTCGACGATGTCCTCGGCGACGCGTGGCGTGGCGGTGGCCGTGAGCGCGATCAGCGGCACGCCCTCGAAGCGATCACCGAACGGGCCGGCCGCGTCGCGCATCTGCCCGAGCATGCGGTACTCCGGGCGAAAGTCGTGGCCCCACTCGCTGATGCAGTGCGCCTCGTCGATCGCGAACCGCGCGATGGGCAGCTTCTCTAATAGCCGCCGACCCGCGCCGGCCATCAGCCGTTCGGGCGCGAGGTAGATCAGGTCGTAACGGCCCGCCAGCGCGTCGCGCTCGCGCTGGTTGGCTTCCGACGCCGAGAGCGTGGAGTTGAGGAACGTTGCGGCGATCCCGTTGGCCTGCAAAAGATCGACCTGGTTCTGCATCAACGCGATCAACGGCGAGATCACCACCGTCACCCCCCCACCCCCGGAAGTTTTCCCCGAAGTCCCCCCGGAAGCTTCCCCCGACGTCCCCCCGGAAGTCTTCCCGCCAGCCCCATCGCCGGTCCCACCGCAAGTCGTGCTTCCCGCCTGCCTGTGGCTCGGTCCATCGACCAGCGCGGGCAGTTGGTAACACAAGCTCTTGCCCCCGCCGGTGGGCATGACGACGAAGACGTCGCGCCCGAACAGCACATCGTCGATGATCGCCCGTTGCATCGGCCGAAAGGCATCGTGACCGAAGTGCTGCTTGAGCAGGCCCATCAGATCGGCCGAGGTATCACGCTCCACGGGCATAGGTCAAGCTTAGCACATGCGTAAACGCCGAATCAGACCAAGGCCACACGTCTGGGCTCAGGCGAATGACCCAACATGGATATGATACGTGTGAACAAATGCCCGCGATTTGGCTTACGGGTTGCCCCTCGCGTGTGGCGTGGTATGCTTCCCGATTCCCCCGCACCCGGGCCCGGCCCGCGGCCGCCTCGTTCCACCGACTGCCCCGCTTGCTATGCGACTGACCGATATCCTTCAGCCCGACTGCATCAAGGTCCCGCTTGATTCCGATGAGAAGCAGGCGGCGATTTTCGAGTTGGCCGACCTGCTCTGCGCCCACACCCCCATCGAAGACCCCGAAGAACTCAAGCAGGCGATCTGGCAACGCGAGACCACCCGAACCACCGGCATCGGCCACGGCATCGGCATCCCCCACGGCAAGTGCGACGGCGTCGATAAGCTCCGCATGGCCATCGGCGTCGTCCGCAAGGCGGCCGGGGGCGACGGGGGCGCGGCGGACGATCCTTCCGGGGGCGGGATCGAATTCGGCTCCATCGACAAAAAACCAGTCGACCTGATTATCCTCCTCGCTTCCCCCACCGATCAGACCGGCCCGCACATCCAGGCGTTGGCCAAGATCAGCCGCATGCTCACCGACGCGGTCATCCGCCGCAACCTCAAAGACGCCCCCGACGCGCAGACCCTCTACGACCTGATCAGCCAGCACGAGAAGGTCACGGTTTAAACTCGCGATCGGATATTCGCCCTCGGAATACCGGCCACTTCCCATATAATGCAGCCATGCACGACCCGGTTCGCGCATCCAGCACGGTAGCGCTGCTCACCGGCATGACCCCTCCGGATCACGGCCGGGACCGCTTGTTGATTATTGCCATCGACCTTTTCTACCGGCACGGCTTTCGCGGGGTGGACCTGCCCATGATCACCGCCGAGGCCGGTATCACCGAGGCCGAGTTCCGCCATCACTTCCAAAACCTCGATGACCTGATCGTGCAGGCGATTTATCAGCACGACCGATGGGAGCGGGCCGCGTGGGTGCGGGCCGTGGAAGAACTCGCGCCCGGCGACCCCAAGGGTCAACTCCTGGCGTTGTGGGATGTGATGGACAACGTGTTTAAGAACGAGGCGTACCACGGCTGCCTGTTTATCAACGCGGCGGGCGAATTCCCCGACACCGTCCACCCCGCCAACCGGGCCGCCATGGCCCACAAGCGCGAAGCCCGCAAGTGGGTCACGCAACTCGCCCGCCGCGCCCACATCCCCGATCCCGAGCGCTTCGCTTACGAATACATCACGCTCTTCGAGGGGGCGCTGATCCTCCGGCAGGTCCACCACGACCCCGAGGCCGCCACCATGACACGCCCGATGGTCGAGCGCCTGATCCAGCACGCCCTCGCGAGCGATTCACGCTAAGACCTCACGGCAGCAGTGAACCGGGCACCGGGCGCAGTTTGCCCGCCCGATCGACACACGCGAGGGTGGTCTCGGCTCGGGCGAGGACTTCATCGCCGCGGCGGATGGTGTAATGGTGCTCGATCTTCACCCCGGCGGACTTGAGCGCCTCCACCTCGATCGTCAGTTCATCGTCGTAGTTTGCCGGGCGGCGGTAACGGAGGCTGAGTCTGGCGACCACAAAATAGATGCCCTCGCGTTCGCACTCGGCGTAGGCTTTGCCCTGCTGACGCAGCAGTTCGGTGCGGGCGATCTCGAGCCAGACGGGATAGGCCGAGTGGTGCGCGACGTTCATCGGGTCGCACTCGGCGTAGCGCACGCGCACGGTGATCGTGGCACGCGGGGTCACGGTTTGGAGGTCTCGGCCGGTTCGAGGAAATAGCCGCGGCTATAGCTGCTGCGCGCTTCGGGCGCGGGCGGGAGGCTGCCGGTGATTTGCCCGATCGCCCAGCGGCAAGCCTCGCCGATCTCCCCGTCCGCTTCTTCCTCGGCGAACTTGCGCAGTGCGTTGAGCTGGTTCTGGGCCTTGAGTCGACCGAGGGTGATCGCGGCGAAGTGACGCACCTCCTGCGACTCGGGCTCCATGCCGGCCACATCGGCCAGCCGGCCGCGGAGTTGACCGGCGAGGTTGTCGTCGTTCTGGCCTTCGAGGATCTTGCCCAGCGCATAAACCGCCGCGCCGCGTGCCGCCGAACCAAAGGTCGTGGATTTGGCGACATAACGCTTCAGCAGCGGGACGGCGTCGGTGTACCCCATCCGGCCAAAGGCCTGAAACAACTGCGTCAGTTCATGGTTGGCGGACTGCCGAGACGCGGGAGCGGCTTCCGCATCGAAGCTCGATACCCGCTGCGTGAGTTGCTCCGCCCGCTCGAGCATCCGCGGGAGCACGGCCTGAACCTCGATACGACACAACGCATCGGTGCTGGCCAGGCGAACCTCCGGCCGATCGTGTGTCATCAGGACAATCAATGCCGGGGCCGAGGCATCGAGGTCGATCCGCCCGGCGACCAGCGCCGCCTGCTCCGCCGCCCGCCAGCCCGCGGGATTCTCCAGCACCCGTAACACCGCCCCCGCGACCGGCGCGTGACCGCCCGTTTCGCCGGCGACTTCAATTAATCGGTCACGCGCGAAGCTGCGCACCGCCACGCTGGGGTCATCGAGCATCTCCGCAAGCAGGGGTGCGGCTTCGTCGGGCACAGCGCGGCCGCGCGCGATCGCGACCTGCAGGCGCACGTTCGGTCGGCCGTCGAGCGTCAGACGGCTTTCCATCTCACGGATGGTCGCGGCCGATTCAGGCCTCCGGTTGAGGCTCTGCAGGGCGGTGGCGGACACCGCGGCGTCCGCATCCTGCGCCAGCGCGAGCATCCAATCCGTCCGGGGCCACTCGGGGTGGTGCGTTAACAGATACACCGCCAACAGACGCTCCCGGGCGCTCGTGGATTGGGCCAGCGGCCGGGCCAGCGTGCCCAGGCCCTCCTGCTGAATCTGCCCCAGACCCCGGGCCGCCGCCAATCGCAACGCGAACGGCAGGCCGTCGTCCGGCACCATCGCCGCCAGCGGCTCGGCGGCCGGGGTGTGAGTGAGTGCGCCCAAGGCCTCGATCGCGGAGAGGCGCAGGGCGAGCGGTTCGTCGGCGTCGGTAAGGCGGGTCATCCAGGCCGCGGTAGCGGGCTGATGCCGCCAGCGGATGAGCGCGCGGTCGGCGGTGAGCACGATGTCGGGGTCGTTGCCGTCAATCACGGCAGCCAACGCCTCGGCCGCGGCCGGATCATCGAGCGTATCGAGCGCCGCCGCGGCCGCGGCACGGACCCGCGGCACGGGGTCTTCACGCACCACCTGTGTCAGCACCGGCACCGCGGCACCAAACCCATCCAACCCGTCGGAACTCGCCCTGCGGATCGCCTCGGCAGCTTGTCGGCGATCCGACGCGATCTCACCCCGCAGCGCCTCGATCCACAACGCCAGCGCCGCGGGATCAAGGATCACCCGGGTCGGAACCGGCTCGATCAGCGGGTCCTGATACATCGGCAGCCCGATCCACCCGTCTACCCGCGGTTGCAGCGGTCCCAGCGGCTGGGCGGGGGCGTGGCCGGTCAACAGCACCCCGCACACACTCAACCACGCGGCGGAGAAGAAGGGCCAGGATGGTTTTGGTTTTCGCATCATCAGCGGGGTCGGGTCAATTGCCAGGTCCGGGCGGTCAGAAGCATCAGCGCGGAGATGCTGATGCCGCCGACGATGTACCAGTTCGCGGGGACCAGTTGGTAGTGGTGCGACTTGAAGCCGGGAGCCTCGATAAGGTTGAGCGCCCCGGCCAGGGGATTGACTTTGAGGACGCTTTCGACCAGCCCGTGTCCGAACGGCGAGCCTTCACCGAGCCAGAACAACAGCGTGCCGATGCACAGCCCGACCAGGAAAATGTAGGACACGGCGGTGGCGGCGGCGGTGTTGTTGATGCAACTGCTGACCGCGGCGGAGACGGCCAGCGCCATCACCGCGGTGAGCGCGAGGCTGATGAGCACACGCACGACGACGGGCCACTGCGCCGGGTCGATCGCGATGAGCACCGCGTAACCGGGCAGCGTGGCGGTGAGGATGAGGGCCAGCGTGATGATGACGCTCAGCAGCTTACCACGCACGATGCGCCCGGCGGTCAGCGGGGTCATCTGCAGCAGTTGCCAGGAACGGCTTTCGATCTCGGTGGAGATCAGCCCGCTGGCGAGGCTGGGCGTGAGCAGGATGATCAGCGTCACCTGCAGCAGCACCATCACGCCGCCGAGCTTGCCGAGCTGCTCGGCCTGCTGCCCCGCCTGCCAGGCGGTCGCGAGCATCAGCAGCAGGGAGATGATCATGCAGGCCATGATCAGTCGCATCATCCAGTTGCCCCGGCCGAAGCGTCGGCAGCGCTGCTCTTTGACCATGACGGGGTTGGTCAGCGGGCCGATGAGCCCCGAGCGGCGCTGCGGGTCGAAGAACCACAGGTACATGATGCGGCGGAAGACCTGCGCCCCGGCGGAGCGGTCTTCGGTCATCGTGCCCGAATCGCGCGTGCGGTCTAGCAGCCGTTGGCCGAGCCGGGACGTGGTCCACACGGCACAGAGGAGGGTGAGGATCGCGGAGATGAACAAAAAGCGGTTGGCCACGCCGCCCTCGGGGGTGAGCCCGGCGGAGGTGAGAGTCAGATCGCCCAGGACCTCCATCACCGCCGGCAGGGGCGAGAGGCAGCGCAGCCATTCGGCGGAAGTCGCGAGATTCGGCGGCAGCCAGGTCTGACCGACGAGGAACTGGTGCGGCCCCATCGACACGATCGCCAGCAGCAGGATCAGGCCGTAAGTGATCCGCAGCGCCGAGTCGGGCCGCGCGGCCCAGCACGAGACCAGCAGCCCAAGCGTGGCGTAGCTCAGCGCCGTCATGAACAGCACGAGGTAGAGCGGCAGCAGTTGCTCGACGAGGTAGATGCCGCCCATCGCGTAACACGCCGCCGCCGCGGGCAGCGACAGCAGCAGCAGCAGCAGCACGTAGCCGACCGCGCTGACCAGCTTGCCGATGACGATGGCGATCGGCGACAGCGGGGAGTTGAGCAGCAGCGCCAGCGAGCCCTGCACGCGTTCCTTGACGATGCTGGTCGCGGGGAACACCGGCGCGAGCAGCACGATGCCGACCAGCAGTCCGTAGCCGAACACCCGCAGCACCTGCATCGCCTGCGTGCCTTGCAGATCGACCGTGCCCTCGCTGGGCCACCGCCCCACCACGAGCACCGCAAGCGCCGCGGGCAGGGCGAGCATGATCGCCAGCGCCTTGCGCGTGCGGAGCATGCCGACCAGTTCGCGTTGGATAATTGGATTGTTCATATGCAGAAGGTTTTAACCACAGATTTCACAGATGACTCAGATGACGGATTGGCCACAAAAAGGCACATAAGCTGCAAAAATGTGAGCAAGCATCCTTCACTTTTGTGCCTTCTGTGCCTTGAGATGGCTAACTTGCCTTGAAATCTGTGCCATCTGTGAAATCTGTGGTTACCTGTCTTGGGTTTTCTTCTGTGTTTACGCCACCGCTTCGGCCGCCCGCGCCCCGCTGTCCTGGATGCCGGTCTGGCGGGTGACTTCCAGGAACGCATCCTCCAGGTCCAGCGGAACCTCGCGGAACTGCACGAGGTTGACGCCGCTGTGCGTCAGCAGCGCCAGCAACCCGGCCAACTCGGCCTCGCTCTTCGCGGTGCTGAAGCGCACCTCGGCTTCGGCGGCCGAGGGGGTGACTTCGGCGTCCGGCTCGAGGTTTTCACGCAGCAGTTGAGCGGTGCGCTCGACATCCTCGCTGCTGACCAGCGTGGCTTCCATCATGCGGCGTTGGCTGATGGACTTCATGATCTGCGTGAGCGTGCCGAAGGCCCGCAGCTTGCCGTGGGTGATGATCGCGACGGTGTCGCAGATGCGCGACAGCTCGGGGAGGATGTGGCTGGTGACGATCAGCGTCTTGCCCATCTCGGCCAGACGCAGGAGGATCTGGCGCATCTCGATGCGGGCGTTGGGGTCCAGGCCGTTGGCCGGCTCGTCGAGGATGAGCACCTGCGGGTCGTGCAGCAGCGTGCGGGCGATGGCGACGCGCTGCTTCATGCCGTGGCTCAGCGCCTCGACGTAGCGGTCTTTCATGTACGTCGAGCCGGTGATCTCCATGCACTCTTCGATGCGTTTGAGCCTTTGTTTGCGGGGGATCTTGAAGGCCGCGCCGAAGAAATCCAGGTACTCGCGGACGCGCATGTTGTCGTAGGCGCCGAAGACGTCGGGCATGTAGCCGACGAGGCGTTTGATCTTGCGGGCGTCTTTCTCGCAGTCGGCCCCGGCGATGGTCGCGCTGCCGGAGGTGGGCTTGGCGAGGCCGACGAGGATCTTGATCGTGGTGGTCTTGCCCGCGCCGTTAGGCCCGATGAAGCCGAGGATGTGGCCACGGTGCAGCTCGATGGACAGCGCGTCGAGCGCGACGAACTGCCCGTAGCGTTTGGTCAGGTCGCGGGTGACGACCACGGGGTCACTGGGATTGCTGCTGTTTTTCGCCATGCGATTGATACTCACGGGGCAGGAACCCGCCCCATCAGGGTCAGGTCCATGCGGGACAAGGTCCAGGGTCTAGGGGGGGTCGCGGTCGACCCCTCGCCGATACGCAAGCCGACGAGCACCGACCCGTCCGGCATTCGTCCCGGTGCGGCCGGGCCGGTGAGTGTGATCGTCGTCAGCCCGCCGGGGTCTGTCCCGCTGGTCAAGGTCACGAGTTTGCCCGCGCGCACCGTGATGATGTCATACGTACGGCCGGGGATGCGCAGGTCGAGCGTCAGCTCCGCGGTGATCACATCAAGGTCCGCCAGCACCGGGGGCAGGCGGTACGTCATCGCCAGCGTCTGAGCATTGGAAACGTTTTCGACCCAATTGCGTGTGGCCGGGTCGTAGATCGTGCCGCCGACACCCAGTTCGCGATCGCGGTAAGGCGACATCGTCATCAGCATCGATGGGACGAGGACCTCTTCGCCCGGCTTCGGCGGCAACAGCGACACCGGGAACGCGGCGATGGCGTCCCGCCGCGTTTCCGTGCCTTCGATCGGGTCCACCTCGACCGTCGTGACGTTCGACCAGCCCAGCAGGACCAGTTGATCAATCGCTTCGGTATGCTCCAGCAGCCGCTCATACACCGCCGACCGCTGCATCTGTCGCTGCGAGAGTACGCCGGCCCGCACGAACTGTGCCCCGGTCATCGGCTCGCTCAGGTCGACGCGCCAGCCGTCTTCGGTCGACTCCACCGCCGCGCGACCGTCCCGCGCGATCAGCAGGGCATCTTCCAACGGCGGCTTCGTGCCACCACCGGAATATCGCATGACCAGACCCTCACCGCTGAGCCGGCCCTCGACGCCCGAGACGTCTTGCGCCTCCACCGCCCCGCTGAAGAGGACGGTATGCACCTCGCCCGGGGCGAGGTTGAGATTCTCGATCGACCATGCATCATCATCGATCCGCAGCAACCGGGGCCCCGCGGCGGCAAGACGCGGCGTCAGCACCGGCGGCGGGCCGGCGTAACGCAGCGTGGACAGCCTCGCCGCGCCCGGCTGCCGATACAGCGCGATCAGGCCTGAATCCGAGGTGGTCGGGACCCCCGACGCCGCGCGACGCACCTCACTGATCACGGTCACCCCCGGGGTGCGTGCCAGCGTGACCCAACCGAAACTGATCAACACCCCCGCCACGATCAGGCTCAGCGCCACCCCCGCCGGGGCCGCCCACTCCAGCGTGCCGCGGCCCATCAGCCACAGCCCGACGCCCAGCAACGCCGCCAGAAACACCGCCAACATCACCACCACCGTGCCCCGCCCCAACACCCGATGCCCGACCAGCCCTTGCACCCGCGGGGTGACGGCACCGAGCGTCGCGTCGGCGCGGGCCATCGTCGGCTGCCGCAGCGCGTCATCGAGGTCAAAGAAATCCTTGAGCGAGCTCAACGCGGCATTCGCTTCGTTCTTCTCATCAAGCCAGGCACCGGAAGCGACCGTGGTGACCAGCACCTGCCCGCGGCCGACGGACCAGGTGAAGGCGGCGGGATAACCGTTGGCTTCGAGCAGCACCCGCGCCGGTTTCTCCGTGATGACCCGTGTCATCGCGATGGGATAATCCTTCGCGACGCTCTGCATCACCCCCGCACCGGTCAGTTCCAATTCAGTATGCGCAACTTCATCGACGACCCAGACGGGCCAATCCCCGCCCAACAGAGATCGCGGCGTCTGGGGGCCGGCCTGATCCAGCATCACCCACAGCCGACCGCCGTCGTATACCCATTGCCGGATCGTCCGCGCCTGTGCCGGCGACCATTCTTCGGAGGTGGCGATCACCAGGGTGTCCAGCCCCGCCCAGAGCGCGGGGGTTGGGTTCGCCCTCAGCGGCGACGCGGTAAACGTGGTGGGCGGCAACTCTGCCGCCAACCGCAATGCCTTGTTCATCTCGTTCGGACCTTCGTCGTCCAGTCCTCTGGCGATGGCGGATCGCACGTCCGGCTCACGCATCGACGCGATGCTGATCGCCGAACCCAGCGCCCTTTCCGACCGCCCCGCCTCCACCAGCGACACGGTGAACTCCGCGCCGCTCTGGTTCTGATTCACCGGCAGATCGTAAGGCGAGATGAGGGTCTGGACTTCACGGCGGCTGTTGGGCGGCACCGTCACCCGATTGCCAAACTGCAGCGCGGGGGAATCCCTGAACGCGATGAGCAGCACCACCTCGGCTTCGGTCGCGCGTTCATTGACCACGACCGAACGCACCAGACCCCACTCCCCCTCGTCAATAAAACTAAATCCCGCGTTGCCCCCCGCGTTGTCGAGGCGCAGGTCCTGCGCCGCCGCGGGCAGGCACAGCACCACCCAGACCAGCAGGACCGGCCAGAGCAGACCACGGGCGATCGGATGCGTCACATGAATCAAGGCAGAAAACTCCAACCCGGTTCCGTAAGCGAATCGGAAGCGGGCATGGTAACGCAAAGCTGTCGGCTTGCCATGCGGGCGCGACGGCCTCATGATGTCGGGCTCAGCCGCACTGTCGGGATATCCGTTACGCCCCCCCCACCGCACTCACGAGATCACGCCCATGCAACGCACCGAAAACGGCATGATCGTCATCTCCTGTGATTTCACCGGTCTGGATTGGGATGAACGGGTGCCGATGATCGAAGGCCACCAAGGCTCGGTCCTGAGCCTCGACGCCCTGGCCCGGGCGATCGACGAGGCTGCGCCCGCCGCGGCCAACTTCGAGTGTACGATGTGCCTGCGCGGCTTCGACGCGGGCGAGAAGTGCTGGCGTCACCCCGACCCGCCGTTCCCCGAATCCGCCAACCCGCGCGCGGTGATCTGCTGGGACTGCATCCGCCAGGCCGACCGCACCTTCGCCAAAGACCCCGACACGCCGTGGACCCGCAAGATCGCCCCCGATGAGCGATGGCGATGACCCACGCCCCTTCACGCGAGCAACCCCTGCCCGTCCACATCGTCGCCGGCCCGCTGGGTGTGGGCAAGACGACCGCGATCCTCTCCTACGTCGAACGCAACGCCGGGCGCGAGCACGTCGCCGTGCTCGTCAATGACTTTGGCCCGATCGGGATGGACGGAGCGATCATGCGAGGCGCGATCGGCCGGATCGTCGGCGATCAGATGAAAGTGCTCACCATCCCCGGCGGGTGCTTGTGCTGCGCCTCGGCCGACGCGCTGGCCAGTGGCTTGCCCAAGCTCGCCCAACTTCCCGGGGTGACGCGCATCATCATCGAGCCATCGGGCATCGCGATGCCGGCACAGGTCGTGGACCTGGCGCGGGTGTTGGCGGATGTCCACGGGTTGGTTATCCGCCCGACGATCGTGCTGCTGGATGTGGCCGAGTTTGCCCTGGCAGCCGCGCAGCAGATGCCGTATTACCGCCGGCTGGTCGAAGCGGCGGACGTGCTGGTCGGCAACCGCGCCGACAAGGCGTCCGATCGCGCGGTGCATAACTTCCAGGGGTGGGCGCAGAAGCTGGACCCGCCCAAGCTGCGCGTGATCACCACGACGATGGGCGAGCTGCCTGACGCGGTGTTCGAGCGTCACGCCGACACCACCACTCCGCTCTACCGCGACCACGCACACCAACACGCGCACGATCACAAGCACACCGATGACCACCACGCCGGCGGCCGTACCTGGGACGAGGCCGCCGTCTTCCGCCTGGCCGAGCTGCGCGCCGTGCTGCGCGACGCGCCACTCGAGCGCTTCAAAGGCATCTTCCGCACCGACATCGGCTGGAAGCTGCTCGAGCTGGCCCGCGGCGACCTGAGCGAGCGTTTCACCGACCACCGCCGCGATAGCCGCGCAGATTGGATCACCACCGCGATCGGCAAACCGATCGCGATGGACATGGCCGCCCGACTCGAAGCCTGCCGGGTGCCCGCAAACACCGGCCCGCGTGATTAACCCATTCACGGAGTCGGTACGATAGTGGGCATGCGGAACATCCCCCCTCGCGTGCTTGGCGTTTTCCTGCTCACGCTGTTCGTGGGGGGCGGTTCGGCCGGTGCCGCGTCGATCTGGATCGAAGGCGAAGCGCCCGCAAGCGACCGCACGACCCGCCACGGCTGGTACGATTCGGTCAAGCTCGAGGAGCTTTCCGGCGGTGGCTGGATCAGTCATTACAACGACACCGAGGCCGGCGAAGCGGGCTATGCGTTTGAGGTCGCCGAGGCGGGCGACTACACCCTGTTTGTCCGCGCCAACCCGGTCAAGGCGAAGCTCAGCGTGCGACTCGACGACGGTCAATGGCGAGCCGTGCCACTCGACAAGGCGACGGACCAGCGCAACATCGCGGCGGATGACAAGCCCGATCTGCGCTTTATCGCGTGGGTGCGTGTCGGCGTGTTCGCGCTGAAACAGGGCAAGCACCACCTCACATTCCGCATGGACAGCGAGCGCCACCACCACGGCGGGATCGATTGTTTTGTGCTGACCACCGAGGCGTTCGAGCCGATCGCCACACGTCGTCCGGGGGTCCCCAACGATGCCGCGCCGCCCGAGCGCACGTGGGCATTCGAACCCCAACGCGACCCGTTCACCGAAGACGCGCTACTTGACCTGCGCTACCTCAACGAAACTACCGCCGGGCAGCACGGCTTCGTCCGCCTGTCCGACGACGGCATGAGCTTTGTCCGCGGCGACGGGCAACCCATCCGATTCTGGTCGGTCTGCAGCTACGGCTACCGCCTGCCGCCCGACGATATGGACCATCACGCCCGCCTGCTCGCCAAGCTCGGCGTCAACATGGTCCGCCTGCACACCAACATCGCCGGCACCGCAGAGGGCCAAAGCATCGACGAGGTGGACCGGAAGCAAATCGACCAGATCCACCGCTTCATCAAGGCCTGCAAAGACCAGGGCATCTACCTCACCATCAGCCCCTACTGGTATCACCACAAGATGCCCGCAAGCTGGGAGAACGAACTCGCCGGCTGGAAAGCCGGGCAGATGCCCACCGGCTCGCTGTTCTTTAACGAGCGCTATCAAGAGGCTTACAAAAACTGGGTACGCCAGTTCTACACCACGGTGAACCCCCACACCGGCCTGGCCATCAAGGACGACCCGGCCGTGGCGATCTTGCAGGCCAAGAACGAAGACAGCCTGCTCTTCTACACCGCCAACAACCTGCCGCGGGAGCAGCAACGCATCCTCAGCAAAAAGTTCGCCGCCTGGCTGATCGAGACGCGCGGGTCGCTCCACGCCGCATTTAAGGCATGGGACGGCACGCGCCTCGAAGAAGGCAGCCGGCGCGCCGTCGCCGGGCTGGGCGACGCGCCGGACGAAGGTGTCATCGCGATGCTCGGGCCGTGGGAACTGACCCAGCCGCGCAAGGGCGGCCTGCAGCAGCGCATCGCCGATCAACTGCGGTTCACCGCCGAGCTGCAACACGGCTTTTACGCCGAAATCGACCGCTACCTGCGTGAGGACCTCGGTTGCCGGCAACTCACCAACGCGATGAACTGGAAGTCGGCCGACAAACTTACGCTCGACGATGTCGAGCGCTGGACCTACACCGCCACCGACATCGTTGCCGTCAATCGCTACGCCGGCGGCAGGCACGAAGGCCAGAACAACGGCTACCGCATCGACCCCGGGCACACCATCGTCAACCGCTCGCTGCTGCACCACCCGCTCGAGCTACCGACCAACCTCAAGCAGGTTGTCGGCCATCCGATGCTCATCACCGAAAGCACCTGGGTGAACCCGAACCTCTACCAGAGTGAAGGCCCGATGCTCGCCGCGGCATATCTGTCGCTCACCGGCGTTGATTCGCTCTACTGGTTCGCGCACGGCGAGGCCGACTGGCTGCGCGACCCCCGCCGCAAGTGGTGGCATGTCGTGCCCGGCGACGACCGCGGCTACGCGCTGGAGAAATGGAGCGCCGCGGTGCCGATGATCCAGGGCATGTTCCCCGCCAACGCGCTGAGTTATCGCCTCGGCTACCTCAAGGCCGGCGAGCCGATCGTGCGCGAGTCGCGCCACCTCGATGAACTGTGGCAACGCACCTCACCCATCATCGCCGAGACCGAGACGTTCGATCCGAATCGTGACCTGGTCGATCGCCGTGAAACATCCGCCGACACGGTCGCGGACGTCAGCCGGCTGGCGTTCCTCATCGGGCCGGTGCATCTGTCTTTTGATGAGGCCGCCCAGCCCGACCACGTCGCCGATCTTTCTGCGTACATCGACCGCGATCGCTCGGCCGTCCGGTCGAACACCGGCGAGTTGACGCTCAACTGGGACGCGGGGCTGCTGACGATCGATACGCCCAAGGCCCAGGGCGTCGGCGGATTCCTCGACGCCGCGGGCGGGCGCTTCGAGCTGAGCGATGTCCTCATCGAATCGGACAACGCGTATGCCACGGTACAGGTTGTCGCGCTCGATGATCGCCCGATCGCCGAGTCCGCCAGGCTGCTGGTGCAGGTCGGCACCACGAATCGCCTCACCGGCTGGACGACGACGCCGATCGATGCCGCGGGACCCGAACCGCGTCGCCGAATCGAACTCACCGGCAAGCCTCCGTTTCAGATCGCACAGACCCGGGTCCGCCTTACCCTCACCAATGACAACCTCACCTGCGCGACGCGGCTGGACCCCAACGGCTACGCCGCTGAGCAGGTCCCCATCACCCGAGAAGACGGCCGGGCCGTCATCACGCTGCCCCCCAACACGCTCTACCTCATGCTGCGCTGACCCGACGGCTCCTCGCGTGGTCTGTCCGGCAGCGGCGCAGCAAGTACCGGCGGAGCTTGCTCCTTTCCGGGCCACCCCCTCGCGCCCCACCCGGCCTGCACTACGGAATCGATTTAAGACGACAGGAGCACCCGGCGCTTGGCCGCATGAAGTGCGTGGTCGAGGTGTCGGTGGCATTGAACACGACCGATCCGCCGCTCGCTGCGTCCCACGCTGTAGTCCTCGGCGGTGTCAAACAGCCGGCACCCGCCGTCGTACGCCGCGGCCGGGATCGCGCGGGCGGCCTCGTCATCCACCCGCCCCCAGTCCCCGCCGAGTTGCCAGCAGCCCAGCCCGACCCCGAGCACGGTGGCTCCGCAGAACGGTCGTCGGTTCATGGTGTGGCGTCTCCGTCCCGCCGCAGCTCGATGACGAACACCGGCTGGTCGTTCGGGACGCGAAGGATGCCGTCGGTCACGACGCCGGTGCCGAGCGGCTGCAGGTGCCAGTCGCGGAGGGTGTAGGTCATGCCGTCGAGGGCGGGGCAGTGGACTTCGCCGGCGACCCGGGCGACGAGCACGGGCAGCTCGCCGCGGGTCACCTTGCCGGTCTGCGGGTCGATATTGAACCCGCTGTTGAAGCTGGTGCTGACCAGTGAGAGCGAGATTCGGTCCGCCTCATCAAGCGGCTTGCCGTCTTCGCTGTAAAGCGAGAACGCGATGTACTTGCGCTCGTCGATCGGCTCGTAGATGCCCTCGGGGTTGTGGACCCGCACGTCGCGCAGCTCGACGCCGTGCTCGAAACGCACGGCATCGCCCACGGCCTGCATGAACCCGGTAAAGGCGACCGCCCCCGGAGCGTCCATCTTGAGATACCCCTTCTTCCAGTCGAAGATGATCTGGTCCGAGGGGGTGTAGGGGTTGTGGGTGTTGCGGTCCTCGAACCTGACGACGGGGCCGATCACCTGGTCGTCTTCGCGGGTCGGGTCGATACGGATGCGCACGCCGTGCTGATAGACGGTCTGCATCATGTCGAGCCCGGCGTCGCCGTAGCTGCCGCCGTAGTCCATGCTCGCGGGGTCGTAGAGCGAGTTGCGGCCGTAGATGAAGATCGTGGGGTCGGTTGCGGGGTCGAGCAGTTCGCCGCGGAACATGTGGCCGGCGGCGCGCATCATGCTGTTCTGGACCTCGTCGTAGGTGAAGTGGTAGCCTTGGGGGTGGCTGCCGGTGGTGATGTCCATGGGCTTGTCGAAGTGGCGCGGGTCCTCGGCGACGCGGTCCTCTGCCCCGCCGCCGAAGTAGTGCCAGCAGACCCAGTCCCAGTCCTGGATCGACGCGAGCGCGGCTAAGCGCAGCGGGAAGTCGGCGCGGTACTTGGCCGGCTGCTGGATCTGCGTTTCGTAGCAGAGGAACGGCTTGCCCTCGACGCGGTTGTGCTCGAGCCACGGCACGCCCTGGCTGATGCCCGGCGGCTTGAGCAGCCAGTTGACCCACCGCCCCTCATTGGCGGCGATGCGCTCGGCCTCCTGCTGGACCCGCTTGCGCTGGTGTTCGTTGGGCTGCTTGTCTACCTCCGGCAGCCGGCTTTCCAGCGTGGGGCCGGTGCCGTTGACGTAGGCGTCGTGCGCGACGGCCTCGGCGTTCTGGTGCAGGTATTGGCTCTGGATCTCATAGCCGATGCCGGTGTCGTAGATCATCGGTGACAGCCGCGTGCTCTTGCCCAGCGGTTTGATGGCCGCGGCAACGCGCTGCTTGTGCGCCAGTTGCAGGCCCATGAAGAACTCCAGCACATCCGCCCCGCGCAGGCGCGAGAAGTCGTCCCGGCTGTAGTCCTGTTCGAGCGACTCGAGCGCAGCCTTGGCCTGCGGGTTCGCATCGCCGATCGCGGTGGAGACGTTGGTCTTCCCGGCCATCGGCACCAGCAGCACCGTGCCCTGCTCCAGGCTCTCGCCCTCCAGCAGCCCGCCCCAGGCCTCGGTCAACTCGGTCTGACTGCCGTACTTCTGCCGCAGGAAATCCTGCCACTTGCTGATCAGGCTGTTGCGGAAGAACGCGGGCAGCTTCTGCCACTGCCCCGCCACCATCTTGCGCATCCACCACTCTTCGTTGGAGATTTCCCACACCGCGAACACCGGGTCATCGCACCAGCGCAGGCCGGTGTATTGGTTGCGGTGCGTGGCGATGGCGGTCATGTCGCGGATCAGCAGTGCTTCCATCCGGGGGTCCCACATCTTCTCGATGCTCGGGCGCAGACCGCGGCCCTTGGTGACCTTGCCGTCTTTGATCTCGGACAATTCGGCGATCGCCGCGGCCCACGCCTCGGCGGTCTCGGGATCGTCAAGAATTGCGACGTCATCGGGCCGGGCATCCCCCACGCGGTTCATCCCCGCGATCCAGATGCGGAAGCCCGCCTCTTTTGCCTTGGCGATGAAGTAGTCGGCCTGGTCCATCTTGGAGCCGTCACCGGGGGTGTAGTCCCCTTCGACAAAACCATCCCACATCCGCACGCTGTTGAAGCCCATGTCTTGGAATCGCCGGATCAGCGCATCGGTGCCGGCGGGGTTGTCGGCGTAAATCTTGCCGATCACCGCCCAGTAACGCTGTCGCCGCCCATCGACCGACAGGTGGCCGTCGGCATCAACCACGACATAAGCCGAGTCGGGCGGCAGCATCGGCTCGGCGTCGGTGGTGGGTGGTTGGGGTTGGGCCATGGTGCAGGCGGCGAGGCCGAGGGTGAACAGGAGAGGGGAACAGCGCAGCGTGTGGCGGGGTTTCATGGTTGGTCCTTGAGAGTATCGAGCCGCACCTTCAGATGCATGGGTCCACATGCGAACCGAGGGTGCCGACGGTGTGCAAACGGCGGGTGCTGCTCAGGGGTTGACGGGGGCTGGACTTCCGGGGGCGGGGGCGATGACGGTCGGGTCATGGCCATCGGGTGCGAGTTTGAGGTTCGCGGTGCCTCCCTTCTCGGAGGCGAAAGCGATCAGCAACCGCTCGCCCTCCGCCAGTTTGATCGCAACCAGCCCCTCGTGGTCGGGCCAGGTGATGGCTGTGCGATTGGGCACGGTTTGATCGAACAGCGCACGACCTTGGCCGTCCGCGGCGACGACCTGCACCACCACACGAACCGGGCCGTCCGGCCCCCAGGTTTCGGCAACGGCTCGGCCCATGATCGCATAATCGCCCGCGGCCTTGGGCTCGAAGACAAGCCCGACCAGTTTGCCCCCGGCGGGCCGACCACGCAGCGTGCGCTGCTTGTCGTAGCCCGGGGCCTTATCCGCCAGCGCCGCACCTTCCCAGCGTTGGGCCGCGGCGTTCCACCGCAGCGGCTGCCAGTTGTCCGGTTTCTCGATGTCCGGCGTCCCGCCCAGGGCCATGACCGACCATGTGTTGCCTGCCTTGTCCACATAGGTGCTGGCTTGATCGTTCTCGTTCTTGCCCTTCCAGAACGGTACGCCGCCATCGTCCATGACATCCGGCTCGATCTGCTCCGCGTTCGCCACTACATCCTCACCTGCATGGACCCGGATCAGCGCGGCGGAGCGGCCGCCGACCGTGCTGTTGGTGATGCTCTGCTCACCGCCCTTGACGCGGATGCGGGCGGGGGTGGGGTACTT
>CAZTLX010000062.1:0-20417 GCA_964614575.1 uncultured Phycisphaeraceae bacterium | reverse complement strand
ATCCGAATAATGCCACCGCCAAAGCCGAACTGGGTCGGTTGTACCTGATGGTCTTCGATGCCCCGGCCCTGGCCCAGCCCTACAAGGCGGCGTTCCTGAGCGGTGACGAGGCGGTGCTCTTGAATCTGGCCGCCAAGCCCGCGCCGGACCTCTCTGCCGAGCAGTGCCTGCAACTGGCGGCGTGGTATCTCGAACAAGCCGAGGCCTCGAGCAACGAGTTGAGTCAACGCCGCGGGACGGCCAAGGCGCGCAGCCTGCTGGCGCGGTGCGATGAGGCGTTTTCGGCCGAGGCCGAGGCGTTTACCGAGGCGGAGCGTTTATCCAAGGCGGTGGACCAGAAGCTGGCCGCGCTGGGAGTGGATGCCGAGCCGATCGGCTTGGCACCCAGGCCCGAGGCCGTCGCGCAGGCGGACACGAACCCGACCCCCGGGCCTCGCGACCCATTCGCCGATGATGATCTGTGGGGCAAGACCCCCGAACGCGAAGCACCCGCGGAAGGTGACGGCGAATCATCGGGCATCTCGATCGTCGAGGACCCGCGTGCCAAGCAGCCCACCCCCAAACCGGACGACCCGTTCGCGGTGGATGGCGACGATGGCTACTGGGCAAGCCGCGAAAAAAGCATCTTTGATTTCGGACGTGATTGAGCCAACACATCTCGACGCTCTGAACCGATACAATCGCGATGGCGGCCCGGTAGCCCAATCGGCAGAGGCAGTCGACTTAAAATCGATCCAGTGCGGGTTCGAGTCCCGCCCGGGCCATTGATCGGGGCTTTGGTATTAAGCCGCGGCGGATCAGAACACCAGCCCATAAAGAATCAGCACCACGGCATTGGCCAGCGTCGCCAGGCCGACGTAGCCGATGGTGTTGCGGATGTCGGGCGAATACTTGCCCAGCGGGCGATTGATCCGGGCGCAGGTGCGACGCAGGCGTTCGCCATTCACACGCAGGACGATCTGGAGATCGCGCTTCGGCCGGTCGGGCGGCTCGGCGGGTGCGTCCTCTTGCTCAATGGGGGCTGGTCCCGATTCAAGCTTTGTTTTGACGGCGGCCACGGGGGCGGGGGCCGGCGTTTGATCCTGCGCGACCTGCTCCACGGTGGCGTACGCGTCCGCGTCAACGTCCTGCGCATCGCCGGCCGCGTCTGAGGACGATTCCTTCATCACCTCTTCCGGCGAAGCGAACGCGTCTTCCGCGTTGGTTTCCAGCGCTTCCCGGCCGTCATTCGCCGCCGCTATCACCGATGCGGGTGGCGCAGCGCCCATCACTTCGTCTAGTGATTCAAACTCGCCAGCCACGGCGTCATCGGCACCGGCCGCGAGCATCTGGTCCAGCTCGCCGATGCTCGCCCCATCGTTTGCTCCCGGCTTCGCGTGGGATTTGGTTTTGGCTTCGTCCAGCAGCTCCTGGATCTGGTCGGCGAGCGGATCGTCGCCCTGGCTGATGGCCTGTTCGGCGGTGTCGAAGTCGCCCGCGAGTACCTCATCCGCGGTATCGTCCGCACCGTCCGGCGCGGCGAGTTGAGCCACCTTCGCATCGAGCGCATCGGCCTCGGCGGCGCTGCGCGGGGCCGCGTCGCCGTCCGCCGCGGCTGCGGCGTTGGCCGATTCGATCTGGCCCAGCAGCGCATTGAGCTCCTGCTCCAGGTCGATGCCCGGGTCGGCGGCGGCTTCAGCGGTTTGTGGAGCTTTGTCGGTCACAGCGGCCTGCCATCCACGATTGATTAACCACGAAGCCGATCACGCTGGCCGACCGGCCAACGGTTTGGCATGCTCCCTCCGCCGCTCGTCCGCGGCCGGGATTTGCCCAGACCTCACAACCGTTTATCGACCCCAAAGCCGCCCAACTCAAGCCCAAACCCCACACCGCTTTATCGCCCCCGCACCCCGGGCCCCCACACACAAGCCCGCCGATGCGCATCGCAGCGGAGCTTCGGCGGGATATCCCACGTACCATCGAGCAATCCATGCCCGCCACCCGCCTCCCACGCTTCTATTGCCCGGCCCTGCCGCACCCGCGGTTATCGGAATCCCGCGCCATGCTCGACGAAGAGCAAACCCGCCATCTCCGAAAAGTCCTCCGTGGCAAGGAAGGCGACACCGTCGAGCTGTTCAACGGCGAGGGGCTTCTCGGCCGGGCGACGGTGCTGGGTTTCGACACCGGCTTCACCTGGTGCCGGGTGACGGATGTGCAGGAGCACCCCGAGCCGAGCCCGCGGCTGACCGTTGCCTCGGCCCTGCCCAAGGGACCGCTGGCCGACACGATGGTGAGCATGCTCAGCCAGGCCGGGGCCGACCTGCTCGTGCCGCTGCTCAGCTCGCGCAGCGTGGTCGATCCGCGCGAGGGCAAGGTGGAGCGGCTGGCGAAGCTGGCGGTCGAGTCGGCCAAGCAGTGTGGTCGGCCGTGGCTGATGCGCGTCGCGGCACCGGTCGAACTGGGCAAGGTGCTGCGTGAACAGGTGGACCTGAAGCTGGTGATGGACCCGCGGGGTGAGGCGCTGAGCGACCTGCCGGGGGTGTTGCGGCAGTCGGGGAAGGTGATGCTGATCGTCGGGCCCGAGGGCGGGCTGACGGAGCAGGAGCTCAACGAAGCGGACAACGCGGGTGCCAAGCGCTGGTCCGTGGGGCCTAACGTGCTCCGGATCGAAACCGCGGCGTGCGTGGGCGTGGGGGTGCTGCGCTATCTGGCGCAGCGTGGATGAAAGCGCGACAAGGGGCGTGGGGCGGTTTAGCGGGTGGCACAAAGTGCCCCTGTCTTGTCCCGCCCGCCCCGTTAAACTGCACCTCATGCAACGACCGCAAGCCGAACCGATCGATATCCGTGAGCAGGGGTCGCAGGGGGCCGCATCCGACCGGCGGCTGTTCATGCAACTGCTGGCCTGGACCGGCTGCCGCACCACCAAGCCGCTGATCGATGATCTGCAGGGCCTCGGCCTCGACGCCGTGCTCTACGAAGATGTCAACGATCCACTGGGCGTCGCGCTGGTCACCGCCACCGAAGACCCCGCCGATTTCGCGACGACGCTGCGAAGCGTGCTGCAAAGCGGGCCGTTCACGGAACTCACCCCGCGGCCCGGCTACACCATGCTCGGCCGGACGTATTCGCTCGGCTACGAGCCGGACCTCGACGAGACACTGCTCAAACGCCCACGCCGCCATCTCCTCGAACAAGGCTGGCCCTGGGCGATCTGGTATCCGCTGCGCCGCAAAGGCGCGTTCACACAACTACCCGCCGAGGAACAACGCGAGATCCTCATGGAGCACGGCAAGATCGGCTTCAGCTTCGGCTCCGCCGACCTCGCCCACGACATCCGCCTCGCGTGCCACGGCCTCGATCAGGCCGACAACGACTTTGTCATCGGCCTCATGGGCAAAAAACTCGCGCCGCTCTCCAAAATCGTTGAAACCATGCGCAAGACCAAACAAACCTCCACCTGGCTCGAAAAACTAGGCCCGTTCTTCATCGGCCACAAGGTCTGGCAGAGCGGCGTGGACGTTTAGCGGGCGGCACGAAGTGCCCCTCCGGAATCGAAAACCGAAAATCAAAAATCCCAAATCGAAATTACAAATCATGCCCAGCCTACAAGACCGCTACACCGCCGCCCAGCAGTCCTTCGACGCGATCGATCAAGCCCACGTGCTGCGCTACTACGACGAGCTGAACGACTCGCAGCGCGACGCGCTGCTTTCGCAGATTGAGGGCATCGACTGGCCCGAGGTTGCACGGCTCATCCAGACGCACGTCAGGCAAAAGCCCATGTGGACCATGCCCGAACACATCGAGCCCGCGCCGTGGTACCCATACGTGCCCACCGACGATCTGGATACCAAGTACGCCGAGGCCCGCACGCTCGGCGAACAGCTCGTCCGTGATGGCAAGGTCGCCGCGTTCACCGTCGCCGGGGGCCAGGGCTCGCGCCTCGGCTACGACGGGCCTAAGGGCTGCTACCCCGCGACGCCGATCCGCGGCCTGCCGCTCTTCGCCTGCTTCGCCGAGTACCTCCACAACATCCAGAACCGCTTCGGCTGCACGGTGCCCTGGTACATCATGACCAGCCCCATCAACGATGCGCCCACCCGAGATTTTTTCCAAGAACAGAACTACTTCGGCCTCGACCCGGCGAACCTCATGTTCTTCCCCCAGGCCATGTTCCCCGCCATCGATCTCAACACCGCCAAGGTGCTGCTCGAAGCAAAAGATTCATTAGCCCTTTCGCCCAACGGCCACGGCGGATCGCTCAAGGCCCTGTGGACCAGCGGCGCGATCGCCGACATGAATAACCGCGGCATCGAGCACGTCTCCTACGTCCAGGTCGATAACCCGCTGGTCCGCGTCATCGACCCGCTGTTCCTCGGCCTCCACGCCATCGACAAGGCCCAGATGTCTTCCAAGATGTTGCCCAAAGCCTTCCCCAAGGAAAAGCTCGGCAACTTCTGCCTCGTCAATGGCAAGATGACCGTGATCGAATACTCCAACCTCCCGGACGAATTAGCCGAGCAACGCACTTCCGGGGGCGAGCTGCGTTTCCGCGCCGGGTCGATCGCCATCCACGCGATCCGTGTCGATTTCATCGAGTCGCTCAACACCGCCGCCGAGGGCTTCCGCCTGCCGTGGAACCGCGCGGAGAAGAAGGTGGCGTACTACGACGATGCGAAGAGCCGGACGGTGGTGCCCGCCGAGCCCAACGCGGTGAAGTTGGAAACGTTTGTGTTCGATGCCCTGCCGTTGACTGACATGTCGATCATTTACGAGACCGACCGCGTCGATGAGTTCGCCCCGATCAAGAACGCCGACCTCCCGGGCCAGATCGAGGTGGACTCGCCCGCATCGAGCAAGCAACTGCAATCCGACCGCGCCGCCCGCTGGCTCGAAGCGAATGGCGTCACCATCCCGCGCGACGCCGAAGGCCACGCCGACGCCACCCTCGAAATCAAACAAACCACCGCCATCTACCCCGACGACCTTAAAACCCTCGACCTGCCCCAACAAGTCGAACCCCAATCAGCTCTCCTCCTCTAAACGTCACCCCACCCAACAAGCCCGCCCATGCGCAGCGGAGCTTGGGCGGGATAGACCGCGGGCGGGCCTCAATCCGCATACCCCACCGCCTGCTCCGCCCGACACCGGGCCTCGATCGCCTCCGGCTCCTCGCACAGCTGTGCCACCATCGCCGCGTGCATCGCCTCCATCCTTCCGGCCTGCGCCGCCTCCCTCGCCAGATCATGTAACTCCTGCGGGTCGTTTTCCAGATCAAACAATTGCCGCTCCGGGCCGTGTTTCTCATCGATGCGTGCGTGGTAGATGTATTTCCACTTGCCTTGCCGCAGCATCGTGAAGCCCGAGGCGACGTTGTGGCCGTAGTACTCGCTCAGCGCGAAGTCCTTCCACGCGTGCGCCGCATCATCGAGCCACGGCAGCATCGAGTCGCCATCCATCGGCTCGTGCGCTTCGCCGCCGCCGAGTTCGATCAGCGTCTGCACCAGATCGACCAGCGAGCAGGCCGCGGTCCGCCGCTGCCCGCCCGCCCAGCGCGCGGGCCAGCTCACGATCAGCGGCACCCTTGCCCCGTGCTCGTACATGCAGTTCTTCCACCACAGCCCGTGATCGCCCTTGTTCTCGCCGTGGTCGGAGGTGTAGATCACCACCGTGTTGTCCGCGACGTCGCTGCGCCCCAGCGCGTCGAGCAGCTTGCCGACCTCGCCGTCAAACCAATCGGTCAGCGCCCAGTGCAGGTCGCGCCCTTTGCGCTCGGTCTCGACCTCCGCGCCGATCAGCCCGAATCCGCGACGAAGGTGTTGCTCATTGAGCGGCCCGACGCCCTCAACGATTGGCTCCCAGTTCGGCCGACCGATCGGCGGCGGGGTGCGACCGGTATCATGTGCTGCTATTTCCGGGGGCACGATCAGCGGGAAGTGCGGCGCGACGTAGCCCGCGAACAGGAAGAACGGCGGGTCGTCGCGATGCCGGCCGGCGAGGAACCCCCGGGCCGTGTGGGTCACCGCCCGGTCGTGTTCGAGCACGCGCGAGTGCTCGGCGGCATAAAACTCATCGCTCCGCTTTTGCCAGGTGCCCACGTTCAACTGCCCGCTTTCGGCCGCCCGCCGCCCGCCGCGGCCGTCGTGATGGCCGCGGTTGTCGCCCTGGCGGCTATTGCTGTCGGGCAAGATGTCGGTGAACCCGTTACGGTGGGTGCGGTGGTAATGCTGCTTGCCGCAGAGGTACGACTCATACCCCACCGCGTTGAGCGCCTGCGGCAGCGAGGGGTAGTCATCGGAGGCCAATCGACACGCGTTGCTCCACCCGCCGCACCGGCTGATGTACTGCCCCGCCGTGACACTCATCCGCGAGGGCACGCACAACGGCGAGTTGCAATACGCCGCATCGAATCTGACGCCGCGCTCCGCCAAGGCGTCGAGGTGCGGCGTTCGCACGAGCGGATCGCCATAACACCCCGCGGCCGCCGGGTCGTGCTCGTCGGACATGATGAGCAGGATATTGGGGCGGGCGTCGGGCATGCCGGCGAGATTACCGCATTGGTGTCACGGCAACACCCCGGTCGGGTTCCAGGGGCGATAGACCGGTTGCTCACCGGTGAAGTCGATCACGAAACCTTCCCGGCCGTCGTTGACGCTCAGCACGCCGGGTGTATGGTTGATGTAGGGTGATTCGTACAGCGGCCAGTCGGCAAGGGTCACCGGCCGGCCATCGATCGTCGTGCGTGCTGCGCCTGCGCCGCGGGCGTAGGCCATGCGCACCGCCCGGCCGTCGGTAGTTGTGACGTCCAGCACCATGCCACGCTCAAAACCTTCACGGTCGATCTTCTGCTCGACCAGCCACGCTTTGAAGGCATCCAGATCGCGGTAGCGCTTGGCGGGAACGACATGCAGCACCCAGCCGCTGCGCATGGCGGGGAAGCGCAGCACCGGCTGCTTGAATTTCTCATCGCCCGGCCCATGCTCAACGGTTGCGCTGAGCGGGAAGATTGCGGCGTAGGCCGCACCCAGGTCCATGACATACCATTCACCGGCGCGGGTCGGCTCGACGGGTGTGGTGTAGTACGTGAACGGGTTTTCGTCGCCGTGGGGGATTTCGGCCATGCAGACCACGGTGCCATCCACCTGCGCGTATTGCACATAGGCTGCGGCGGTGACCGGATCGACGGTGTGGTCCGGGCGGACGATGTGCGTGCCCTGCCCGGCGGTCCAGCGTGTGTGGATTTTCTGGGCCGGATCGAACTCGTTCGACCCGCGGTAGGTCCCGGGCTGTGAACCGGTGAGCGCATACGTTGTGCCGTCGGGGTTGGTGACGACGAGTTGATGACGGGTGAGCTGGGTGCAGAAATCCTCGCCGTACCACAGCGTGCCTAGCGTGTAATCGTGGTGGACGAGCAGTTGCTCCTGGCTGATGTTGGCGACCGGGGTAAGCGGAGCCGAGTTGAGCCCGTGCCAGTAGTTCGGCTTGCTGCTGCGCACGACGAACGTTTCTTCGGGCAGGTCGCGTGACGCGATGCGGAAGATCACGGCGTTGGGTCGATAAGCGCTGAGCGCCGCGTGGAAGGCGTAACGGGCGTTTTCCAGTTGTTTGTCGCTCGGTTCGGTGCGGCTGCCAAACCAAAGCCACCCGGCGGTGTCGGTGATCGCGTGCATCGGGCCATCTGTCCAGCCGCGTTCCTTGGGCCCGGCGTGTGTGCCGTGGGTGTACTTGGCGACGTACATCGTCAGATACCAGTCGAGCGCCGCGCGGGCTAGCAGCCGGCACTCTTCATCCTTGGAAAAGTCGTAGATGTTGAGCATCGCGTTGATGTCGAAGAGCAGGTAGGTGGAGCTGTCCCACTCGCTTTGTCCGACGTGGTACAAGTTGCGCACATACCACCGCAGCCAGTCCTTGCCGCTCTGCTGCGCTTCGGCGGCGGGGCGGTTGGCGAGCGTGTCGGCATCCAGGTAATCGGGCAGGACGACACCCGCGGCCAGTTCCATCACCTTGTGGTTCTCGGTTCCCTTGCCGCCGATTCGGGTGTACGCATCCGCGCGGCCGGCGTGCTCGATGAAGCGCGTCATCGTCTGCTCCGTGAGGGCATCGCGGAACATCGGGATCAACCGCGCCCAATTCACCATGACGAAATGGAAATGCTGCGACGGCGCGCGCTCGTCATTGATGTAGCGCAACGCATCTTTGTCTTTGGGGTCCAGCGACAGGCGGGCCATGACGTGCAAAGGCAGGTACTTACCCGGGTCGTTGCCGTGTTCGAAGTATCCGGTCCGCCATCGCGACAGATCGACCGACGCCAAGGCCCGGGCCAGCCGCAACCGGCGGGCCGCAAAGCCCGTCTCATCGGGATAGCTCGCGGGCCGGGCGGCGGGGGCATCTCCGGCTTCCGGCGGCGGAGCTTCGTGGGTTGGTCGCATTGCCGCAGCTTCCTGAGCATGCATAGGGGCCGCGACTGAGAGAGAGCCAAGCAACAGGCAGAACAATGGGGCGGTGATTCGCATGGCGTTCCTGTAGTGAAGCGTGATGGGTGTGGCACTTGCCCCGCGAACCGGGGCCGGCCGGATAGCCCGCGACGGGCGGACTTGTGAGGTCGAGTATATCCTATTGCAATACAGACTTAACACCGAGACGCCGATAAGGTAGCGAATATCCAAGCGGAGCAGTCCCCGGTCCGGTCTCCGCCAAGTGGCCGCCGTTCATACAGATCTCACGATCCCAGTCAACGCTTTTACGGTCATCCGGTTTGCTGTTAATCACTTCAAATAAGCATCTTAAAGACGTTTTTCGGTTTCTTCGCCCGGACCCGTTATCGGAAGCTGCCTTGAGCCGTGGGCGGGGATTTTCTTGAGCGAAAACGTGAGCGAGGTTACAGGCGAAAAAAATATTCTGTTCAACAACATTGCAATAGGGGTTGGCTCCGGATATGCTCAATAGCAGAAGAATGCTTCTTGCGCCGATGCATGTCGGCGACACATGATCAGAACAGGTCGGGCTCTGCAAGGCCCGCGAATTCGTCTTCAGCTTCACGAAGGAGTCATCACATGAGCCGCCGTCAAACCTCTCTTGGATTTACGCTGATTGAACTGCTGGTGGTTATCTCCATCATCGCGCTGTTGATCGCGATCCTGCTGCCGGCGCTGGGGGCCGCGCGTCAGACGGCTCGCAACATCAAGTGCCTGGCAAATCAGCACGGGTATGGGGTCGCCAACGCTGCGCACGAGGCGGACTATGGCTATCCCGTGCAGAACATCACCAAAACCGGCCGCAACCTGAACCCCAGGACCTGGCACCCGATCGTGTCCAGTTACATGATCGAACGGCCGACCTGGGCGTTTGACTCGGCAACACCGGCTTACTCGGAACGCAAAGACCCGAATAACCCCGGCAGCTTGTGGAGCATCTGGAACGACCTGGGCATCGGCTGCCCGGAGTTCGACGGCCGCTCCATCTCGCCGATCGATCAGGCCGCAAACCACATGTCGGTCAGCCCGGTCAGCACGTGGAACATGGCGGTCAATGCCACGGAAGCAGACCCCTTGCCTATCCGTTACATCCGCAGCGACAAGCCGGCCAGCAACCTCCTGATGGCGGGCGACAGCATGTACACCAGCATGGCGACGTTCACCAGCTTCGGCGGGGCGTCCGAGCTTGTCGGCGAAAGCGATATGGGGCAGGCCGCATTCCGCCATCAGAACCCGGAAGGCACGCCGATCAACTACAGCCTCAACACCGGCAATGTCAACGGATGGTTGACCCAGGAAGCGGGCACCGGCAGCGCGAACTTCGTGTTTGCCGACGGCAGCGCCCGGACCTTCAAGCAACAAGAGTTTATCGTCAATTCAACCTTTGACGGGTCGCAGGTAGCCGACGGCCCCGCGTTCGGCAGCCAGAGCAAGACCTATTATCTCGTGCCGGCCAAGTAAAGCCCCGGTGCTCTGCCGGCTCTCGCGGCCGTGCCATCGAATGAAACTCAATCGCCCGCCGAGCCCCAGGTTCGGCGGGCTTTATTTTCGCACGCGAGTTTTCTGCGCGTTGATCTGCCGTCCTGTGGCCATACCTCCGGCTTGGCTGATCGCGGATCGACGACTGGCGTGACAGGTCGGTCCCGGCGGTCAGAGCACCAAGTCAACCGGCTCGCCGTCGAGTTCGGTGACCCGCCGATGCTGTTGGCCGTCGGGCGTGGTGATCAGCAGCTCGTAGCGGCCGGCGAAGCCGGTGAACGCGGCTTGGCCGTCGCGGTTGGTCTTCAAGTCGCCTCTTGACCGCCAGCGTTCCAGCAGCAGGTGATCCAGCGCGTTGCCCGCGGCGGTCGATTGCCACTGGCCATCGATCATCGCCGCCGTGTCGCCCAGCCAGTGCCGCCTGGCCCAGAAGCCCCAGAGGGTGATGGCATCGACCGCCGGGTGCGCGAAGCTCAAGCGCAGGATCCAGGTCAGGCCCGCCGCCCGCAGGCGCGGATCGTCCGATTGCGAACTGATCTCGGTGAGGTGGATAGGCAGGCCTAACTCGGCCAGGCGATCGAGCGATTCGCAGACCTGCTCCGGCGTGATGCGCGGGTGTTTGAGGGACGCGGGGGTCGGCTCGTCTTCGGGCAGGATGCGTTGGCACGCGTGCTCCTGCAACCCGATCCCGCCGACGTTCGCGCCCGCGTCCTGCAGCCGCTTGACCAGGTCGATCATCCGCTGGGTTTCTGTCGGGTTCCCCAGCACGCCCCACTCGTTGACGAACAGCGGGGTGCCCGGGTCATGCTCGGCCGCCAGCGCGAAGATGTCGCGGTAGATGCCCTCGCCCAGCTTCTGCCCATACCACCCCGCCGAGGGGTCGAGCATCTCGTTGACCACATCCCAGCCGACAACCTGACCGCGGAAGCGCTGCGTCGTCTGGCTCACATGTCGGCGGACCGCGTCGCGCAGCTCGTGCTCCGTCAGCGTCTGCAACCAGGGCTGCCGCGACACAAACTTCTCGCGATCCCAGAGCAGGCAATGGCCGCGGACCTGCATCTGGTTTCGCCGTGCATACTCAAACACGCGTTCGGCGTCGGCATAGCGACGCTCGCCGGCCTGCTTCTCAATCGAATACCACTTGAGCGCATCTTCGTGGGTCAGGCAGTTAAAACGCTTGCGGATGAACTGCCGATAACGCACCTCGTCCGAGTCGGTGCTGTCCAGGTCGCCGGAGATCGCGCAGCCGAAGAGATACTGGTGCGCCAACTGCCGGTAGCTGACCTTGGTGCCGGCGACGGAGTGGCCGTGCTCGTCGCGGACGCCGAAGCGCAGGCGTGCGCGGCGTGTCCGGGTGATCTGCTGTTCGAGTTCTGCGGCGATGCCGCAAGGCGCAGCGGCCGGCGTGGCCGTGGCCTGTTTAGTCGTGGGCAACGTCGTCATATCCTTAAATCCTCAATCCTTTCTGTCCCGGTCGGCACGGGATCGCGTTACCCTCGGGGCAGAGCCTGCCCGTGTTCTGGCGCAACTCTCTGGCCGCAGCGCTCTGAGCCGGGAACCACTCCCCGCCATCCGCGGCACGATGCAACGTATTGTTCGCGATCACCGCGGCCAGCCGCGTCGCCTCCTGCACGTCTTTCATGTCCGTCAGCGGAGCTTTGGCGATCGCGGCTTCCTTGCCCTCCGGCGTGAGCTTCTCGAGATACACATTCATCAGGTCGGCCTCGTCACACGACCCGCAGCCATAGACATAGACCCGCACGCCTTGGTCTGGGCCGGATGGTGCCTCGATGGGGGGGTGGTCGCGAAGCGAACCGACGAAGCGCTCGCCCGTGCCCAGGTCGTAAAAATAGACCGGCTGGCCGAGGCCCGACGCGTCCGCCTTACGCAGGTGATTGAGGGTGAGGAACACCGCCGAACCGCCGAGCACCAGCAGGGCGATCAGCGAGATAAGGGCGGGGTTTTTGTTGAAGGTCTCACGCAGCGACATGAACGAGCCTTTCCGGTATCACCGAGAAAATTCTTGCTTGAGTCAGAAATCAACCCGTCTGAGGACCCCCCGAGCCGGGGTCGCGGCCGCCTCCGGGCGGCGCTGGTCATCCCTTTATCCTTCAGACCGCGTAGAAGCGGGTCCCGAAAGAATCTTTCGCATTATCCTACTCAAGGACTTGACAAAATGGAAGCGCCGTGGCAAACTGATTTTCAGACAAGCCGAAAAACCATTTGATCTGACTCTAAAGCAGGGTAGATTAATGGGAGTTTCGGGGCAGCGGTGAATATCGGGGGTAAGTTTCCTGGGGAAATTCGGGGGGCGTCTGGGCTTGTCGCAGGATTGGAAGGTTGGTTGATTCGGTATCGTGCATCAGGATTTGCCCAGTCGGCCCGGAAGGCTCATGGAGTTTGCGAGACATGCTTCTTTTGATGTGTCTTGAACCAAAACATCGCATGAATCAGGCCACCGTGCGGCCGGGCACGCGTCGGGTTTAATCGCCGCCCGTGCGCGGCGTGACGGAGGTCCGTTGGCTCAAATGGAGATTGACGTGTCCTCATCTCAAGGTTTCTTAACTCTCATCCCCCGTTCTCGAAAGGAGACACACATGGAGAGGTCAATCGTGAGGAAGATGTTTTTGGCGACCGGTGCCGCGGCGGCACTAGGTCTGGCCGGTACATCACAGGCGCAGACGATTCTGGGTGATGCGTATTCCTATACTGGGGCTGGTCAGGGACTGATCGAAGACTTTAACGGTGGCTTGCTTGATCTGAGTGTCGGCCATTTGGATCCAACTGCGACTAGCGCCGGATATGACGACACCGTGGTTGCGGGTACCACGACGAGCGGAACAAAGTGGTCGGTGCGGACAAAAGACGGGGAATTTGCCACTTCCTTGCGTAACCCCTATGTCAATCCGTACGGAGGGAATTCTTGGGCATTTACCGAGCGTGGTTATGCGGGCGGCGGCGATGCCCAACTCATCGCGGAGGGTTCGCACACGGGTACCGCAGCCGATTACCCCTCAGGTACGGAATATAATCTCAGCGTTTTTGGTGGCTCACGAGGCAATAATGCGGGCACCGGCAATAACGTGGAAATGACCGCTCGTTTTACGAACAACACCGGTGGTGACCTTGATGCTTTGACGCTTTACTTCGACGTGGAAGTCAGTCACTTGCGCGGCGACTGGGCTAGCCAGAAAACTTACCTGGGTCTCGTTAATCTCGCCGTCAGCACCGATAACGCGACGTGGACCAACATCGCTTCGTTCGGCGAAGCTGGTGACGGTGTCGATTCCAGCCTCGGACTCATCAGCGGTGACGATATCGATGCGGCCATCGCGGCCATCGGTAGTGGCACCGGCCGTGGCTGGTACACCGACGCCGAGATGGACGCCAATGGCCTGTCAAAGCGTGGTTTGGGCGGCACATACGACGTGTCTGCTTTGGGTATCGATGACGGTACCGACTTCTATGTCCGCTGGGGCGTACCACAAAACAGCGGTCAGCAGCGGGTGCAGTTCGGCATCGACAACCTGACCACCATTCCCGAGCCGGGCAGCATCGCGCTTCTGGGGCTTGGAGGCCT
The DNA here is from genome assembly GCA_964614575.1 of uncultured Phycisphaeraceae bacterium. Classification (GTDB taxonomy): domain Bacteria; phylum Planctomycetota; class Phycisphaerae; order Phycisphaerales; family Phycisphaeraceae; genus JBGTLW01. Next base: position 6,905 of record CAZTLX010000062.1, on the reverse strand, counting down.
GGCGCTGATCGCGCGTCGCCGTCGGGCGGCCTGATCAAAACCACACGCCGCTGCATCAAGGCGAAGCAGCGGCTGAGAAAAACACCGGGCTCGGGGCCTGACCGCCCCGAGCCCGCTTCCGCGGACGGCTCAGCTCGACTTTGTTTGACCCCGCCGCCCCAACCGACCCCCGCTACAGGAGCCTGCCCTCATGAATATTCCGCACCTGACCACCGCCGCGGCCCTTGCCGCCGCCCTCGCCTCCGGCCCGGCCCTCGCCGCCGGCACCTTCACTAGTCTCGGCTCGGGGAAGGTCTATTCCATCTCCTCTGACGGCAGCATCATCGTCGGCGAGCGGTCCTCCACCGCCGCCCAATGGGACACCAGCACCTTCACCTACACCAACCTCGGCCTGCTCGGTGGTGACACCAAGAGCGTCGCCCGCGATGTCTCGGCCGACGGATCGGTCATCGTGGGTGCGAGCGGCACCAAGATCTGGGACCCGAATATCGGCGGCGAGAACACCTCCGGCATGACCACCTCCGGCCAATACGACGATGCGCAGGGTGTGGTCTGGTCCGGTGGTGGGTCGCCCGCCGCGCTGGCCGGGCTCACCGGCTCGGCCGGGTTCTCCGGGGCCTATGGGGTCTCGGCCGACGGGACCACCGTCGTTGGCACCGCCGCCCAGAACTACAACCCCTGGAACGCCGTCGCCAACGAGAACGGCCGGGCCGACGACTTGGCCTACGACCCCACCAGGTGGAACTTCAATAACGACGGCACCCCCAAAGTCACCCCCGATTACGACCCCACTACGTACCTCAACGACCAGTGGCGCACCGGCGCGATCTGGGACATCAGCGGCGGGGTCGGCAGCGCCACCGCGACCGACATCGGCAAGAGCCCCCGCTTTAACTTCGGCCTGCAGCACGACCCGGGTTTTGCTCCCGGCGCACCGCTGACCGGCTCCGGCACCCCGGAAGACCCGTGGGGCAGCTACAACCCGACCCCGACCTACCTGCCACCACACCCCAGCTACCAGGACTGGTTCTTCAACCTGCCTATGGTTTCGGTCAGTGGCGACGGCTCGCGGGCCGTGGGTTGGTCTCAGGGACCGGAGGGGACACACACTGCTCAATATGACGAAGGGGTCGGCACGACATCAAAAGGCGCAGCAAACTACGGCCGAAGCTGGGTCCGTCGCATCTCCGACAACGGCAAGTATTCCGTCGGCGGCACCTGGGGCGACGGTGCCGGCGGCCAGGACACCAACCGCTCCGCCTTCCGCTACACCCAGACCGCCCAGTGGCAGCAGTTGCCCTTCCTCACCCCGCCGGCCGGCGGCGGGCAGTCCGACGGCTACACCGAGATGTTCGGCGTCAGCGAGAACGGCTGGTTCGCGGTCGGAGCCGGGAATAAGGAAGTATTGGTCCCGCCGTTCTTCACCGCGAATCGCAAAACCGCCGTCATCTGGGACGAGATCAACGGGACGCAAGAGCTGGCTACCTTCCTGGCCGATCAGGGCGTGACCGGCTATGAGTCGTGGTTCCTCAAGCGGGCCACCGACGTGATCTTCGACCAGAACACCAACACCCTGACCATCATCGGCTTCGGCAGCCCGACCGGGGAAAACACCGATACCGCCGCGATGTCCAGCTTCCACATCGAGGTGGACGGCATCCTCAGCCGCGATGACTACATCGGCGGCGACGCCAACCTCGACGGCACCGTCTCCATCGCCGACTTCGCCCTCCTCCAGAACAACTTCGGCGGCAAGGGCTTCTGGGGCCAGGGCGACTTCAACGGCGACGGCGTGATCTCCATCGCCGACTTCGCGATCCTCCAGAACAACTTCGGCGCCGGGGCCGCGACCGTCTCCGAGGCCGATCTGGCGGCGGTCGCGGCGTTTGCCGCCACGATCCCCGAACCCGCCTCCCTGGCCCTACTGGCCCTGGGGGGCCTGGGTGCCTTGGCCCGGCCGCATCCACGGAAAAACACACACAACATTAGCACGGAAAAGACTTTCCACTGAGCCTCAAGTGGTATAAACTGTTCGTACCGCGGCGGAGGGTCTGTCGCGGGCCAGACCAAGGGAGTGTCCCAAAGTTGGCAAACCAAGGCGCTTGCGAGGAGGCTTCGTAAGCAACCGACAGGCGATGCACAGGCAACAAAACCTTGCCGAGTGCCCAACGTTTAAAGGAGTTAGTACTATGAAAAAGGGTTTGCTCGGATTGGTCGTGGCCGCTGGCTTGGCGGTCGGTGGTGTGGCCCAGGCCGCGTCGGTCACCTATATTCTCAACGCGGATGTGAATACCGGAACATTTGATTTACTGGCGGATGTGAGCAGTGGTGACAATGCCGGCCTTGCTAGCTTCGGTATTGTACTGACCGGTGACATCGCTACGGTCACGAATCTCGCACCCCAGATCGCTTTCGGTAGCCTTAACGGCAACAATGGGCCGATTGCTTTCACCATCCTTCGTTCGGGTGCCAATGCCACGACTGTGACGGCTTCACAAGATACCGTTGCTGCGACGCCAAACGTGATCTATGGTTTTGGCCAAACGGATTCGAGCTTTGTATCGGAAGGAGCGATTGATTTCACCGCAGGTACTGGTGTAGTGCAGGGAGACTGGGGTGCTCCATTGCTCTTGGCTCAAGGCACATTCACCAGCACGATTGATATTAACCTCCAAGCGGTCGATACTCTCGCCAATGTTTTCCAGAATGACCAAGGTATTGCGACTGAGGCTGCTACGATAAGCAAGCAGATCAACATCATCCCCGAACCCGCAAGCCTCGCGCTGTTGGGCCTCGGTGGGCTGGCGATGATCGCCCGTCGTCGTAAGTCGGCCTGATTCGGCCGCGCGACTGCGGGTCCCCGCGGCCTCGAAACCATGACATCATGAGCCCGGCGGCATTCGGCCGCCGGGCTTTTTTAGTGGCTTTTTCCCGTTTTTCTGCTACGCTCTAGACACCTGTATGCACCCGAGGAGGGGCTTTGCCCGATCCTCGATTCACTCCCCCCCAACGTCCCCGGAGAGGCTGACCATGTGGAAGTGTGGATTGATCGTCACCGCGGCTGCGGCCGTCACCGCCGCGCCGCTTGCCGAGGCCGGCACCGCCAACATCACCGACCAGGGCCTCGCCTCGCCGACCGGCCTGCGCCGCTACATTGTGCAGGCCGACTCGCAGACCGTCGATTTCCCCAACCTCTTCGAGTTCGTGCTCGAAGGTGCAACGCAACTCCGCGAGGCCGCCGGGACCGAAACGATCTACGGCAGCGACCTGGGCGGGTCGTTCTGGACCGACCAGAGCCGTATCAACTGGGACACGCACCTGCTGTTCAGCGAGTCGGATGTCTTGCAGGCCCCGCCAACGCTGCCCACTATCTCGGAAGGCATGTCGGCGGTCACCCCGCCGGCTGGCCTGCCCCTGCCCGGCGGGTTCTCCGGCGCGTACGGCAGCGGCACCCTGTCGATTGATGACGTGGCGAACATCTCCGTGGCCGGCACGCAGGTCAACTTCCTGCAGGTGGTCGTGGCCCCCGGGACGACAGCCACGATCACCAGCGGGCGGTTCATCGCCGGCACCACGGAAACCTCACTCGCGGGCCTGGAGTTCGCGGGCTACCTGCCGGGCGACGCGAACGCCGACGGCAGCGTCACCATCGCCGACTTCGCCGCGCTGCAGAACAACTTCGGCGGGGCCGGGACCTGGTCGCAGGGCGACTTCAACGGCGACGGCGTCGTCTCGATCGCCGACTTCGCGATCCTCCAGAACAACTTCGGCCAATCCGAGAGCCTCAGTGTCTCGGTGGTGTCCGCAGACGACGTGGCGGCGGTGTCGGCATTCGCCGCGACCATCCCCGAACCCACCTCCCTCGCCCTGCTCGGCCTCGGCGGCCTGACGCTGCTGGGTCGGCGGCGCGACTAATCGAGCCTAGACCAAGCGTCCAGCCGTTCGATGGCGTTTGGGTGATCGCCATCAATTGGCATTGTCCCGGCCCGCGGTGTCCTGCCGCGGGCCGGTTTAATTCGGCACTCGAACGCTATTTTCCTTTTCTTTCCCGATTTTGTTCGTCCTATCGCCGATCAGGGTGTTATCCTGTAGGCAGGGAAGAGCAATCCTTCCTGCGGTCGATACAGTAGCCGGCCGCGATTTCGGTTCTCCAGCTTCACAGGAGTGATCATGATTTCTCGGCCTGCGGTTGTTTCGACCTCGCTTCCGGTGGTCTTTGGTGTCCTGCTGGCTTCGGGAGCGGGGGCGGTCAATCTGCCCGGCACGCTGAACACCGGCTCGACTTATAACGGGTCGTACGATGTGCCCAACATCTTCACGACCAGCACCGCCGGCGGGCCCGGCATCGTGAACTTTGGGGGTTTTGTCGATAGCAGCGGCGCGGGTGACCGGCTGAGTTGGCTGGTCAACACCGAGCATAAAATCCAATACGCGTCCTCCGCCCAGATTCAGAACAACACCTCGGGGCTGATCAACGCCCGCCCGATGGAATGGGTCGGCGTCGGCGTCGATGCGCCCGAGGATCATGTCGTCGAGTTTGACGCCGGCTTCAACGCCGACATGGGCACGCAGGCGGCGCAGGTCGGCGGGATGTCCACGATCTATTTCTACAACACCACGCTGATCACCCACGCCACCCAGAACCTGCCCAGCGTCTGGAAACAGACCACGGATAAGACCGGCGTGCTGCACGACACGCACCACGGCCTGTTGCAGTTCTACTCGCCTTATTACTACTCGAACGACAAGTCGCGTTCAACCATCTGGCAGGTACGCAGCAACGACCAGACCAGCGACGCGGGGGTGTACTGGAAGGCCGACCTCACGATCGATGTCGCGGCCGGGCTGACGTTTTCCAGCAACACCTACTGGGAGCAGTCGGTGGTCGGACCGCACGTCGGCTTCGGCACGCAACGCGCCGAAGCAAACACGACCCTGACTAAAACCGGTGCCGGCAAGATCGTCATCGCCCGCGCCGGCATCCAGGGCTACGGCAGCAACACGACGCTGGACATCCAGGACGGCTGGATCGAGTTCAACTCCGACGCCACCCAGCAGGAAGCCAACTACTACCTGCAAAATACATCAAGCTCCGCTACCGTCAAACTCGAAGTAGCCGCCGGAGGCGGGGTCGCCTTCCACGCCTACACCTGGCCGGACAACACCAACTGGTGGTCGGGCAGCGGCGGGACGCACGGCGTCGATAACCGGCATCAGGTCGCATCGGTTAATGCCAGCGGGACGGTCCGGGTCGGCGGGCTCTGGTCGCCTACCGCCGATAGCTGGGACCAGTACTACCAGACCCAGATGGACAGCCTCGCCCCCGAAACCGCGACCGAAGGCGATGCATTCGTGCAGGTCAGCGGCAGCTTTACCCTCGCGTCCAGCGCGTTGCTGGACGTGACACTCGGCAGCGTCACGCCGGCGGCGGGGAAGATCGATGTCGGCGGCAGCGCATCGCTCGATGGCGTGTTGGCGCTGACGCTCGAAAGCGGCTACGACCCCTCGCTCGGGACCGACCTGCTGCTGATCGACAGCAGCGCACGCTCGGGCATCTTCGATCAGGTGCAGGGCGTGCTCTTTGCCGCGGGCAAGGCGCTGGCGGTGACGTACGATGGCAACCAGGTGTGGGTGACCGTCGCGAAGCCCGGCGACATGAACCTAGACGGTGTGGTGGATCAGGATGACCTCAACGACCTGGCCGCGAACTGGAAGGCCGGGGGGCAGAACTGGGCGGGCGGCGATATCAACGGCGATGGCGTGGTGAATGAATACGATCTGTCGTCGATGGCGAGTAACTGGGACCCCAACGCGTCGGTGACTTTCGCCGAAGCCGCGACGGCGTTGGGGTTGATCCCCGAGCCGGGCAGCCTGGCGTTGCTCGGCCTCGGCGGTTTGGCCCTGATCGCCCGACGCAAGCGCGTGGCGTGATGGGGGGGGTTGGTCCGGGGGGATCACTTTGCAGGAATAGCAGCGACGCCCCCGGCGATGTGCCGTGGGCGTTTTTTTATCACGCCGGCGTAGCCGCAAGCGGGGTCGGCCGCAACTGTGCTAGGATGCGGATTCACCTGGACGCAACCGCCCGACCCGGGCCTGAGGCCTTGTCATGAAACACGAGAATATCCCGGCCATCATGGAAGATTTCGAGGCGCGGATTTTAACGATCCGCGACTCTCTTTAACTACGATCAGAAGCTGGCACGCCTGGGCGAGTTGGAATCGCTGATGGGCTCGCCTTCGTTCTGGGACAACCAGGACAGGGCCAACGCCGTGGTCGTCGAGCTCAAGGCGATCCGGGCCCAAACCGAGCCGGTGCGCAAGGCGATCGGGAAGATCGAGGATGCGGCCCTGCTCTGGGAGATGGCGGTCGAGGCGGAGGACGCCGAGTCCAAGGCCGAGGTCGATACGCAGATCGACGCGCTTGAGAAGATGCTCGACAAGCTGGAGACCGCGTCGCTGCTCTCGGGCAAGTACGACCCGCGGAACTGTTATTTGACCATCCAATCCGGGGCGGGGGGCACCGAGGCGGACGACTGGGCCGAGATGCTCATGCGGATGTACCTGTACTACTGCGAGCAGTGCGATTGGGATGTCAGCGAGGTGTCCAAGGCCCACGGCACCGAGGCGGGGATCAGCGAAGTGACGCTGTACATCAAGGGGCCGATGGCCTTTGGCTATCTCTCGACCGAGCGGGGCACGCACCGTCTGGCCCGCGTCAGCCCGTACAACGCCGAGGGCAAGCGGCAGACCTCGTTCGCCACCGTCGATGTCGTGCCCGAGTTCCCGGCCACCGGCGGGATCGAGATCCCCGAAAAGGACGTGGAGATCATCGGGTTTGCGCGGTCGTCGGGCCCCGGCGGGCAGAACGTCAACAAGGTCGCCACCGCGGTGCGCCTGACGCATATC